>NZ_JBFRJF010000034.1:1656-73656 GCF_041468745.1 Vibrio sp. 10N.286.52.F8
ACAGAGCTGTCGAAAACAGTACCGTCAGTTAGTTCGCCGTGGTAGTGAACACGTACTTGCTTGTCTGCAGTTGGGATTTCGCCAGTACCTTCAGTTAGTACTTCGTACTGAAGACCAGACTCAAGAACCGTTACTTCTGAACGAAGAGCGTTGTCAGCTAGGAAAGCTTCGCCGTCAGCAGCAGCAGCTTTAGCTAGTTCTTGACGTGCAGCTTCACCGCGAGTGTGTAGCTCTTGTAGTGCGTTGTTGATTTCGTCAACTTCGATAGTTGGCATGTCGCCAACTAGAGCTGTTGCGATACCAGCAGCGATTGCGTCAACGTTTAGGCCTTCAAGACCAGAACCAGCAAGTTGTTGGCCCATTTGTAGACCGATACCGTAGCTAGCTTTTTGCTCTACAGTTTCAAATTTTACTTCAGACATGAAAAGTCACTCTTTTTGTCAGTACGAAAAGGGTAAGAATACCAGTATTAGCAGCGTGAAGAAACGGCTAGTCCCTGATCACTTGCGCTTTACCGTGCCCAAATCACAGCCATGTCAATTTTCTCGCTTTGGGCCTTGTTGTGACGGAAAGATCTATACTGTTGGTACTTTGGTTTTTATACTGTAGTTATTCAATGTATAGGACGCAGTGGTATGAATCGTCGTCAAAAGAAAAAACAGAAAGTTGACCACTTAGCAGAATTCAAGGATCGACTGAATCAGGTCAAAGAGAAATTGAGTTCGATCGATGTGAAGAAAATGAAAACCTCGACAGCGCAAACTTGGGGTTCATTGCCGAAGTTACACCAAAGACTGTTGATGGTGATTTCTCCGATCGTACTGATATTACTTTTTGTGCCGCTACCAGAACCTAAAGTAGACACAGCTCCAACAACATCGCGCGTTGAGCTTGAAATAAACACCGTCGGCTTAAGCGAACAGCAAAATGCCAAGAACAGCTCATTAGAACCGAGTAACAAAAATTGGCAGGAGTACCTTGTTAAGCAAGGGGATACGTTAGCGCAGGTTTTTCGAAACAACGATTTGCCATTGTCTGACTTGAATGCGTTAGTGCGAATTGAAGGTGCAGATAAGCCGCTCAGTCAGATTCGTAAAGGCCAGCTGGTTCGTTTCAAACTTGCTGAAACTGGGCAGTTGGACATTCTTCAGCTAGAGAAAGGCGACACTTCGGTGATGTTCTTCCGCTTATCCGATGGTGGCTTTGGTCGCAGTAAGTAGATGAATAGTGAGCCTGAGTTAAAGCGCTTCACCAGACACAGATAAACGATAGAAAAGAGCTAAGCATTAGCTCTTTTTTTTGGTCGCTTGAAAGGGGCGAGTGGCAAGATGATAAGCATGATTCCGATAAAGGTTAATGTATCCGGAATCTCATCGAACCATATTGCACCTATTAGCGCGACAAACACCAATCCTGAATACTCAGCCAAGGCAATTTGGCTAGAGTGTGCTTTTTGATAGGCAGCAACTGCAAGGCCGTTGTAACTTAAGATTAGCGTCGCACTCAGGGCTATGTATCCCAAATGCTCCACAGACACTGGCTGCCAGTATAAGAAGCACAGTACTAATGAGGCTGGAATAGAGAATAAGGTTGTCCACCACAGCGTAGTGACCACCGTTTGCTCACTAGGAAGCTTTCTTACGAGTACATTAAATAGTGCTAGGGTGAGTGCTGTCCCCAAAGCAAACAGTGCCGCCCAATGAAATTGTGATGGCCTCAAGACAATCAATGCACCAATAAAACCTATGGTTGTGCCGATAACCTTGCCGAGTGCCGGTTGCTCTTTCAATAGCAACATTGAGAGCGGCAACATCAGTAAAGGCGCGACATAAAATACTGCGTTGGCGGTTGCCAAAGACAAGTGAGTGATCGCGACCACCATGCACCCACTGCCGATCAGAATTAACTGACCTCGAATGAAGGTTACCTTAGCCTGCTGTAAGCGCCGTTGTTCTTTTTTCTGCTGTAGCCACAAAGGGGTGATGATGAGCAGAGATATCAACTGTCGGAAAAAAATATACTGTAAGGGCGGTACTTCGCCATTTAACAGCTTTACCGCTACGTCGGAAAGCGAGGCAAACAAGTTACCTGCAACCAACAATAGAATACCGGCAGTGATATTCGTCATTATTTTTCTAATCTCATGTCTATATGAGGAATGTCATCTTCGAGGTACATATCCGAGATGGTGTTGAAGCCGTGGCTCGCATAGAAGTTTTCTAGGTGTTGCTGCGCGCCAATATCAATGGCCGTATTTGGCCAAAGAGCCTCGCAGCGTGTTAATGCTTCTTTGATTAATTGATGCCCCAAGCCACCACCTCTTGCCGATTGCTTGGTTGCGACTCGACCGATGCTGGTGTTGTCGTAAGAGGTACCTGGTGGTAATAAACGTGCACACGCTACCAACTCTTCATCAGCATAGCCAAGCAGGTGCTCAACACCCGCGAGTGTATCTTTACCGTCCAGCTCTGGATAAGGACAAGTCTGCTCGACCACAAATACATCGACTCTTAATTTAAGTAGTTGATAAAGCTGTTGTGTTGAGAGTTCAGAAAAAGGAATTGAGTGCCAAGTGATCATGTTTACATCCAGAGATTATCGATGCTCTGAATGTACTATGCGCGATGATTGTTGGCATTAACTATTGTTAATTCGACCTTTAATTCTGCTCAGGCTGATTGCGGTTATTCCTAGGTAGGCTGCAATTTGATTGTCGTTCAAGCGCTGCTCAAGGTCGGGATAGTGCTCGCAGAACAGCTGATAGCGTTGCTCTGGTGTATAGAGCAGCATGAAGCGTTCTTTGTTTTCCTTATGCATCAGTTGTGTTTCTAACAGCTTTAAATACAAAGGATTATTTGATGCACGCCACTCGATAACCGCATTCATTGGCAGCTCTAACATGGTGATGGGTGTCAGCGTTTCTAATAGGTAAGGAGAGGCTTGGTTCTTTATCAGACTCTCAAAGCCGATGATCCAATCTTGTTCCCAATAGAACTCTTTGCTGTATTGCTTACCATCATCAGTGAGGTAGCAGGCATGGCACAAGCCTTCAAGTACAAAGTAGATTGAACTCGCCATCTCACCTTGATTGATCAAGATGTGTCTGGTTGGCAGCTCAAGTGGCTTGGCGACAGCGAGTAGAGATTCAATCTGGCTTTCAGAGAAGTCGAAGCTTTGCAGTTGTTCGATAAAAGAGGTGTGCATGAAAATAACCTATCCCAAATAAGTGCCGAAATCATCGCACTTATTTGGAGAGAGGTACAGAGCGGGATAAATCAGCGGCGTGCGTGTTGCTCTAGGTAATCTTGAGCAAGCTCTCTGCCCATGTATTTACCCAGTGTCTTCAGTGGTACCTTTTTAAGGTTCACCACAATCAAGCCATCCAAGGCATCATTAAACGATGGGTCGACATTAAAACACACCAGTTTACCGTTCATCCCTAGATATTGGCGCAGCAGTACCGGCAGGCCTTTACCTTGCTCCATGCGTGCTAACACTTTAGAGAGCAGAGGCACACTCGCCAGTGAAGAGAGCAGGTGATTTTGCCAGAACACATGACTGCTGGTATTGAGTGGTGATGAAGGTGAAACCAAGTTCGCCTTTTCCTCATCGTAGTGATGGATTGATAAGGTGGTCGCGATCAACAGACGCGCATTGTGGCTGTAATCATTACTGATACTGACTGGGCCGAACAGATGGGTATATTGAGGGTGACGAGAAACAAAAGTCGCAATGCCTTTCCACAATAGTAACAGGGAGTTCAGGCTCTTTTGGTAAGGTTTACTTACTACCGATCGCCCTAGTTCAATGCTGTTTTCTAACGTATCAATGAATTCTTGGTTGTAGTTAAACAGGCTACGAGAGTAAAGCTGATCAAGCCCGTGCTCTGCGATGAGTTTGTCGACCATACCGAGTCGATACGCCCCGACCAGTTCTGCCTTGGTTTTATTCCACACAAACAGTTGATGGTAGTAAAGGTCATACTCATCTAAATCACAGGCCAGCCCACTGCCTTCTCCGACTTCTCTAAAGCTTTCTTCTCTTACTCGACCAATCTCGCGCATTAAGTTAGGAATAGATTGGCTAGGCGTGCAGTAGACCTCGAAGTCCCCTTGCTCAAGTAACTTCATATCTTCCGGAAGAGAATCGACCTCTATTGCCAACACTTCTGGCGGAATAGGCGCAATCACTTGGGTATCAAAAGAAGGTGCGTGGATGGGCGTGCTCGGGCTGTCTTGTTGACTCATTAGATAGGTATTAAGTCGTAGGTAGTTGACGATATCCATCTCTTTTTCAAACGATTTTATCTCTGAATATGGAATCGATGAGCCAATCGAGATAGAGATAGTTGTCGCTTGTTTATTAAGAAGTTCACGCCCGAGTAGAGCGGTTCTCAACAGTGGATGAACACGACCCGCTTGATAGAAAAGCTCACTGTTCTTGCCATTGATAAAGATAGGTACCGTGGTGGCTTGGTGACGTTTGACGAATTTCGCTACCGACTTGCTCCACTCGATGTCTGTCAGTGTTTTTGCCCCTTTACGGTAGCTTGATACTTCACCTGCTGGGAATACAATCAATAGTCCACCATCAGCCAAATGACGATTGGCATCTCGAATCGCTTTGGCATTGGTGCGTTTCGATTCTTTACTGTTAAAGACATCGACACCGATGAAAAGATCATCCAGTTCAGGCAGGCGCTTAAGTAACTCATTGGCCAGCACCTTCACATCCTTTCTTACTGATCCTACGAGATCTGCAAGGATCACGCCTTCGATGGCGCCAAGCGGGTGGTTCGCCACAATCACGACAGGCCCTTCTTCCGGGATGTTTTCCGTGCTTCCCGATGCAACCGAGTAGTCGATATTGAGCGCCGACAGAGTGTAATTCATGAATTCGAAGCTAGATAACTCGTTTTTACGATCTTGGTAGAGTCGGTCTAGCTTAGATAGCCCAGTTGCCCACTCGACAACAGACTCACCTAAACCAAAAGGCGTGTAACGTGGTAAACGAAAAGGACTATCAATCATAATGAAATTACCTTACTTAATCAGTTGCGGCCAAACTTTATCGGCTTGTTGAATATGCTGTGCTTGGTCTTGTTCCCAGCGCTGCTTAATCTCTTGGTCGTAGTTGAGGTAAAGCTTGTTATCAACAATCGTCCATTGATGTGGGTCACTCGGTGCAAAGTCGCTCTTCGCTGATACTGCCCAAGCGCAATAGCCACCATATTGAGGGGCATATTTTTCAGGATTATTAACAAATAAAGTCAGATTCTTTTCAGAAGAGAAATACCAGTCCGCGCCTTTGTACTCTGTGCTGAACTTCTTGCTCCCTTCAACAGGCTTCCCAGACGTGAAATAAGCCACGGTATCGTAGCCATCGAGTGCCTTACTGCTAAAGAAGCCGGTATAGATTTCATCGGCGGCAAATACGTACGGGCTAACAAGTAGCAGAACCATGGTGAATAGTTTTCTCATGATGGACTCCATCTATAGATTGATTGCGGGTGATAAATCAAAGGTAAAGTGCTGCTGATTTATCTGACATGGTTTAATGGGTTCGCATGGTGAGCCGGGTGCATAAAACATAGAGGCTTGACCATGCAGGTTACGTAAGTGTGTAAAGCTCACGGTATGTGCGTCTTCGCGATGCATACAGGTCGCTAAATGAGGTTGCTCATTGTGATGGTGAGAGTGGAACATCAGTAAGTTCTGTTGATTCTTACCTGCCGCCATGAGCTGATCATATTTTGCTTGTCGGTAGGCTTGCACTCGCTCTAAATCAACACCGGATGAGAAGAGTGGAGAATCAGTGTCGACTATTTTCTGTTGAATACCATCCCACATGTAGGCGATAACCAGACCAACGTGTTGGGTTAGATTGGGCGCGAAAGCTAGCAAGGTAAATGGGGCAAAAGAGTGTAGGTCTAGCTTGTGAAACGCTTCAGATAGCTGACTGATATTACGACTTGATGATAGGTTTTTAAGTAGCAAACCGCGGCTTACTAAAGGACCAACGGGCACTGTGCCTTGATAGTTATTGAGTAGGCATAGCGAAAGCCCGAACTCATTAATACTTATCCAGCTACCGCCGCCAGTTGGGTCGAGTGGCATAATGATATCGACACCGTTGACTCGATATTGTCTGGGTGGCATTGCCAGTGCTCGCGTCTTTTGTTCATCACGATTAAAAAAGACCTGATAACCATTCTCTTCAAGCAGCCAAGATACTGAACACATGATTATTGCTCCCTCAGATAGCTGTTGGTGGTTGGGGCATAACCAAAGGTGTTGCAGGTCTCGACGTCTAGGAAGGTGGTGATCACCTTGATCATCGCGTAATGATGATTGGCATGCAGTGCGGCAAAGGTGACCTCTCTTTCGAGCGTTGAAGGCAGGCTTGCGAACACTTGAGCATCCATCGAAACCTCGGTTTGGATCATGATAGGCGCTTCGAGATCTCGACGGTCTAATCGTTCAAGCCAGTTGATCACATAGTGGATCTCTTTGACTGCAATAGAGCGGTCGTATTCGACAGGATGACCACGACGACGAGTGTTGTAATCAACGGCCTCATCCTCTTTTAAAATCAAGGCGTGAAAAAGATCCAGTGTGTGACGAGTATGTTCACCGATAGAGCTTGTAACGTGTGGCTTTGCTCGTGTCAGGTAATCGCTGTCAGAAATCGCTAACAAAAACTCTAGACCCTGATTCAATATCTCTACCGCTCCCTTGATACTAGGAGAGAAAGAAGTAAGGGCGCTCGGTTGGGCTATGGGGTTCATTCATGATCCTCGTGCAAAGTTAGTCGGTAGTCGGATATTGTTGAACAAGACGTCGCTCTTCTTGCCACGCCGCAAATAAGCTCTTGAAAGAAGGGGATTGGTGGCCTCGTTGTTTTTGCTGAGCGCCAATATCAAAAAGAATGCGATATTGCAGGAGTAGCGTAGAAAATATCTCTCGTAATGGGGTGTTGCGATCCCAGATATGTCCAGCCTCACTGCTTGCGCCATTGACCTCAAGAATCGTGAAATCCTCACCGTTCATTAGGCTGTACATGTCTTTAAACTTGACGTCGAGTCGACCAAAGTGAAAGCCATCGAAGTCGTCGAATATCTCGTCTAAGCGTTCTGTTAGAGCCTGAGTGATGTATTGATTACCGTCTCGGAAGATACAGCCACGGCTATGGCTGCCTGCAAACGCGAGTTGGAACTCTTCACCCTCTGCGAGCACTTGATCCAATTTATCTTCATGCCTTGGTAGATACAGGTGGCTGAGTTGCCCAGCGCGCGGGCTGTTTTCAATTAACTGCTTGAGTGTCGACTTGCCATCACCCATCACCATTGGCGCATATTTGAGTGTGATCGAGATGATCTCACCTTGCTTTTTATTTGGGTAACGAACGTAGAAAACACCCGCTTCGGCTTGATAAGGCGCCTTTTTCTGCAATAGAAAGCGAGCATTATTTGGGAAAGATTCAACATATTGCTCAAGTTGATCTTGGTTGTTGATCAGCTTAACGCCAACACCTCGACAGCCAAGATCCGGCTTTGCCACGATAGGGAAATCAAGATCCGTTTGTATGAGTGCGCTGCGTGCGTCTTCGGCTTGTTTTTTACTGCCGAGATCCGTTTTGGTTAGGGTTATAAACGGTGAGATCCAACGCTGACTTGAAGATCCGGCAAGGCTCAATATCTCATGTTTTGATTCGCCTACCATGCCGCTTAACTTAATGCTTGGATTGGCGATGAGCGGCAGCGCCCAGTCAAAGTGCCGTAACCCTTGCATCAGGCTTTGAATGACCACTGGCGTGTAGAAGAACCAAGTCGGAAGAAACTCATAAGGAGAGACACTTCGCACGGTATCTTTTTCAAGCAGAGGCATACCTGCATTAATTTGATGTGCGGGAATGATGCGAATATCTTGCGGTGAACTCATGATAGCCCTCTAGAGTAGGTTTTATTCATTAATCGATTGCCGATAAACAGCAAAACGATGGCACACGGGATGATGATCCATTGATATTCAGAGGCTTGCAGCCAGGCTGATGTCCCTAAATAGTAGATGGCAGAGAAGACAATGCCAGTCCAGAGCGCAGTTGCGCTGATGACGGCAAATAAGAAAGTAGGCAGTGGGATGGCGAAAAAGCCACTCAGAGTAAAACCAACGGTGCGTAGCCCAGGAATAAAGCGGATAACAAAAAGGCTGCTGAATGCGTTTTGGCGTAATTTGGTACGAAGCGAACGAAAGTACTTATTGGTGAGGGCTTTATATCGAACGCCTCGGAAGTAACGTCCTGATTTACCAAGGTAATAAAGACCAAGATCACCAGTGGCAATGCCAATGAAAATTGCAAGTAACGCATATTGCGGTGGGATGAGTGCTTGAGTCGCTAAACCAGCGGCCGTCACGATTGCCAGATCTTCAAGCAGGTAAGAAAGCGCGATAATGCCAAGCATCAGCCATAGCAGCGACTCCTCCCCTGAATGTAACCATGCTTGAATGCTCTCGACGGTGCCCATCAAATGTCCTTATCTATCCTATAGATGAATGGCTTACCGGCCATTCATTGAGTGTAGTAAATTAAATAGACAGGAGGAGCTCAGAAAAACTTACAGCGAATTGCTGCTTTTTTACGTTGATTGGATTCAATAGGTGATTTGAGGTGTGCGATATTAGGCGAAGAATGAGCAGGAGTTTAAGCTTCGAAAGCTGAGGCCTTACACTAAGAATTTAGAGAAGAAAAGAAAAAGGCTGAGTCGTTAAACTCAGCCTTTCAGAACGTTAACTATGGATTACTTAAGCAATCTATTTAGTTAGGTCAATCTGGTAAACAGCGAAACCAACATCGTCAGTCGCAACACGTTTCATCGGGTATTGACCCTTCTCTTTAATGAACTCTGCTGCTTTGTCGCTTGGAGATGTTTCAAAGCGGATATCTAGCTTGTTATCTGTTTTGATTGGCGCAAATGACCAATTGTTATCCGCGCTTGGGCTCACTTGACCTTGCTCTTTGCTTACGCGAGAGATGTAGTTTGCAAGAACAGTACGGTTCTCATCTGGTGCATCAAATGCGATGAAGTCTTCACCTGTGCCTGGGAACTTAGCGCTGTATGCACGGTAGTTGTTGGTGGCGATCAGGAAGTCTTGCTTCATGTCGATTGGCTTACCTTGGTAAGTTAGGCCAACAATACGCTGTGAGTCAGGGTTAACGACTTTACAGTTTGCATCGTATTTAGCAGGTTGAGTTACGTCGATTTGGTAATCCACACCGTCGATAACATCGAAGTTGTAAGTACGGAAGTTATCCCACTCAATCAACTGTTGTGGTGCTGTGGAGTTAACATCCACTTGGTTGAACTGACCTGCAGAACACTCAAGCCACTCTTTTACTTCGTGACCTGTTACCTTCATCGCAACTAGCGTGTTCGGGTAAAGGTACAAGTCAGCTGCGTTACGGAATGTCAGTTGACCAGATTCAACCTCAGTGAAGTTCGCTGGGTCATTCTTACGGCCACCGGCCTTGAATGGTGCAGCTGCTGAAAGTACTGGCGTACCATCTAGGTCAGGGTCACCTTGGATGAACTGTTCAACGTAATCTTTCTGTGCAAGGTTAACGATTTGAACTGTTGGATCGTCTTGTACTAGAGACAAGAAGCTGTACATCACATCGTCTGCTTTACCAATCGGTTGGTTAACAAACTCACGAGTACCAGCGTGGTCTTTTTCTAGTGCTGTTACGATGCCTTCATCAGCTGCAGCAAGCGATTTCTTCTCTATTTTGTCGTAGATAGGGCGCGCTTCTGATTGGCCTTTAACCACTTCCCACTTACCGTCTTTTTGTGCAAGTGTTAGATCCATAACACCAACGTGGCTACCCCAACGACCAGGCATTACTGCCGCAACGCCGTTCATGGTGCCCGTTTCGTTGTCGATGCCTTGAATGTCATCAAAACCTTTACCTGGGAAAACTGCGTGAGAGTGGCCGAATGCGATCGCATCGATGCCGTCTACTTCAGATAGGTAGAACGTTGAGTTCTCTTCGCCATTTTTGTATGGGTCAGTTGATACGCCTGAGTGAGGGATAGCAACGATAACCTCTGCACCTTCCGCTTTCATTTGAGGCACTAACTCGTTAGCCGTCTCAATGATATCGCGAGCGATCACTTTGCCTTCTAGGTTCTTCTTATCCCACGTCATGATTTGTGGTGGAACAAAACCGATGTAACCCACTTTTACTTCGTGCTCTACGCCAGCAGTATCTTCGAACGTGTGCGTCTTGATGATATAAGGCGTGAAGTAGTGTTCTTTGGTTTCTGCGTCGTAAACGTTAGCACTGATGTACGGGAAATCAGCGTCGTTGATAGATTCTTCTAGGAACTCAAGACCGTAGTTGAATTCGTGGTTACCTAGGTTTGCAGCGTCGTAGCTTAGCTGGTTCATAGCTTTGTATGCAGGGTGAACTTCACCCGCTTCGATGCCTTTGTCTGCCATGTAGTCACCCATTGGGCTACCTTGCAGCAAGTCACCGTTATCAACTAATACGCTGTTGGTTACTTCGTTTTGAGCTTCTTTTACTAGAGTTGCAGTACGTGCTAAGCCGATTTTTTTCGATGGCTTGTCTTTGTAGTAATCGTAATCCATTAGGTTGGTATGGATGTCCGTTGTCTCTACGACACGTAGTTTAATCACTTCATCGGTATCTGGTGTTGTTGTACAGCCTGCTAGAGTCAAACCAAGACCCGCAAGCACAGCCAATGACAAAGGTTTCATTGCAACTTTCATTTTGTAGCTCCAAAGTGGATAGTAGAAAATTCGTTGCGTAATGTAACAAAATGGAATGAAACAATGATTACAACGAATGTTAATTCGTGACTTAGATCGACTACTTTATGGTGTTCTGCAAGACGCCTCCCAAACCTGATTAATCGATGTGCAACTGATATCGATAATATTAGTCCATTCATTTCACCTGCTTATCGATAAATTCAATCCCTTATCAGCTTTTCGAATAAAAAATGAAATTTTAGAATTTCCAGTAATATGAGAGGCTCGTCATAATGCCTATATCAAGGACGTATCAGGCAGACGAATAGCAAGGATAGCTCAACACGAAGCTTCTTTTTTCTTCTAGTGCCAATACTCCCATTCACTCAAGTGGATGAGTTAAATCCCATGCTTGGCAAGACCAAGTAATGAATTGCTCGTAACGCGAGCCTTAAAGGAAGCACTGAAATGGACCAAGAACGTTTAACCCACCTAAAACAGCTCGAAGCGGAAAGTATTCATATTATCCGTGAAGTGGCGGCTGAGTTTGATAACCCAGTGATGATGTACTCCATCGGAAAAGATTCTTCTGTGATGCTTCATTTAGCTCGCAAAGCGTTTTATCCAGGCAAGATTCCATTCCCGCTATTGCATGTAGATACGGATTGGAAATTCCGCGAGATGATTGAGTTTCGTGATCGTACGGCTAAAAAGTACGGCTTCGACCTTTTAGTACATAAGAACCCAGAAGGTATTGAGATGGGTTGTAGCCCATTTGTACATGGTTCTTCGAAGCACACTGACATCATGAAAACTCAGGGCCTTAAGCAGGCGTTAAACAAGTATGGATTTGATGCAGCTTTCGGTGGTGCGCGTCGTGATGAAGAGAAATCTCGTGCGAAAGAACGTGTTTACTCTTTCCGCGATAAGAACCACACATGGGATCCAAAAAATCAACGTCCAGAGTTATGGCACACCTACAACGGTCAGGTTAATAAGGGCGAAAGCATTCGTGTCTTCCCGCTATCTAATTGGACTGAGCTCGATATCTGGCAATACATCTATCTAGAGAGCATCGATATTGTTCCACTTTACCTTTCAGACAAACGCCCTGTAGTTGAGCGTGATGGCATGCTGATCATGGTGGATGATGACCGTATGGAGCTGCAAGAAGGTGAAGTGATTGAAGAGAAAAGCGTTCGTTTTCGTACTTTAGGCTGTTACCCACTAACCGGAGCGGTTGAATCTGAGGCGAATACGCTAACGGGCATTATTGAAGAAATGCTGGTGGCGACGTCTAGTGAGCGTCAAGGTCGAGCGATTGACCATGATCAGTCGGGCTCTATGGAGCTGAAAAAGCGCCAAGGTTATTTCTAAGAATCTAAGGAAAGAAAAATGAATAGTGCAGTAGAAGCCGAATTGGCTGAACTAGGGATTGAAGGTTATCTAAGTCAGCATCAGCATAAATCTATGCTTAGATTTTTAACTTGTGGCTCGGTAGATGACGGTAAAAGTACGCTAATCGGTCGCTTACTCCATGATACAAAACAGATTTATGAAGATCAGCTAGCCGCGGTTCACTCGGATAGCCAACGAGTGGGAACGACAGGTGAGAAACCTGATTTGGCACTGCTTGTTGATGGTCTGCAGGCTGAGCGTGAGCAAGGGATCACGATCGATGTGGCTTACCGCTACTTCTCGACTCAAAAACGTAAGTTCATTATTGCTGATACTCCTGGGCATGAGCAGTATACGCGCAACATGGCAACAGGCGCTTCAACGTGTGATCTGGCGGTGATCTTGATTGATGCTCGTAAGGGCGTTCTGGATCAAACACGTCGTCACTCGTTTATCTCTAACCTGCTTGGTTTGAAGCATTTCATCGTTGCTGTAAACAAGATGGATCTTGTGGAGTATTCACAAGATCGTTTTGAAGAGATTCGCGATCAGTATCTAGAGTTTGCAGAAAACCTAGAAGGTGAAACCAATATTCAGATCTTGCCAGTATCGGCGCTTGAAGGCATCAACGTTGCTGCACCAAGTAAAGAGCTTGCATGGTTCGAAGGCCCATCTCTGCTAGAAGTGTTAGAGAACGTCGACATTGACCAAAAGCGTTCGGCAGGTGAATTCCGATTCCCAGTTCAGTACGTCAATCGTCCTAACTTAGACTTCCGCGGTTTTGCTGGCACCGTTGCCTCTGGCCGTGTCAGTGTCGGTGATGAAATCAAGGCGCTGCCGTCGGGTAAAACCTCTAAGGTTGCACGCATTGTAACTTTTGATGGTGATTTGGAGTCTGCGCAAGCGGGCTTGGCAGTAACACTGACCCTTGAAGATGAGATTGATATCAGTCGTGGTGATTTGATTGTGCTAGAAAACGCGCAGATTGAATCCACTAACCACGTATTGGCTGACATCGTGTGGATGACAGAGCAACCATTGCAACCGGGCAAAGCTTACGACATCAAGATCGCAGGCAAGAAAACCGTCGGTCAGGTTGAAACAGTTCGCCACCAATATGACATCAACAACCTGTCGACCCACGCTGTCGATGAGTTACCACTGAATGGTATTGGCTTGTGTGAATGGTCTTTGAACGAGACTGTTGCATTGGATAAATACCGTGAGAGTGCGGATACCGGTGGCTTCATCGTTATCGACCGTCTAACCAACGTGACGGTTGGTGCGGGTTTGATTCGAGACCGTTTGGACTCTGTTGAACAGCAAGTCGGTAACTTCTCTGCATTTGAACTTGAGTTCAACGCATTGGTTCGCAAACATTTCCCTCATTGGGATGCCAAAGATCTAAGCCAACTACTGAAGTCATAAACGACCAAGTAACAGCTTATTGAATTAGGCGGAAACCGATCGTTTCCGCCATAAAGGACGGGTATATGTGGCAACAAGGATTTGTATTAGCGATTTTGCTCGGCATCATTACTTGCCTGCTCGTTACCCGTATTAAGCCAAGCTTTATATTTGCTGGCGCGGCGTTTATTGCTTTTATGGCTGGCATGATCGACTTGTCGAGCTTAGCCAATAACTTCACTAACTCCTCGTTACTGACTTTAATTCTTCTTATCCTCGCATCAAGTGCGTTGGAGAAAACTCGCTTAATCAGTTGGGTTAGCCGCAATATCTCTGAAGGTAGGCTAGGCACCGTGGTTGCGAAGTTGGGTATTTCCACAGCGTTACTTTCTTCTTTTACCAATAACACGGCAGTGGTGGTTTCTTTGATCGGTGCGATCAAACGTAATCAACAGCACGCGCCATCTAAGTTACTTATCCCTTTGTCATACGCTGCCATTTTAGGTGGCACCCTGACATTGATCGGCACATCAACCAACTTGATCATCAATAGCTTTGTTGAAGATGCCGGATTGCCGAGCTTAAACTTTTTCACACCTACCTTGATCGGTTTAGCGGTTTTGGTCGGTGGGGTATTGATCCTTATTCCTCTTAGCTATTTTTTACCCAGCTACGATGATGGTTCTCAAGATGATCTGCCTTACTTTTTAGAAGCCAGAGTGGAGCCGGGCTCACCGTTAGTTGGTCGCAGCGTAAGTGAAAACAACCTCAGAGCATTGAGAAAACTGTTCTTAGCGGAAGTGATTCGAGACGGTAAGACCACCGCATCTATTGACCCTGATTTTATTCTTCAAGCTCGCGACCGATTGCTGTTTTGTGGTGATGTAGAGAGTGTTGCAACACTGCAAGAAATCCAAGGTTTAACCCTGTTTGGTCAGCATCATTTGAATGGCCAGAGCTTTGTTGAAGTGGTGGTGAGTTCGTCGGCAAGCTTCTGTAACAAAACCCTGAAAACCAGCCAATTTAGAGATCGTTTCGATGCGGTTGTGGTTGCTATTCGTCGTGGCCATGAACGCCTAGAAGGTGGGCTAGGGAATATCACATTGACCGCTGGTGATACCTTGATTTTGGTTCCAGGTAAACGCTTTGAAGAACAGCGCCAACAACACAACAAAGAGTTTGTGTTGATGAATGACTTAGATTCGAGTGCCAAGCTTGATGCCGACAAATCGACGTTCGTGTTGCTCGGCTTTGCTAGCGTGATTGGTTTAGCCCTTATCGATGCAGTACCTATTATCAAAGGCTTAGCTGGTTTTCTACTGTTGCTGGTGGCATTTGGCGTGGTGCAACTGGGTGAGCTCCGCCGCCGTTTCCCAGTCGATATTGTGGTGATCGTGGGCTCTGCACTTTCTATTGCTCAACTGATGATTTCATCGGGTTTATCTGAGCGGATGGGGCTGATGTTTATGGAGGCGTTTAATGGCTGGGGCGTATTCGGTGCGTTAGTTGCTACCTACTTTATGACTTTGGTTTTGACAGAGCTGGTGACCAATAATGCGGCTGCAGCACTCTCATTTCCGATTGGCTACAGTATGGCAGTAGGTTATGGCGTTGACCCTATGCCGTTCATCATGGCGGTACTGTTTGGTGCCAGTGCCAGTTTTATCTCTCCATACGGCTACCAAACCAACTTACTTGTTTATAGCGTAGGTAATTACCATTTAACGGATTATCTGCGTATCGGCATTCCAATCTCGATTGTATATTCGGGCTTGGTGCTGACCCTAATTCCTTATTTTTTCCCATTTTAATGCTGTTTATTTAAAGGACTAATTATGACCGCAGTACTCAAACCCAAAGATGAGAATGTTGTGTGGCATCAACACTCGATTGATAAAACATTTCGCGCGGATCTGAAATCACAAAAGCCAGCCGTGCTCTGGTTCACGGGGTTGTCTGGTTCTGGTAAATCGACAGTCGCTGGAGCATTAGAAAATCGTTTGGCACAGCTTGGTTACCATACTTATTTATTGGATGGTGACAATGTGCGTCATGGCTTATGTAGCGACCTTGGCTTCTCTGAGCAAGATCGTCGAGAGAACATCCGTCGTATTGGTGAGCTTGCTAAATTGATGGCAGATGCAGGCTTGATCGTGTTGTCAGCCTTTATTTCTCCGCATCAAGCTGAAAGGCAACTCGTGAGAGATTTATTGCCGGAAGGTGAGTTTCTTGAGGTGTTCGTCAATACGCCATTAGAGGTTTGCGAACAGCGTGACCCTAAAGGTCTGTATAAGAAAGCACGTGCCGGAGAGATCCCGAACTTTACAGGTATTAGTTCAGTGTACGAAGCGCCTCAGAACCCTGAGATTGATCTACCTGCAGGTGAGAAGACACTCGATGAATTGGTCGAACTGTGTATTGATGCGTTGGAGAAGCGAAATATCTTAGCCAACTGAGATCGTTGGTATGACTAAGGCTACTCAGCTGTTTATCTGTTTATTCACGACCGATAAATAGTGCAGCCTTAGTTTACCGAGACAAGAAACCTATCCTCTAGATTCTCTTTATTCCTCTCTATACTTCACTTTTTACACCGTCTATTTTAGCTCCGTCGAGTGTCTAGACGGTGTAATTTACGCTGCTTTTCACTTCTGTCTGTACTGTGAATTTCTGGCTCAATAGTGCAATCAGTTGATCGTAATACTGCGTGTTTGGCTTGTTACCGAGCAAGGTACAAAGCTCATTGCCTGTAGGGCTGAATCGGTAGTAAACCAGCTTCACGCCTTTTGATAATGGTGCCAGTGACATGCTCTTACCTTGATAGGTTAGGTGCAGGGCTGGATCGAAATCAATCTCTCCGGATTCTAATTCTGTGCCCAGAATAATCCCGAGCTCTATCAAGTGGAGCAAGCTGGAGTAGGGCAGGTTGTGCCCACCAAGGTTGATGGTGTTGGTGGTGTCCCTTTTGCCAAAGTTGAATAGCCCAGCATGAGATTTAAAGCCGAGTAAGAGCTTTCTGCTGTTATCGCTACCAAAGCTACAACCCAGTGATGCTGCCCTTTGTAGGGTTAACGCTTCTTTTGGTGTCATGTCTTTTAAGATTTGCAGTGCCTTCATCGACGTCGAGCCTGGGTTGGTGACTTCTCGTTTCAGTACTTGAGCCCATAGCCTCTGCATCGATGTATTGTGGATCTCTTGTGCCATGTCGAAGAAACGGTATAGCCAGTCCTGATCCGGGTCTCCAGCCGCTTCATCCTTACATGAAGAGTGCGCCAACTTTAGAATCTGTTCTAGGTTCTTTTGGCGAAGCTCTCTACGTTTTTTCTCTCGCAATAGTGCCCGTTCGATAAGCGTACTCTCAGCTTTATCCTTTGGCTTGGCACTATGACTAATTAAGAAATCGAGGCCGAAGCTTTGTGCGATGTGCAGCATTCTGCTGGCACTGTCGGCAATATGAGGCTTTTTCTCATGCTTTTGCTGTGTATCGCTAGCATGCTCAATGATCACTGGCTGTTTGGTTTCTGACATAAGAGTACCGTTAGGAGACGACTCAAGACCAATCGTAGTAAATAATTGCTCGCTCTAGCTTGTTAAAACGCTCGATAACGGCGTTAGAACTTTTGATTGTAGAATAACCACTTATCAAAAAGCTCCGCCTGGTTCTCAAGCCTTTTTTCTACGCTATTTCTGAACACTTACTTATTGTGATTGGTATAACTGTCTAAAATGTAACTCTTTATCTTATTGGTGGCTAGATTTTGCGTGCAGAGTTGAAGGTTTCAACAAAATTTTACTTTTGCTAGTGATAATAAAATGTTAAATTTGTTGTAATTCTCAAGGAGGAGTTATGAATCAAGCCAATGATAACAAGCTGAAGAAACAGCTTAGTATAGGGTTATTACTCGCGACTTATGTCGCTGTTCTAGCTTACTTATCTAATTACATCGCGTAATTCAGAAGAAAATTATCGTTATTAAACTGTTATTGAATGATCACACTCGTTCAGTGACGGCAGCTCATCCTTGAGCCACCCTTCTAATGACTACATGTCGTCATACTCTTCAATCGCAGTACCTTCAATAAGATAACCGGTTTGCGCTAAGTCATGGCTGATTGACTCAGTTTTCAGCGTTCCGACCAAATAGATCACATCCCATAACTGCTGTATTGGTGCACCTTTCGGGAACTTCACGTAGATGATTTGGTTCGGTGGCGGCGGTGGCACGTGGATACATGCGCCAAAGTACGGTACCAGCAGAAACTCAGTGATCATATTCTCATCACCTTCCAATGGAATCACAAAGCCAGGAATCTTCACTGTGCTGCCATTCAGCTCTGGGCGAACAGCACCAAGTGTCGATTGTTGAGGTTTGTCCATACTATTGTGGTCAACCATCGGCATACCAAATGAATCTAGCTGAGCACGTTCTGATTCTGGAATCAAATCAATCCATTCAAGTGTTAATACCGATTCGTCATTCTGAGTGGTTTCAGCGTGAGCTGTACTGATAAATGGGAACAGAAGTAGCCCAAGTATCAGTAGGAATTTGCGTTGCATCGTAGGTTCCTATTTTAGATTCGAATCGTCATGCCATCAGACAATGACTGGCGGTAAGCCCTGAAAGCGGGAATAAAGCCGATAATGATTCCGGCAACTTGTACCAGCATAAGCAGTTTCCACTCATGCGGTGTGATTGCGGATATCGATATGTTGATACCATAACTTTGTTGCACAATAGGAGCAACCACTGCGATCAGCGCAAACAGCACTGCAACACCTAATGTAATGCCAAGGAAGGTTAGTGCACTGGCTTCACTGATCAGTAAACCAAACACATGACGAGGTCTTGCGCCCATCGCACGTAGGATAGCCATCTCTCGACGCCTTTCTTGCAAGCTAGTGAGTAGGCTACTGAGCATACCCAATAATCCGGCGACAACAACAAACCCTGAAACAATCAGTAATGCTTGTTCTGCTACAGCCATCATTCCCCACAATTCGTGAAGCGCAATGCCCGGCATAATGGCGCTTAAAGGTTCTTGGCGGTAGTTATTGATTTCTCGTTGCAGTGCGAAGGTTTGGATCTTCGATTTAAGGCCAACCATCATCGCGGTAATCTGCTTCGGTTGGAAGTCACGTTGCTTTAGCGCTTCAGCATTCGGTGTGTGCCCGAGGTTGGCACCTGATTCCCAGCCAACATGAATTGCTTCGATTGCCTCTAGCGATACGTGTACGGTTTTGTCTACTGGTGTTCCTGTTGGCGCGAGTATTCCCACAATCTTGAAGGGCAGATTATCGTGACGGCTAAACGCAACATCACTGATACCGTGCGCAAGAATGATTTGATCACCTATTTTGTAATCTAGCTTCTTCGCGACGTCGGCACCAATCACTACGTCAAATAGCTGATTAAACTCTTTGCCTTGCTGAAAAGTAAGTGGTTGCTTACTTCCATAGCGATAATTCTCGAAGTAGCTATGGTTCGTGCCCATTACGCGGAAGCCTTTATGTGAATCACCCAATGAGATTGGGATCGCCCACTTTACAGCGTTGTGCTGGCTAAATTCTTCATAGCTTTTCCAGTCGATGTTGTTGGTCGCATTACCGATTCTAAATACGGAATAAAGCAGCAGGTTTACCTGACCAGAGCGGCCACCGACGATAAGGTCAGTACCTGAAATCGTATTGGCGAAGCTGCTTTTTGCTTCGGTTCTAACGCGTTCTACGCCGAGCAAGAGAATGACAGATACCGCCACCGTGAGAATGGTGAGAATAGCCGTGGCTTTACGGTTGAGTACGCTTTTTAAGGCTAAGTGAGTAATTACTTTCATACGACAACCTTAGCTTGGTTAACGGTTTTTAAATCTATGGTTCGAGTAAATAATTTTTCTAGTGTTGGATCATGGCTAACAAAGATAAGAGTAGAACCGGCCTGGTTGGCTTGTTCTAACAACAGTTCGATAAAAGCTTCTCGGTTGTCATGATCCAAAGCCGAGGTTGGCTCGTCGGCAATAATGATTTTGGGTTGGCCGATCAAAGCACGAGCGGCAGCAACACGTTGTTGTTGACCGATGCTTAACTCGGTAACGGGCTTGTCCATTAAAGCTTGAGGTAGTTTTAATCTGAGTAACAACTCTCGAGCCGTCTCTTGTAAGCTTTTCTGGCTTTCAGCGACTTGCTGTTTACGTATCTGTGAAAACTGGCAAGGAAGCGTCACGTTCTCGATAACTGATAGATAAGGAAGCAGGTTAAATTGTTGGAAAATATAACCAATATGATCGGCTCTGAATTTATCTCTTTGACGAGGTGTAAGCTGAGTGAGGTCTTGATCAAGGATAGAGACTTCTCCTTGCTCAGCTTGGTTGATTCCGGTCAGTAGCCCTAACAAAGTTGATTTTCCACAACCACTTGGCCCTTTGATAAAAAGGTGCTCTTGGGCTTGGATGTACAGAGAGGGGATCTCTAGCGTTGGTGGTAATTCAGGCTTCCAACGAAAGCTGATATTTTCGAGTTTGACCACAAGTGATGAACTGTCAGAAGACATGCTAGCTCCAATAATTAAAGCGGTGTATCTACTGGACAGTAATTTGAAACATAAATTCACAGGAACACACCGATTTGAACAGCCAAGTAAGCGATGACTTACCTGGCTGTTTATTTTACGTTTAATCCGATCTAGGAGTGATTAGAATCGGAAACTAATACGCTCTGCGTTAAGCACTTCTTGTACTTGAGCTGTGTCTGTTAGTAGGTTCACCGTCATTTTTTCAGTGTTGCTGAACTTAGAGAACCACTGAGTGCCAACTGTGTCTAGCTTAGCAACATCTGAACATTCATAGTGGTACTCAACAGTGAACTCACCGTGTCCACCTTCTGAGTGATCGTGGCCTTCATGATCGTGGTGGTCGTGACCTTCGTGGTCATCATGATCGTGCTCAGCGTGGTCATGGTCTTTGTGGTCATCATGATCGTGTTCAGCGTGGCCATGGTCTTTGTGGTCGTCATGATCGTGTTCAGCGTGATCATGGTCTTTGTGGTCGCCATGACCGTGTTCCGCATGGTCATGGCCTTCATGGTCGTCATGACCGCCTTCTAAGGTGTTTGCTACTGACTTGAACTTCAGAGTACAACTCGCATTGTTAAAACTAAACAGCTCTTCTGGCTTGTTTAATTGTGCGATAGCCTGTTCAAACACTTTCTTCTGTTCTGCAGTTTTTGGAGCATGTTCAAACCCAACCACATCTGCGCCTGGAGCTGTTACTTCAACAAGCAATTCTTGCCCATCTTGCGCGATGTTTACTTCAACTTGGCCATGTACGTGTGCATCATGAGAGCGGAATTCTTCGTTAGCTAGAACATTTGTAGAGACAGTCATGCCGATAACAACGGCTAAAAAAGTAGGTTTCATGTTTTTTCCTGAATAAAGGTTAATTAAAAAGTAGTGGTAATTAAGCGATATTTACAGGAGGTGAGCGTGCCAAATAAGCGAAATATAGCCGCTGTAGTGAAGTTACTGACTCTGTGATAGCGACAGTAAATTCCGAATGGAACTCTGGAATCTGTGGTAGTGAGTGCGCTGTGATGAACTGATTAAGCGAAAACAGCTCACAATGGTGTGAGGTGTGGTGCTCTGGTGCGATATCCACAATGTGTGTTGCGGCTAACACGCTTAACATGAGCATAAGCCCAAGCAAGAAGCCTGTTTTGCGTTTCACATTGTTGGGTGTGTTTTGCCACATCAGGATGATTAACCACAGAATTAAAAAAAGGATACTGTTATAATATAACAATATCCTTTGGTTAGGTCTCGAAAAAGACGCGAATATCTTATTAAAGGCTCGCTTTAATCAACTCAATGACTTGAGTGACTTCTGATTCGTTTAATGCACCTTCTTTTACAAACAAGATTTTACCTTGATTGTCTTGAACGATAATCGCTGAGCTTTCTTCTTTTAGAGCCCATGTTGACGCAACGGCGCCGTCTTCATCTAGGACCATAGAAGACCATGGAAATTCTTCTTTGCTGCTTTCGGCAGAGGACTTAACAAAAGACCCAGTACCCCAAATCGCATCATCTTGGTTGATGATAGTGGTGGTTTGGTAGCTGTCTTCTGAGAATTTCGATGCGGTAATGGCTGCCATCAGTGGTGCGTTGAGCTCTTTAGAGCTGCTGCGGCCAGCGATAGCTTGAACGACGCGAACTTTACCTAGAAGATCATTGGTTGCCCAAGCTTGATATCCAGTATTTCCGTCGTTTAGAACAATCTCACCATAGTTACTCACATCGACGGCAGGCAGGGTAGCGCCTACTGATAGGTTGTGAGCATTGGCGAAGAGTGGAGAGGCTGCGGCTAGAAAAGCCAGTAGAGTTTTGTTTTTCATTATATTTTTGTTCCGCTTATTGGTTTGCACAGGAAGTATAATATGAAATTTGAAAAATGCCTCTTTAACTTTTTTATCGTACGACGTAGAAAGAAGTTGCAGGCTTGTTACCAAAAGGTATAATGCATCAATATCAAGATGAACAATAGATTATCTTGCTGTTTGCTAAAGGAATTAGCGATTAAATGTGCTTTGAACAGCGACGCTGTTCAGGTATGTGACTGTAGTACTCAAATGGAATTGAGGTTGTATTATGTTAAGAAAATTTTCTACTTACCGTCCACGTCAGGTGGCGCGTTTCGTTAAAGTCCTGTTCAAAGGCCAATTTGCTATTGAAGGTGTTGGAGAGTTTCGCTTCGACCAAGGCAAGGTGCTACTTCCTGAAGTTTCAGACAAACAAAAGCTCACTATTTTTAAAGAAGTTAACGGCACCATTGCAGCGTTGCCGGTGTAACTGAGCTTTATCGATTTGTCTTGCACCGAATAGATTAACAATGAAAAGGGCTTCCTGATGGAAGCCCTTTTTTAATGCGTGTCGTTCACGATGGTATGTCGAACGGCACTTTATTGTGGAGGGAAGCACACACCTGTTCCACCCAACCCGCAATACCCATTCGGATTTTTAGCTAGGTATTGCTGGTGGTAGGTTTCTGCGAAAAAATATTTTCCAGCAGGCAGAACTTCCGTCGTGATCTCGTTGCCTAAAGATTCAGTCATTGCTCGTTGATATTCACGTTTAGAGTGCTCAGCGATAGATTGTTGTTCTTCACTGAAGGTGTAAATCGCAGAACGGTACTGAGTCCCTAAATCGTTGCCTTGGCGCATCCCTTGAGTTGGGTCATGACGCTCCCAAAAGGTTTCAAGTATTCGAGCTAGAGAGGTTTGTTCACTATCAAATATGACACGAACGACCTCGGTATGGCCGGTTTGCCCAGTACATACTTGTTCATAAGTGGGATTAACTGTGTATCCGCCAGCGTAACCAACGGATGTTGAAATAACGCCATCCAATTGCCAAAACAAACGCTCAGCTCCCCAGAAGCACCCCATACCAAACAGGACTTCTTGTTGAGAGCCCGTGGGTGCATCGAGCAGGTCGGTTTGATTGACGAAATGGCGCTCAGTGATTCGAATTGGGTCAGCATTTCCCGGTAGTGCGGTTGCTGCAGAAACCAGTTGTTGTTTGTTTAGCATGTTATATTCCTTTTCGCATACGTTTACCGCGCTGGCTTTTATTTAACGTGGGTTCATATTAACTGTTGGTCAATATTGAATAAGTCTTTAAATTAGACCGTGTTATTCCAGGATTTATTACAGACTCAATGCCTATTTAGCGGTATTATTTCTTTTCACTTATTAACGTATTGATAACTTCTTCACCAATTAAACATGATAAGAAAAACTTTACCAGTTCTGATTGGCACTCTATTGTCATCGACGCTCGCTTTCGCTGACGTTTCCCTTGAAATCAAAGGGCTAGATGGAGCGCTTGAGGATAATGTTGATGCTTATCTGAGTGCGATCCCTGAAGAAGAGTATTCGGTTTCACTAAGATTCCAATCCCGCTTGGAATCTATGATTAAAGAAGCCCTGAATGCGTTAGGCTACTACCACCCTAAAATCACATTTACTCACTCCGAAGATGATACCGAAATGACCGTTACGGTTGAGCCGGGAGAGCCTGTTGTTATTTATACTTCAGATATCGTTCTAACTGGTGAAGCCAAGGATGACCCAGACTTTTTAGCCTTGATAGCGAAGAGTAGCTTGTCTAAAGGTTCGACTCTGAATCATGGTAATTATGACTCTTTGAAATCGTCGATCCGCAACCTTGGCTTAGCGAAAGGCTACTTCGATGGTGCTTATGATCTTAGTAAGCTAGAAGTCGCTCCTGAATTGAACCGCGCTTATGTTCGTCTTCATTATAACAGTGGTATCCGCTATCACTTTGGTACTACTCAGGTTACTGGTAGCCAGATAGAAGAAGATAAGGTGCAGTCACTTAAACCATTTGAGGATGGCGAACCTTACTCAATCACCAAAGTCGGTGAGTACAACCAAAACCTGTCCAATACGGATTGGTTCTCCTCGGTATTTGTTGAACCAGATTTAAGCCAGTTAGGCGAAGGCCGAGAGATCCCGATGAAGGTTAGCCTTGCTCCGCAAGCTCGTAACCAAATCGAAACGGGTATCGGTGTATCCACCGACCTTGGCGTAAAAGGCACTCTGAAGTGGAAAAAACCTTGGGTTAATGAACAAGGCCATAGCTTCAATAGCAGCCTGTCGATTTCTAAACCTGAACAGACAATTACCGCTACCTATAAAATCCCTCTGGATGACGTGCTGAACGACTACTATCAAGTTAAGTACGGTATGAAAAACTTGGATAATCGTGATACCAAGAGTTTGGAGTCAAACTTAGCGCTAGAAAGATATTGGCGACTGGATAACGGTTGGCAACGCACGGTCTTCATTCGATACTTGGTCGAAAACTATGAGCAAGGTTTGCAGGATGATTTAGCGCAATTTGTGCTGCCGGGTATCTCTTTCTCACGCACTCGAACGCGAGGCGGTTCGATGCCGATGTGGGGCGATAAACAAACCATTATGGTTGAAGCGGGTGATGATACCTTGTTATCTGAAGCTAAGGTTGTTCGTTTTCAAGGTCAAACCGCTTGGATTCGAAGCATTGGCGACAATCACCGAGGCTTAACTCGACTTCAATTTGGCGGCAACTTTGCCGACGAGTTTGATAAGCTATCTCCCTCCCTAAGATTCTTTGCTGGTGGTGACAATAGCATTCGTGGTTATGGTTATGAGTCGATCTCTCCTCGAGATGAAAGTGGCGCACTAACGGGTGCCAAATTCATTGCAACCAGCTCGTTTGAATACCAATACCGCTTGGTTGGAAACTGGTGGGGCGCAGCATTCTACGACATTGGTGATGCCTTCAATGATAAACCTGAATGGAAACATGGTACCGGCGTCGGGGTTCGTTGGGCGTCGCCTGTTGGTCCAGTGAGTTTGGATTTTGCTTGGGGTCTAGATGCAGAAAAAGGTGATGAGTTCCAGTTACACTTTAGTTTAGGGCCAGAATTATGATCAAAGTGATGGGCAAGTGCATCAAGTGGACGTCGATCTCATTGACGTCTATTTTGCTGTTGTTGATAGCCTTGCTAGGTTTTGTTTTGTTCACCAATCCAGGGTTGAACACTGTGTTGTGGGGCGCTGAAAAAGCGTTGCCACAGCTTAAAGTGGAAAGCACTAAAGGGGCTCTGTTCCCGAGCTTTACGCTTAATAATGTTCAGTTTAAAGATGACAGCCTGCATATAGACACCAAAGTTCAAAAGCTGAACTTGGCGATTAATCCTCGCTGTCTGCTCGACCCTAAGTTGTGTGTCGATCGTTTAGCGATTCAAGGATTGGACTTCGCATTTACTGAACTGCCTCCGGCCTCTACAGAAGAAACAGAACCTACTCCGCCCGTAACATCGGTAAAAACACCGTTGCCAATCGTAATCAACCGTATCGCTTTGTCTGATATCAAGTTGAATATCTTAGGGCATGAAATTGAATGGAGCTTGTTCTCTACGGCTTTGAGTATGCAGGGCGAAAAGCTAACTGTATCGCCAACCTTATTCAATGATCTTAAGGTTAAACTCGCTGAGTCGACAGAAGAACCGCAAGCAGAAAAGGTTGAGCCAAAAGCTGCCGTTAAAACGGCTATCGAATTGCCGGAAGTCTGGATTCCTCTGCAGGTTGTGTTGGAGCGTTTTGACCTCAACCGTTTCACCTTAGAACAAGAAACACCAATCGTTGTTAACCACCTTGGGCTAGAAGCTCGCGCGGGCAAACACACGGTTGATGTTTCAACTCTCGAACTCGATATGCCACAAGCAAGCGCCAATCTAACCACGAAGGTTGAGCTCAAGGGCGGTTACCCGCTAGAACTTTCTTTGGATGCGTTGGTGAAAGAAACCGACCTTGTTGGGCAGAAGTTGTCTCTGAAAGCACAAGGCAGCGTGGCTAAGCTAAACCTAGACTCCCAATTTTCTGAGCTGATTGAGGCAAAGTTGTCTGGGGATATTCAACCCTTAGAACCGACTCTGCCATTTGACCTTCTTTTAGAGGGCGGACAAGCACAGTGGCCCCTTACCGGAAAAAGCGATTACCAAGCGACAATTGAGCAATTTAAAGCTGATGGCTCACTAGATGGTTTTAATGTTCTTCTTAAAGGTGAAGCCGATGGTAAGGAAATCCCTGAATTAGCCATCGATCTACAGGGTAAAGGCACGACGGAACAAATTGTTCTCGAGCGTCTAAAGCTCAACACGCTAGGCGGTGAGCTTAACGGTGTCGTTAAAGCGAACTGGAAGAGTCTCGTTAACTGGCAAGCTGACGTGACACTCAAAGATATTCAACCGGGTCTGCAGTGGCCAGAAGCTGAGGGCAACATTAGTGGAAACATCGTCACCTCAGGTGAGTTGACTGAAGCGGGCGGCTGGGCGATTGAACTGCCTAAATTGGATATTGAAGGGATCTTGCGAGAATACCCTCTGGATATCGAAGGTCAGTTGTCAGCGTCGGATCGCAGCGCGAGCGGTGAACCAAAACTGAAAACCAGTGGTTTGAGCTTAGCTCACGGTGTTAACTCGATTAAGGTTCAGGGTGAGCTTGATAAGAAATGGGACATGGGTGTTGAGATTCACTTCCCTGAGCTTGTAAAAAGCGTCCCTGATTTGAAAGGTAAAGTGATTGGTAACATCCAGCTCAGTGGTCCAACGAAAAAGCCTGAAGTCGATCTCGCTCTAAATGTGGATAAGGTAGATTGGAATAACGAAGCAACACTAGAATCCTTGTCGCTTAATGGTTCTGTGGTTCCTCTGCCATTGCCTGAAGCTCAAGCTGATCTTGAATTAAAAGCTAACAACCTAACCTATCAAGATCAGAGCGTAAAAAGCATTGATCTCACGGTGAGTGGTGGTGAGAAGAAACACACAGTGACACTTGATGTGATATCCGACATCGTGTCTACAAGCTTAGCTATTTCCGGAGAGTTGATTCAAAAGCCTTCTCTTATTTGGTATGGATCGTTAGACAGAGTCAAAATCACCACTCAGCAAGGTCCTTGGGTGTTAGAGCAACCTGTCGCGATAAATGCGGATGTTGATAAACAGTTTGCCGATGTTCAAGCTCACTGTTGGAAACAATCGGGTTCGAGCGTGTGTTTGGATGAAGACGTTCGTGCCGGAAAATCGGGTGAGGCCAAGGTAGCCATCAATCAATTCGATTTCGAGCAGATTAAAGCCTTTGTGCCTAAAGAGACGCAATTACAGGGCTTAGTCAATGCGACTGCTCATGCAAAGTGGTCTGAACAAGATGAGCCTGAAGTCACGGTAAGCGTTGATATGCCGAAAGGTCAGGTTGTTCAACAAGTGGGTGAGCCAATCACACTGGGTTGGGAAAGCGTTGCATTGAATGCCCAACTGAAAGACAACAAACTGGATGCCGATTTTAAGTTGGATGTTTCCGACAATGGTGACCTGTCTGGCACGGTGTCGTTACCGGATATTCTTGCCGAAGACAAAATGGTCGATGCGGCAATTAAGCTGACCACGTTCCATCTTGATTTCTTACAACCAATTCTAGGTGAATACAGCTTATTGAAAGCCGACCTTGAGAGTGATCTTCAAGTTAAAGGCTCTCTGATGCACCCTCAAGTCTTTGGTCAATTCTCTGTTGATGGTATTCAAGTCAAAGGCGATGTTACGCCTGTTGATGTGAAAGATGGCCGCATCGACCTCGACTTTGATGGTTATAGTGCAAAACTGGATGCGAATGTCGAAACACCTGATGGTCACCTTGATATTGAGGGAACCGGAGATTGGCAAGATCTTAAAGCATGGCATTCGAACGTTAGAGTTTTCGCTGATGAGTTGATGGTTGATATCCCACCGATGGTTAAGGTGAAGGTCGTACCTGATATGACTATTGATGTCACACCAGATCTGGCGAAAATCACCGGTGATATTGCATTACCATGGGGACGAATTGTTGTTGAAGATTTACCACCGTCAGCGGTTGGCGTCTCTTCTGATCAGGTTATTTTGAATAAAGATCTAGAGCCAGAAAACGAAGATACGATTCCATTCAATGTGATGACCAACATTAATATCTCCATTGGTGATGACTTTAAACTGTCTGCCTTCGGTCTTGAAGGTGATTTGGTCGGTAAGCTCAACGTGGCTCAAAAAGACCAAGGTCCATTTATTACAGGTGAAGTGAACATCGTCGATGGTACTTATCAATCATTCGGGCAAGACCTCTTGATCGAAGAGGGTAAGATCCTAATGAATGGACCACCGGATCAGCCATACGTAGCCATCAACGCGATTCGTAATCCTGATAATACTCAGGATGACGTGACCGCTGGTATTCGAGTGACTGGCCCTGCGACAGAGCCTACCATCGAGATTTATTCTGACCCAGCGATGCCACAAGCGAACGCACTGTCTTATATTTTGCGTGGCCAAGATATCGACGGTGAGTCGAGCGGTTCGATGACAACGACTTTAATCGGTTTGAGTTTAGCGAAGAGTGGTAAGGTTGTTGGTGAAATCGGTGAAGCCTTTGGTGTAAAGGACTTGCAACTGGATACTGCAGGCTCTGGCGATGACTCTCAAGTGACGGTAAGTGGTTACATCCTGCCTGGCTTACAGGTGAAGTATGGTGTGGGTATCTTTAACTCGTTAGGTGAGTTTACCGTTCGTTATAGATTGATGCAGGATCTCTATGTTGAAGCTGTTTCTGGCCTAGACAGTGCTGTGGATCTTCTCTATCAATTTGAGTTCGAGTAGAGCCGTATGGGAGGGCATATGCAGCATCTTGTTTTTGTCTATGGAACCTTGAGGCAAGGTCAGTCCAATCACCATTATTTGCAGGGCTGCGATTTATTAGGGCAGTTTGATACACCTAAGGAATACGCACTTTTTGATTTAGGTGCCTATCCGGCGATGATTTTGGGAAAGAAAAGTGTCGCTGGTGAGGTCTATATCATTAACGACGAAATTTTAGAGTCGCTCGATCGGCTAGAAGATGTTCCTGTTGAGTATCGTCGCGAGCAAATAGAGACTATATTTGGATTAGCATGGGTATATTTGTATCAGCTTGATCTAACAGCTAATAAAGAAATACTTTCGGGTAACTGGTGTCAGCGGAACAATGATTCCTAACTAGTTAATCACCTTACGAGACAACAAAAAGCCAGCACTGAGGTGCTGGCTTTTTAATAGCGTTAGTTTGAGAATGAAATGAGAGGGTTACTCAGGGTTCAGCTCAAGAAACTCTTCTACTTTACGTACCATTTTTGTTGAACCAACGAAGAAAGGCACACGTTGGTGTAGCTCAGTTGGTTTGATATCCATGATACGCTGTGCACCGTCTGATGCAATACCGCCAGCTTGCTCCATAAGGAAAGCAATAGGGTTGCATTCATAAAGCAAACGCAATTTACCTTGAGGGTGGCTCTCTGTACTTGGGTATAAGTAGATGCCGCCTTTTAGCAAGTTACGGTGGAAATCAGACACAAGAGAACCAATGTAACGTGACGTGTAAGGGCGGTTATCGCTTGGCTCGCTTTCCTGACAGTATTTGATGTACTTCTTAACACCGGTTGGGAAGCGGATGTAGTTACCTTCGTTGATCGAGTAGATCTTGCCTTCGTCTGGAATCATCATGTTTTCATGAGATAGACAGAAAGTACCCAGAGATGGATCGTAGGTGAAACCATTTACGCCAGCACCAGTTGTGTATACAAGCATGGTTGAAGAACCGTAAATCACGTAACCCGCGGCTACTTGCTTGTGTCCGGGCTGTAAGAAATCTTCTTGTGTTGGTGGTGTACCGATCGGTGATACTCGACGGTAGATAGAGAAAATTGTACCAACCGATACATTTACATCGATGTTTGATGAGCCATCTAGTGGATCCATCAGTACAACGTATTTTGCGTTTTTGTTGAGCTCTTTATTGAAGGCGACAGCTTCGTCTTCTTCTTCACTTGCAACACCACAAACTTGGTCACGGGCTTCTAGAGCCGCTTTAAATTTGTCGTTCGCGTAAAGGTCTAGCTTTTGCTGCTCTTCACCTTGCACGTTGTCTGTACCAACAGCGCCAGTGATGTCGACTAGGCCAGCCTTGTTGATCTCACGGTTAACAATTTTTGCAGCAAGTCGAATAGACGACAAAAGGGATGATAGATCACCGCTTGCATGGGGGAAGTCACTCTGTTTCTCAACAATGAACTCACCAAGGGTGCGCATCTCAGACATGTTATTTCCTTAAACTTCTCTCAATATTAGGGGGGATTTGAGCACTGTAGATTCGGCCTCTTGAGTGGGCTTTATTCATCTAGACGCTTACCTAAATTCTAAAGGTTAGATCTTTTTAATGGTAATGAACTAAGCGACACAGATCTCACTTACTATGTCGACTCAATTTGTTTTGCATTGCCGCTCGCTTTTAATCGCCATTTAATGATAATGAGTGCAAGCCGTTTTAATTAGGCACTGTTTATTTAGCCAAGCGTTTGGAAGCAATTTATGCATATTCATATCTTAGGAATTTGTGGCACCTTCATGGGTGGTGCTGCGGTATTGGCTCGTCAATTAGGTCACAAGGTTACGGGTAGTGACGCGAATGTTTACCCACCAATGAGCACCTTGTTGGAATCACAAGGGATTGAAATTATTGAAGGGTTCGACCCTAGCCAATTAGAACCAAGGCCAGATCTCGTGGTTATCGGTAACGCAATGAGCCGCGGTAATCCGTGTGTTGAGTATGTGTTGGATAACAACCTTAGATACACCTCTGGTCCTCAGTGGTTGCAAGAGTTCTTACTGCATGACCGTTGGGTGTTAGCGGTATCGGGAACGCACGGTAAGACCACGACATCAAGCATGTTGGCTTGGATCTTGGAAGACTGTGGCTATGCACCGGGCTTCTTAGTTGGCGGAGTGTTGGGTAACTTTGGTATCTCTGCTCGCCTTGGTGAAAGCATGTTCTTCGTGGTAGAAGCCGACGAATACGACAGTGCTTTTTTCGATAAACGATCTAAGTTCGTTCATTACCACCCAAGAACCTTAGTGATGAATAACCTAGAGTTTGATCATGCGGACATCTTTGACGATCTTGAAGCGATTAAGCGACAATTTCATCATTTGGTGCGTACTGTGCCAAGCAATGGTCGCATTTTCTCACCTAAGCAAGACAGCGCTATTGAAGATGTTCTAGCTCGCGGTTGCTGGAGTGAAACTGAATCGAGTGGCGAGCAAGGCGACTGGGATGCCAAGAAACTGGTCAAAGATGGCTCTCAATTTGAGGTTTACTTCCAAAATGAATGTGTTGGAACCGTAAATTGGGATTTAGTGGGCGACCACAACGTAAATAATGCTTTGATGGCGATTGCAGCTGCACGTCATGTGGGCGTGACACCTGACCTTGCTTGTGAATCACTAGCTACCTTTATTAATACTAAGCGCCGTTTGGAGTTTAAAGGCGAGGTGGCAGGTGTGTCTGTTTATGACGATTTTGCTCATCATCCAACGGCGATTGAACTTACGCTCGGGGGATTACGTAATAAGGTCGACACTAAGAAAATCATTGCCGTTTTAGAGCCTCGTTCTGCCACCATGAAACGTGGTGTGCACAAAGAAATACTGGCTGATTCGTTGAAGCAGGCGGATTCTACCTACTTATTCCAACCGGATAACATTGATTGGTCAGTTCAAGATGTTGCAGACGCTTGTCACCAACCGGCACACGTGAGTGATGACATGGATGCATTCGTTGCTAAAATTGTCTCAGAGGCACAAGCTGGCGACCAAATTTTGGTAATGAGTAATGGTGGCTTTGGTGGCATTCATCAAAAACTGTTGGATGGATTGGCACTCAAAGGCTAACGGCATCCACGACCTTATAATTTGAAGTAATTGAGAACATGACAAAACACGATAAAGCGATAACCCTTGCTTTCACTGGCGCATCTGGTGCGCCTTATGGCCTGCGTTTACTTGAATGCCTTTTGGCAGCCGACTATCAGGTCTACTTGCTGATTTCATCGGCAGCGCGAGTGGTATTGGCGACCGAGCATGAACTTAAGTTACCTGCTGGGCCAGATGCGGCGAAACAAGCTTTGGTTAAACATCTTGGCTGCGACCCTGAAAAGCTGGTGGTGTGTGGCAAAGATGATTGGTTCTCGCCGGTTGCCTCTGGTTCAGCTGCACCGAAGCAGATGGTCGTTTGCCCATGTTCCGCGGGAAGCTTGGCTTCGATTGCACATGGATTGTCGGATAACCTGATTGAGCGAGCAGCAGACGTAGTCATGAAAGAGCGAGGACAGCTGTTGTTGGTGGTTCGTGAGACGCCATTTTCGACGCTTCATCTAGAGAACATGCATAAGCTTTCGACCATGGGCGTGACGATCATGCCTGCAGCCCCGGGTTTTTATCATCAACCTAAGTCAATTGAAGAACTGGTCGACTTTATGGTGGCGCGTATTCTAGATCACCTTGGTATCGAACAAGGTTTAGTGCCACGTTGGGGTTACGATCAACGTAATTGATCCAAACTTGATAGCTTATTGTTAAAAATCAAATTACAATTCTGAACACTCATCGGGGAGCGAACCATTCAAATAATGAATGCGAGCTGAGATCAAGCAGGTGCTTGGGACCCGTAAACCTGAACCAGATAATGCTGGCGTAGGAATTGAGTTAGGAACAACCTCTACCGTTCTCCTCCCTCAAACCTGTGCCGCTCAGACCATGGAGAGCGTCCAGTGAAATTCACATTAACTACCCTTGCTGTTACTACAGCTATTTCTTTTTCTGCCTTTGCTGCAGACAACACTTTGACTGTATACACCTATGACTCTTTTGCTGCGGATTGGGGCCCTCGTCCTGCCGTTGAAAAAGCATTCGAAGAGAAGTGTGGTTGTGATGTGAACTTTGTCGCGCTTGAAGATGGCGTGTCTATTCTTAACCGCTTGCGTCTCGAAGGCGGCAACAGCAAAGCTGACATCGTATTAGGCCTAGACAACAACCTAATGGCTGAAGCGAAAGCGACGGGCTTATTGGCTGAGCATAATGTTGATACGTCATCGGTAACGCTTCCTAATGGTTGGAACGACAGCACTTTTGTACCCTATGACTTTGGCTACTTTGCTTTTGTTTACAATAAAGAGAAACTGGAAAACCCGCCGAAGAGCTTGAAAGAACTGGTTGAGCAGCGTGATGATCTTAAGGTCATCTACCAAGATCCACGTACATCAACACCAGGCCAAGGCATGATGCTTTGGATGAAATCAGTATACGGTGATGAAGCGACAGCAGCATGGAAGAAGCTTGCTCAGAAAACAGTGACTGTAACCAAAGGCTGGTCTGAAGCTTACTCTATGTTCCTAGAAGGCGAGTCGGATTTAGTGTTGTCTTACACAACGTCTCCTGCTTACCACATTATTGCTGAAAGCGATTCTAAGTATGCAGCAGCAAGCTTCGAAGAAGGGCATTACACTCAAGTGGAAGTGGCCGCTAAAGTTAAAGGCAGTAAGAACGAGAAACTTGCTGATGAGTTTATGGCGTTTATCCTAAGTGATGAATTCCAATCGGCGATGCCAACAGGTAACTGGATGTACCCAGTGACCGATATTGAGCTTCCAAAAGGGTTCGAGCAACTTACGGTTCCTCAGAAAGCGCTAAGCTTTACACCCGAAGAAATTGCAGCTAAGCGTAAGCCATGGATTCGTGAATGGCAGAGTGCACTTACTTTTTAATTTTCTTTTAAAAAATTAGCTTTCTAACTTTCTGTATTTAAAGGTTTGTTCGATGTTAACTGAGCGAACCATTTACGGTAAAAAATCAATCTATGATAAAGAAAACACCTAAGGTAGGTATCTGGGTTGCGATACTCATTACCGCCTTCGTGGTTTCAGCAGTTGGGGCATTGCTTAGCAATGCCCCTTCTCTTGATATCAGCCAAGTATGGTCCGATCCCTACTATTGGCATGTAACGAAATTCAGTTTTTATCAGGCGACACTCTCAACGGTGCTGAGTGTTGGCTTTGCTATACCTATTGCTCATGCGCTGTGTCGTAGACAATTTTTTGGACGCGCTTTGTTGTTAAGGCTGTTCGCGTCGACCTTAGTCCTGCCAGTGTTAGTGGGTGTATTTGGCTTACTTGCGATCTATGGCAATAGTGGTTGGTTAGCTAAGTTTTTGGCGAACTTCGATATTGAATTGCCATTTTCCATATACGGATTGAATGGTATTTTGCTGGCGCACGTTTTCTTCAACTTGCCTTATGCCAGTCGCTTACTTCTGCAAGCGTTAGATACCGTGCCTGCCGAGCAACACAAGCTTTGTGCTCACTTGGGTATGAGTCATTGGAACAAATTCAGATGGGTTGAATGGCCTCGCTTAAGACAGCAATTGCCACATGTGTGTGGCTTAGTCTTCATGTTGTGTTTTACCAGCTTTGCTACCGTGATGGCGTTAGGCGGTGGACCCAAATCAACTACTATCGAGCTCGCTATTTATCAGGCGATTAAATTTGACTTTGACCTTCAAGCTGGTGCCTTGCTCGCGATTTGGCAAATGCTGCTGTGTGGTGTGCTAGCAGTGAGCATTCAACGGCTATCGAAACCTATTTCAGTGACGGCCAGTCAGTTGTCTGAAGAGAAATATTTGGTTAAGGACAGCTGGTGGTCAAAAGCTTGGGATAGCTTTTGGATCATCATAGTCTCAATGCTGGTATTGCCGCCATTAGCTATGGTTATCGTCAGTGGAATTAACTCGCAGGCATTAACCGTACTCAGCAGCGAGCCGTTTTGGGCGGCGTTAATGACCTCGGTTAAAGTCGCGTCATTAGCAAGTGTTATCGCAGTTGGTATTGGTATCGCCATACTACTGACTAGCCGAGCATGGCGTTTACAGAACAAGAATTTTCGAGCCGATAAAATCGAGCTGATTGGCACTATTATCTTGGTGACTCCGGGGCTGGTGATCAGTACGGGTATCTTCTTATTACTGCGTTCATTCACCGATGTATTCAGTTTAGCTTTCTTTATCGTGATTGCCGTCAACAGCTTAATGGCGCTGCCTTACGTAATTAAAACCCTAGCTCAACCTATGCTGCATTTGTCTCAGCAGTACCAGTATGTGTGTGCAAGCTTGGGTATGACAGGTTTCACGCGTTTTAGGTTAGTGGAGTGGCGAGCATTGCGTAAGCCGATGGCGCAAGCCTTCTCGATTAGCTTTATGTTGGCGATGGGTGACTTAAGCGCGATTGCTTTGTTTGGTAGCCAAGATTTTAGAACTCTGCCTTTGTATCTATTCCAATTGTTAGGCAGCTATCAAATGGAAGCGGCGGCGGTAGTTTCTGTGAGCTTACTGTTACTGAGTGTCGGCAGTTTTAGCTTAATAGAATTCTTATTTACTCGAAGATCTAAGCTCGATGCTAAAGAATTAAGGAACCGATGATGTTAGTGATGAAAGATGTGGATTACCACTATCACAGAGAGTTGTTTAGCTTTGATTTTCAAGCTGAGCAGGGCGATATTGTTGCGCTTATGGGGCCGAGTGGTGCGGGTAAGTCTACACTGTTGGCGCTAGTTGCTGGTTTCATCGAGCCTACATCGGGTGAGATATCAGTGGCTGGGCAGTCGCTTATTGGTAAAGAAGCACATCAGCGTCCGTTGGCGATGTTGTTTCAAGAGCACAACCTGTTTGCTCACCTTACGGTGCGAGAAAATATTGGTTTAGGTCTGCATCCAGGTTTAAAGCTTACTGCAACCCAAAAGCAAGCTGTGGAGCAAGCCGCAGCGCAAGTTGGCGTCGCTGAGTATTTGGATAGGTTGCCTGAGCACTTATCCGGCGGTCAACGCCAGCGTGTTGCGTTAGCGCGTTGTTTTGTCCAACCTCATGATATTTGGCTGCTTGATGAACCTTTCTCTGCGCTTGATCCTTTGCTGCGTGAAGAGATGCTTAGCTTAGTGAAGCGATTAGCGGCAGAGCGAAATATTACGGTCTTGATGGTGACTCACCATTTAGGTGACGCACGCAGTATCGCGAATAAGTTTGTGTTTGTGGCGCTAGGTAAGGTGTTGGTTGAAGACTCGATAGAGGCACTGACGGCGGATCATCCACAGACAGAATTAAGCTCATTTGTTAAAGCGGGTGAGTGACGACTCATCACTCCTGTGAGTATTTATTGATATTGAGTGCTTCTTGATATCGAGTACGTCAAAAACAAAAAGACCTAGCATGTGCTAGGTCTTTTATTCACCCTATGAGTAAAGCGAGATAACGATTAGTCTTCTAGCTTTAGCTCTTTTAAGATTTGGAAGATTTCACGAGAAGCCTTTGCTGGCTTGTTCGCTGATTTCTCTTTGTTAGCTTGGCGAGCTAGCTGACGAAGACGCTGACGGTCTGCTTCAGGGTACATTTCCATTACTTCTGAAATAGCCGCATCACCTTCAGCAACAACACGATCACGCAGTTGCTCAAGCTTGTGTAGCTCAGCTGTTGCTTGTGAGTGTTTGTTACGTACTTTATCCAAAGCCGCTTGAATTGGCTCAGGATCGACATTGCGCATTACTTTACCAATGTATTGAAGTTGACGACGCTTCGCTTCATTTTTAAAGCGTTGTGCATCTTTAATCGCTTGTGCCAAATCTTCAGACAGCGGAAATTTGTCTAATACAGAAGGCTTTAGACCAACAAGCTCTTCTCCCAGCTTTTGCAGGGCATCCATGTCGGTTTTCATTTCTGTCTTACTTACCCAGATGATTTCTTCTTCTGGTTCCCATGGGGCTTTTTGGTTTTTGCGAGCCATCTTTTCTGCCTATGTCACTATCTCAAACGAATATATTGCCTATTTTAGCAAGAATCTTGGGGAGAAAGCGAAATTCTTGTTATCCTACGTAATATTGACCTAAAAAATTAGAATAGATATGGATGTAAAACAGCAAGTCGCCCAGCAAAGAGTTGAGCTAGAAGCCGCAGTAGCTAAAGCGTTGGATATGGCATCAGTGAGTGCAGACGCAGCTGAGGTCGCTATTACTAAGTCAACGGGTTTAAGTGTTTCAACACGTATGTGTGAAGTGGAAAACGTTGAATTTAATAGTGATGGTGCGCTAGGTATTACTGTTTATCGCGGCCAGAAAAAAGGCAGCGCATCTACATCTGATCTGAGTGAAAAGGCTATTGCTCAAACAGTCGCGGCTGCGCTTGATATCGCTCAGTACACGTCTGAAGACCCATTTGCAGGTCCTGCAGCAAAAGAATACATGGTAAAAGAAATTCCAGACTTGGATCTTTTTCACCCTGATGAACCAAACCCTGACTATGCCGCTGAGATTGCGATTGCTGCTGAGAAGCAAGCGTTAGCTTATAGCGACAAGATCAAACAGAGTGATGGCGCAAGCTACGATAGCCACTATGGCGTTAAGGTTTACGGTAACAGTCATGGCTTACTAGCCAGCTACGCTTCAAGCCGTCATAGCACGAGCTGCTGCGTGATTGGACAAGGCGCTAATGGTGAAATGGAACGTGACTACAGCTACACCGTTGCACGTCACCGTGACGAGCTGTGGACGCCTGAGCGTGTAGGTCAAGAAGCTGCAGAAAAGACCATTAGCCGTTTGGATGCGAAAAAGCTACCAACAGGCCAGTACCCAATTATGTTCGCTAATGATGTGGCAACTGGCTTGATTGGTCACCTTGTTATGGCGATCAGTGGCGGTAACCTTTACCGCAAGTCGTCATTCCTATTGGATCATCTCGGTCAGAAAATCCTACCTGACTGGTTTAACATTTCTGAGCGACCACATATCTTGCGTGGTTTGGCTTCAAGCCCATTCGATAGCGAAGGTGTGTTCACTCAAGATCGTGAAATCATCACTGACGGTGTGCTAGCAACTTACCTACTAACGAGCTATGCCGCACGTAAGATGGATATGACGCCAACCGGTCATGCTGGTGGTATTCATAACTGGTTCGTTAAATCGACCGGTCAAAACTTTGAGCAGATGCTAAAAGAGTTGGGTACTGGCTTCCTAGTCACTGAAGTGATGGGCCAAGGCGTAAACACCGTAACGGGTGATTATTCACGTGGCGCTGCAGGTTTCTGGGTTGAAAACGGAGAGATCCAATACCCAGTATCAGAAGTAACAATCGCAGGTAACCTAAAAGACATGTTTACTCAGATTGTTGCTGTGGGTAACGACGTAGAAACACGTTCGCAAATTCAAACGGGTTCTATCCTGCTTGAGTCGATGAAAGTCGCGGGTGAGTAATTCAATTAAAGCGAATCTGATGAATTAAAAAAGGGAGCCGTGGCTCCCTTTTTGTTTTCTGTATTTCGCCAAAAATTGGCTAACTGCTTATGCTAACTAGATCAGTATGGTCGCTAAGCCTAGGAACACCGATAGGCCAATAACATCGGTTACTGTGGTCAGTGCCATACCGCCAGCAAGGGCTGGATCGATATTCATCTTCTTCAACATCACTGGGATAGTTACACCAGCAATACCTGCGACAATCAAGTTGGTCATCATCGCCGCTGAGATGATGCCTCCCAGTATCCAGTTACCTTTCCAAGCTACAACGATACCACCAATGATAACGGCCCATAGAACGCCGTTTAGGAAGCCGATGGCTGCCTCTTTGAGTAGCAGTTCGCGTTTGTTACTGTCACCGATATGACCGAGTGCCAAACCACGAATCACCAGAGCAACGGTTTGGTTACCCGCAACACCCCCCATCGAAGGCACGATAGTCATCAGAACCGCAATCGCTGCCATTTGATCGAGCGTTGCTTCAAACATGTTTGATACAGATGCTGCCGCCAGTGCTGCGAGTACGTTAGCACCAAGCCAGACACTACGACGACGAGCAGATTTTACGACCGGTGCGAAGGTATCTTCGTCATCGTCCATACCCGCCATACTCATCATTGAGTGTTCGGCATCTTCACGGATAACATCAACCACGTCATCGATGGTGATACGACCAACAAGGTGCTGGTTACTATCGATGACAGGCGCAGAAACCCAGTTACGACGTTCAAACAGGCTCGCGATATCTGACGCACTGGTTTCTACCGCGATCGCTTCGTCGGCATCATCCATCACTTCTGAAACAGGGACATCAGGTTGAGTCGTTACTAGCGTGGTAAGTGATAGGTTACCGATAAGACGTTCTTCTTCATCAATAACATACAGAGCATCAGTTGCATCCGGCAGTTCGCCACGCATACGCATGTAGCGCAATACAACGTCAACATCGACATCACCACGAATCGTGATTACGTCGGTGTTCATGATCGCACCCGCTGAATCTTCAGGGTACGACAGGGCAGTTTCAACTAATGCACGATCGACGGAGTCCATTTGAGAAAGGACTTCGCGAGAAACATCGTCGGGTAGGCTTCGAAGTACGTACGCGACGTCATCGGTTTCCATACCTTCGGTTGCTTCTGCCAAGGTCTCAGGTGCCATTTTCGACACAAGAGCATCTTTGACGTCTTCGTTTAGTTCATCAAGAATTTCACCGTAGTCTTCAGGATCGGTGAGTTGCCAGAGTACGTCACGACTTTTGCGAGGGGAGGCTTCTAAAAGGTGTGCAATATCTTCAGGCTCCATGTCCTGAAGTTGTCGGCGTACGTGAACAAATCGGCCGTTTTCTAGGGCTTCGCTGACTTCTTGGAGGGTTTGGTGAGCTTGGTCGAATTCTAATTGCTCTGCCATATTTTCCTCCTATCTCATTATTCTAACAATGGTTGGAATAGTAACTTAATTCTGGGGCTTATTTAAATCATAAACTTAGATAGAACTAAGATTTAATATTGGTTGGTTCGTTGTTTGAGTCTTAGGCGTTGTGAGTGAAGCGTTTTCGCTACTCACCCTCATCAAACTTGTCTTCAATGAGATGACAGACGGCATCCAGTGCTTGCTGTGAATCGGTACCTGCAGCTTGAATCGTAATATGTTGCCCTTGGGCTGATTCCAGCATAAGTAACCCCATTACGCTGTCTGCTGTTGCTGTTTTATCTTCTTCGCTATGGATAGTGATGGTTGCATCAAAGCTTTGTGCAAGCTCAACCAACTTTACGGCTGCTCTAGCGTGAAGACCCAAGCGATTTTGGATCAGTACAGTTCGAGTTAATTCCATGGTTAGCCCTGTTGGTGCTTCTCTAGGGAGGCGTGTCTGATTTGAACTTGATGGCCAAGTTGCTCAAAGTACTCACCAATTTTCTGGGTTAGATAAACCGAGCGGTGTTTGCCGCCAGTACAGCCAATCGCGACCGTTAGGTAACTGCGATTGTTCTTCTCTAACATTGGTAACCACTGTTCAACAAAGCCTTGGATCTGTTGCTTGAGTTCCAGAACTTCTGAGTGTTCTTCTAGAAAGGAGTGAATTGGTGCATCTAGCCCGGTTAGTGGTCGTAGTGCAGGTTCCCAGTGAGGGTTCGGCAAAAAGCGAACATCAAACACGTAGTCGGCATCACTTGGCAAGCCATACTTAAAACCGAAAGATTGAAAGACGATGATCAGCTCTTGCTTCTCTTTGCCTTCAACTTTAAATCGAACCTTTTCACTCAATTCGTAGAGGTTGCAGTCACTGCTGTCGATCACAATGCTGGCGTGCTCTGCGAGAGGTGTCAGAAGTGTCTTCTCTAAATCAATCGCTTGCTCAAGAGATAGCTTTTCTTGGCCAATTGATAAAGGGTGGATTCTGCGGGTTTCGCTGTAGCGCTTAAGGAGTGTCTGCTTGCTGGCATCGAGGAACAATACATCAACATCGATGTTTGTAGCTGACTCGAGTTGCTCGAGCGTGTCGGTGACTAACTGAGGCTCTTTCGGTAGGTTACGTATATCAATACTTACCGCAACGTTTTGGTTGCTTTCGCGTACCGATTCGACAAAGTTGTTGAGCAGGTTTACTGGTAGATTATCGACACAGTAATACCCCAAGTCTTCTAGGACTCGTAACGCAACACTTTTACCGGCCCCTGATTGGCCACTAACCACGATTAATCGCATGTTATTGCTCGCAAGTTGGCACTTGAATCATGATGTCGTAAAGCTCTTGATCGCTCTGAGCATTACGCAGCTGTTTAAGAGTCTGCTTGTCGTTTAGTCGTTCTGCCATACAAGAAAGGGTTTTTAGATGCTCTTTGCATTGTTCGCTAGGAACAAGCAGGGCAAATAGTAGGTCGACAGGACGATTATCAATCGCATCAAATTCGATAGGATCTTGGCATTGCAGTAATACAGCTATCGCTTTATCACTGACATTCATACGAGCATGGGGAATCGCGATACCATTACCAATACCGGTACTGCCCATCTTCTCACGGCTCAACATACACTCAAATAGCTCTGTTGAATCTTGACCGCAGCTCTCAGCTGCTATCTGGCTGATGAGCTCAAGGGCTCTTTTTTTGCTTGTGCATTGGACTGCACTTTTGGTGCAGTCCAATGAAAGTACTTCGCTTAATTGCATGTTAGTGACTACTTAGCTTTTCTTTGTGCTTGTTGAGTTGGCGGACGAGTTTATCAACCAATGAATCAATCGCGGCATACATGCTTTCATCTGTTGCTGTCGCATGGATTTCCCCCTGATTTATATGCAGGGTAGCTTCTGCGATTTGATTGATTTTCTCAACTTTTAAAACAACCTGAACGCTATTGATATGATCAAAGAAGCGCTCAAGTTTGTCGAATTTGGTGTGAACATAGTCTTGCATTGAATCGGTAAGATCAACGTGATGGCCTTGAATATTGATTTGCATAGACTTTCCTTTTCAGTTGGTTGCCTGATCATAGTTGCTAAGTAACTAGCGACTAAATGAGCTTATAGCAGGCGTTTACGCTGACTCGATGGGGCAATGCCCAGAGACTCACGGTATTTCGCTATGGTACGTCTAGCTACCTGAATTCCTTGGTCAGCCAGTAAAGCAGCAATCTTACTATCACTTAGAGGCTTCGCGGTATTTTCCGCTGCGACAAGCTTCTTGATGAGTGCGCGAATTGCTGTAGATGAACATTCACCGCCATTGTCAGTGCTGACATGGCTTGAGAAAAAGTATTTGAGCTCGAAGATGCCACGTGGCGTATGCATGAATTTTTGAGTCGTCACACGAGAGATCGTGGATTCATGCATATCAACAGCTAACGCAACATCATTAAGAACCATTGGCTTCATCGCTTCTTCGCCATGTTCGAAGAAATCACGCTGATGTTCAACAATGCATCGCGCAACTTTGAGTAGCGTCTCATTTCGGCTCTCTAGGCTTTTAATTAACCACTTTGCTTCTTGCAAATTTGAGCGGATGTATTGATTGTCGGCGCTGTTGCCTTTACTGCCCAGATCAGCGTACTGCTGATTCACTTTCAACTTAGGCACGCTATCAGGGTTAATGGTCACTAACCATTTGCCAAGGTCTTTGAAGACAGATACATCTGGAACCACATACTCAGTTTCATCCGGAGTAATCTTACTGCCAGGACGAGGGTCCAGCTGTTGAATCAGTTGCAAAACTTCACGTAGTTCTGCTTCTTTCAACTTGGTCTCTTTGATAACCAGTTTGTAATCGCGATTGCCGAGTTGGTCGATATGGCTAGTAAGTACTAACTTAGCTTCGTTAAGCCAAGGCGTATCTTGGGGAAAGGTTGCCAGTTGCAGTAACAAGCAATCTTGCAGGTTGACTGAACCGACACCTAGCGGATCAAACTGCTGAATTCGTTTACGTACCGCTTCAATTTCATCAAGCTCGATCTCTTCATTGTCGAAGTTTTCAAGGATGTCTTCACAAGTTACAGTGAGGTAGCCGTAGTCGTCGATGGCATCGATTAATGCAAAAGCGATGCTTCGGTCGGTGTCAGTGAATGGCGTTAAGTCGAGTTGCCAAAGTAGGTAATCGTGCAGGCTTTGAGTGGTTTCGCCTTGATAAACCGGCATGTCGTCATCAATCGCAATACCCGTGTTACCGGTGTTCGCGCTGTAGACGTCTTCCCAAGTTGTGTCGATTTCTAGTTCGTTGCCAATCTCTGATTTTTCGATTAAGTCTGAGCTATCAGGTAAGTCTTGCTCTGTGGCTTCAACAGTTTCTTTTTCGTCACTGCTAGGTTTTTCTTCCGATGTTGGCGTATCTTCATTGCCTTCTTCGACATCGAGTAGTGGGTTAGATTCAAGTGCTTCTTGAATCTCTTGCTGCAAATCTAAAGTAGACAATTGCAACAAACGAATCGCTTGCTGCAATTGAGGAGTCATTGCTAACTGTTGGCCTAGCTTAAGTTGTAATGAGGGTTTCATTCAGTGTGACTTACCTAGTTATTATTCTTAGAACTCTCGATACTCTCTATATAATCATAGACGGAATTGTTCGCCTAGATAAACTTGTTTAACTTGTTCGTTATTGAGAACATCTTCAGGAGTACCCTCAGCGATCAGGTGTCCTTGGCTTACGATGTAAGCTTTTTCACACACGTCTAATGTTTCACGAACGTTGTGGTCGGTAATCAAAACGCCCAAGCCGCGATCACGCAGGTGAACAATGATTTTTTTGATATCGATTACTGAGATCGGGTCAACACCGGCGAATGGTTCATCCAATAGAATGAACTGCGGGTTTGCTGCTAGTGCACGAGCAATCTCTACACGACGACGCTCACCACCCGACAGAGCCATACCATTGCTGGTGCGGATATGTTGGATGTGGAACTCTTCTAGCAGGTCTTCCAGCTTATCTTGGCGTTGTTCGTTGGTCATTTCATCACGGGTTTGTAAAACCGCCATGATGTTGTTCTCTACGGACAACTTACGGAAAATCGATGCTTCTTGAGGCAGGTAACCGATACCAAGACGAGAGCGGCTGTGCATTGGTAAGATACTGATGTCTCGGTCATCAATGCTGATGGTACCTTCATCACGCGCCACCAAACCAACAATCATATAGAAAGATGTGGTTTTACCTGCACCGTTAGGCCCAAGCAGACCGACGATCTGGCCTGACTCTACCTGTAAGCTTACATCGGTAACAACCTTACGTTTACTGTAGGTTTTCGCTAGGTTTTTTGCTTTAAGAACAGCCATCGTTACTTATTCACTTCCGTTGGTTGTAAAACCGTTGACACTCGTTTGTTTTCACCACTGTCAGCGACTAATTTCTGAGAACCGATCTGGTAAGTGATCTTAGAACCGCGAATGATGCTGCCATCTTGAGATAACATCGCATTCTTAGTCATGATCAGTCGGTCGGCAACAAGCTGGTAGTGCAGGTCGTCAGCTTCACCGTAGAGTGTCTTACCGTCGTCAGTAAGCTGAGAGAAGGTTGCTGGCTTACCGAAGCCTTGAATTTCTTCAATCTCACCGTTTACGGCGTTACGAGTAACAATAACCTTATCGGCATTGATATTGATGCTGCCTTGTTTAAGGTTCACATCACCAAGGAAAGTCACTTGGTTACTTTTCATATCCAATTGCTGGCTGTCTGAGTCAATGTAGACAGGTTGCTCACTATCCGAAGACAGAGCATAGACATTAGGTGCCGCAAGGGTCAAAGCGAATAAACTAAGGTGTAAGAGTTTCATATCTACCTTGAACAGAATTAAAGAGGGTTGCATTGTTGGTACCGAAGTTACCTTTCATTGCTTGTCCCTCAGTTTCAAAAAATGTACCGATCATATGGACCGGAGTCTCTGAATAAAAATCTCGGCTAGGCAGCTCAACAACCATTTTATCTGTGGTCATTGTATCGAAGCTGGCTTCTGGCAACAGGTTCTTTGCCACGACGTTGTCATAAAACGTGACAACTTGATTCTCATCCATAATCGCGCGATCAGCGGTGACTTGCCATTCAATCGTGTGCCCTTCACGGAATACCGAAAGAACTGGGTTTTGAAAGTGCGTATCGCCAACTACTGAGTAGTGTTCTAAATACGTCGATTCAACCTGATAGCTGCGAATACCGCTTTCGTCGTAGCTAATGTTGTTCAGGCTTTTGCCACTAAACGCGGGCAGCTCCAAATTTGGAGCCACTTGTATCGTTGATGTTTGCTCTTTGTCGTACAAGTAATAGGTCGACCAAGAGGCAATAAATATGAGTATTAAATAGATAATACGAGTAAAACTCATATGCTTAAACCTTTATGCACGTCGAGTTCATTTCTTGCTTGTAAAATAAGGTCACAGACTTCACGTACCGCGCCATGACCACCGTTAATGGTTGTCACGTAGTTTGCACGCTTTGCAAGTAGCGGGTGCCCATCTGCCACACAGACCTTCAAGCCAACTTTTTCCATTACAGGCCAGTCAATCAGATCGTCTCCGATGTAACCTGTATTTTCAGGGTTTACAGAAAGCTTATCGCAAATATCTTGGTATGCCTTAACTTTATCGTCTTGACCTTGATAAATCAGCTTAATGCCTAGAGCGGTCATACGATTCTCAACAATTTGAGATTTGCGACCCGTGATGATCGCGATTTCAATGCCTGCGTTCATCAGTGATTTGATACCGTAACCGTCACGAGTGTGGAAGGTTTTCAGCTCTTCACCGTTGTTGCCCATGTAGATGCGACCATCAGAGAAGACACCATCGACATCGCAAATCAGCAGTTTGATCTCTTTTGCAATTGCAAATACATCTGAATTAACAGTGCCGTATAGAGTTTCGACTGTCTGTGTCATTACATTACTCCTGCTTTCAGTAAGTCATGCATGTTTAACGCTCCGACTAATTTACCTTCTTGGCATAACATCAGGCCATTGATGCTCTTCGCTTGCATCAAGTTTAAGCCCTCAACCGCGAGCATGTTTGGCTCGGCTACCGTCGGGTTTAGCGTCATCACATCACCGATCTGCGTGTTATGGATATCAACGCGTTTGTCTAAGATACGGCGTAAATCACCATCGGTAAAAATACCGGCCATTTGGCCATCTTCACCAACGATTGCTGTCATGCCTAAGCCTTTCTGAGATATCTCTAGTAGAGCGTCTCTTACTAGTGCGTCGGGTGCTACAACAGGAAGTGAATCGCCTGTGTGCATGATGTCGTCGAGCTTCAACAGCAGCTGACGACCTAAAGCGCCACCAGGATGAGACAGGGCAAAGTCTTGAGCGGTGAAGCCTCGAGCCTGCAAAAGTGCAACGGCTAATGCATCACCCATTACTAAGGTAGCTGTTGTGCTGGTTGTTGGTGCTAAACCTAGCGGGCACGCTTCTTTCGGCACAGAAATTTGTAAATGGATATCAGACAGGGTTGCCATGTTTGATGCTGGCTTGCCTGTCATGCTGATGATCTTGATGCTCAGACGCTTTAACACAGGAAATAGGCTGAGGATTTCTCCCGATTCGCCGGAGTTGGATATTGCAATCACAATATCACCAGGTTCGATCATGCCTAAGTCGCCATGCGCCGCTTCGCCTGGGTGAACAAAGAAAGCCGATGTCCCGGTACTTGCCAATGTTGCTGCGATTTTGTTGCCAATGTGGCCTGATTTACCCATGCCCATCACAACGACTTTGCCTTTGTTGTTCAGGATAAGGTCGCAAGCTTTACAAAAATCATCATTAAAATATTGGTCTAATTGAGTGAGACCTGCAACTTCGGTTTCCAAAACTTGTTTTGCAACGCTGCGGTAATCAAATGGCTGAGACATCAAATACTCCAAGTACGGGAAGTTAAATCAACAATTAAGCCGACATGTTCATTAATAGGTAACTTTGGTAGGCCACGAACGTCACAATTAACACGCCGCCTTCAATACGATTCACACTACGAGATTTTCCTAGTGCCATCACAACAAGTAGTAGCGATACGCCTAGCATTACCCAGAAGTCACGACCCATAGCGAACTCGCTCAAGATCGAAGGGTTTAGGATGCCCGGGATACCCATAACAGCAAGGATGTTGAATACGTTTGAACCAATGATATTACCTACAGCCATATCATCTTCACCCTTCATAACGCCGGCTAGTGATGCTGCAAGTTCAGGAAGGCTAGTACCAACAGCAATGATGGTTAAACCAATGACAAGGTCGCTCATGCCGAAGAACTTCGCGATGATCACAGCGTTATCTACCAGCATATCAGCAGCTAAAGGTAGGACGATTAGACCAATCACGACCCACATTGCAGCCTTAGGGTTACTTACGCCTTCAGGGATCTCTGATTCTTGCTCATCAAGGAAAGCATCGCCGTTCTTTTTCTCGCTGCGGCTGATTTGCAACATAGCAAACAAAAACGCGGCAAAAAGAACAAACAACAACACGCCTTCATAGAAGCCTAAATGGTTATCCCACAATAGGGCGCCCGCTAGCAGAGTGACACCGATCATTAATGGTAGTTCACGACGAATCACGCCTGAGCTAATCGATAACGGCTTGATAAGGGCTGTAATACCTAAAATCAGCGCGATGTTGGCGATGTTAGAGCCCAGTACGTTGCCTACAGCTGTATCTGTTTTGCCATCAAGGGCTGCTGTCGCAGAAACCATCATTTCAGGAGCCGAAGACCCCATTGCTAAGATCGTCATACCGATAACTAGTGGTGAAATACCGAAGTTGCGAGCAAGAGCAGCGGCACCGTAAACCAGCTTATCTGCACTCCACACCAAAAAACCTAGACCGATAATAAGAAACGCAATCGCTTCAAGCATGATGATTCCTAAAAAATTAATAAAAACGGAGAATTAACCGCTAATTTTGACCTGTTGCTAGATAAAAGGGAAGTCACTCGGCAAATTAATTACCAGTTAGCAGGCAAGAAAGAGAGATCAATAGATAATTTCCTAATGCTTTCAAATCCCTGCATAGATTCCTGTTTAATATGAATTAATTGAACAGTGCTTTTAATTCTAAAGTAGACTCATTATTATTGCAGCCATAATTGGCGTTTTTTAAAGCAAGGAAACAACAAAAATATGTTGAACACTGAGCTTGTGAAAGTTAAGAACCTCAGCTTCTCACGCGGTGACCGCGTTATCTTTGATGACATCAGTTTAGAGGTGCCTCAAGGCAAGATAACCGCCATCATGGGGCCGTCTGGGATCGGCAAAACGACTTTACTGCGTTTGATCGGTGGGCAACTGCCGCCAGATGAAGGCGAAGTTTGGTTTGATGGTGACAATATCCCTGCATTATCACGTCGAAAGCTGTATCAAGCACGTAAGAAAATGAGCATGCTATTCCAATCGGGTGCGCTTTTTACGGATCTCAATGTCTTTGATAATGTGGCGTTTCCGCTGCGAGAGCACACTGAACTTAATGAAAAATTCATTCGTACCATCGTATTACTTAAGCTTGAAGCGGTAGGATTACGTGGTGCTGCGCAATTGATGCCGAGTGAGTTGTCTGGCGGAATGGCTAGGCGTGCCGCACTGGCGCGCGCAATCGCACTGGATCCAGAACTTATCATGTACGATGAGCCGTTTGTTGGCCAAGATCCCATCACCATGGGCGTATTGGTTGAATTGATACGAAATCTCAATCAAGCCTTGGGCTTAACCTCGATTGTTGTTTCTCACGATGTGCCAGAGGTGATGAGTATTGCTGATTGGGTTTACCTCATGGCAGATAGCAAGATTATTGCCGCTGGAACACCTGATGAGTTGTACAACAATAGCGATCCGAGAGTGCAGCAATTTTTGCAAGGCGAAGCCGATGGTCCAGTACCATTTAGATTCCCTGCGAAGAGCTTAGAAAAGGATTTGTTTTAATATGATTGTTAAAACTATTGCGGGTGTCGGTAAGCGTACACTTGCGAGCTGTGAGTCATTTGGTCGAGCAAGCCTGATGTTATTTGGGGCTTTGTTTGGCATCCCGCGACTAAAAAACTTCCCCTTATTAGTAAAACAACTTTATAGCGTTGGCGTTCAGTCATTGGCTATTATTTTAGTTTCGGGTCTGTTTATCGGCATGGTGCTCAGCCTGCAGGGCTATGTCGTGTTAATTGACTACGGCGCTGAGGGAAACCTTGGTCAAATGGTCGCGCTTTCACTGTTGCGTGAGTTGGGGCCTGTGGTGACTGCGTTATTATTTGCAGGTCGAGCCGGTTCAGCACTCACGGCAGAGATTGGGTTAATGAAGGCAACAGAGCAGATCTCAAGCCTTGAGATGATGGCCGTTGACCCTCTTAAACGCATTATTGCACCACGTCTTTGGGCCGGGCTTATCTCAATGCCATTGCTTGCTATGATTTTTATGGCGGTAGGTATTTGGGGCGGTCAACTGGTTGGTGTTGATTGGAAAGGCATTGATCACGGCAGTTTCTGGTCTGCGATGCAGTCTTCAGTAGAACTTGGCCGAGATATTGGTAACAGCATGATCAAATGTATGGTCTTCGCTATCACCGTAACTTGGATCGCACTTTTCAATGGTTATGACGCAGTACCGACTTCAGAAGGTATCAGTCAGGCAACCACACGCACTGTAGTGCACTCTTCTCTAGCGGTACTAGGGCTAGATTTTGTTCTTACCGCATTGATGTTTGGGAATTAATCATGCAACAAACTCGAAAATTAGAATTATGGGTCGGCACCTTTGTTATTGCCGGAATTTGCGCAATCTTAATCATGATCTTTCAAGTCGCTGACGTAAAAGGCATAGGTTCGAACCATACTTACAATCTAAAAGCGACCTTTGACAACATTGGCAGCCTAAAAGTTCGTTCTCCAGTGAAAGTGGGTGGCGTCGTTGTTGGACGAGTTAAAAGCATTGAGCTTGATACCGAGAGCTACCTTCCTGTCGTTGAACTGTCTATTGACGGGAAGTACTCACAATTTCCAGATACCTCTAGTGCTCAAATTTTAACATCTGGCTTAATTGGTGAGCAGTACATTAGTCTGGTTCCAGGCTTCATTTTTGATGATGAAGAGATGTTGGTCGATGGTGATTCAATTGAAGACACTAAGTCAGCATTGGTACTAGAAGATTTGATTGGCCAAGTGCTGTATAGCGTTGGTGGTTCTAATGACAGCGAAGCTAAGGAATAAGATAATGTTGAAAACTATTAGTTATTTAAAAGCTATTGGTTACTTGAAATCAATGTTTATGGCGGCAATGGCGTTGCTTATTTCTACCCAAGCCTTTGCTGCAGAATCGATTGACCGTACTCAGCCTTACCAGATGATGACTCAAGTTGCCGAAGTGGCATTTGAGCGTTTGAAGAGTGAACAAGACAACATCCACCAAGATCCAGAGTTATTGAAGGTCATCGTGGAAGAAGAGTTGATGCCTTATGTGAATGCACAATATGCAGCTCTTAAGTTACTTGGACCAAACTTGAAAGGCGCGGATAGAAAAGACGTGGGCGTGTTTATCGATTCATTCCGTAAATACCTTGTTTCTTCTTATGCCCAAGTGCTGACTCAATACACAGATCAGACGATTGAATTTGGTCCAGAACCAAAAATCAAAGCGGATAGCCGCATTACCAGTATCAAGGTCGACATCATCGATACGCCGCGACCAAACATTAAGCTTGAATTTAAGCTTCGCAAAGACAAGAAATCTGGCGAGTGGAAAGCATTTGATATGGTTGCCGAAGGTATTAGCTTGTTGTCGAGCAAGCAATCGGAGTGGAATACTAAGATTCGTCAAGAAGGCATCTTACAAGTTGCAGACGAACTAGAGAAATTAGCCGCACAACCGATTCGTTTTGAGAGTAACAAATAATGAGCCATTCTCAATGGCAAGCACTAAGCTCTAAAGAGTATCAACTGTTCGGTGATTTAGACCGAGACAGTGTCCCTGCAATCTGGCGTATATTGGAAAAGTGGCAAACGACGGAATCGAGCGTTGAAATTGACCTTAGCCATATAAATCGAGTCGATTCAGCAGGAATGGTGATGCTAATTCACTTATTAGAGCATGCAAAAAATCAAAACTGTCATATAATGCTCAGTTTCGTGCCAGAACAATTACGAACGTTGTTCCAATTGAGCAATATCCAGCCAATGATGGCAGAACACATAAAAAATTAGGCAGGAGCTATTTGTGGACAGCACAAAAGTACAAGAATTATTAGCAGAAGCACTGAACCTTCAGGAAATTTTCGTGAAAGGGGAAGGCAGTCATTACGAAGTTGTTGCGGTTGATCCATGTTTTGACGGCATGAATCGAGTTAAGAAGCAGCAACTAATCTACGGCCCACTAATGGAATACATTCAACGCAATGACATCCATGCTCTTTCTATTAAGGCTTTCACGCCGGAAGAGTGGGAACGTGATAAGAAACTGATGTCACTTTAAGGTTTATGATGGAAAAGTTTCGAGTTATTGGATCGGATAAGCCGCTAAGCGGTGAAGTGACGATCTCAGGCGCAAAAAATGCAGCGCTACCTATCTTATTTGCTTCAATTCTTGCTGAAGAGCCAGTGGAAGTAAGTAACGTTCCTCACCTACGTGACATCGATACTACGATGGAACTGCTTAAGCGTTTAGGCGCAAAAGTATCGCGTAATGGTAGTGTTCATGTTGATGGCAGCGAAATTAATGAATTTTGTGCGCCTTACGATTTAGTGAAAACAATGCGTGCTTCTATCTGGGCTTTAGGTCCTCTAGTCGCTCGTTTTGGTGAAGGCCAAGTGTCACTTCCAGGCGGTTGTGCAATTGGTGCTCGACCTGTTGATCTGCATATCCACGGTCTAGAGCAACTAGGTGCGACCATTAAGTTGGAAGATGGTTATGTGAAAGCAAGTGTTGATGGCCGTCTGAAAGGCGCGCACATCGTGATGGATAAAGTAAGTGTGGGTGCCACCATTACTATCATGTGTGCAGCAACGCTAGCGGAAGGAACAACAGTACTCGATAACTCAGCGCGTGAGCCTGAGATTGTTGATACGGCTGACTTCCTAAACAAACTGGGTGCTAAAATTTCTGGCGCAGGTACAGATACGATTACTATCGAAGGCGTTGAACGTCTTGGTGGTGGCCAACACTCTGTGGTTGCTGACCGTATTGAAACAGGTACTTTCCTGGTTGCTGCTGCTGTTTCTGGCGGTAAAGTGGTTTGTCGCAACACCAACGCTCATCTTCTTGAAGCTGCCTTAGCGAAGCTTGAAGAAGCGGGTGCGAAGGTTGAAACGGGCGAAGACTGGATCAGTCTTGATATGACGGGTCGTGAACTGAAAGCGGTGAAAATCGTAACGGCACCTCACCCTGGTTTCCCAACCGACATGCAAGCACAGTTTACTCTGCTTAACATGATGGCGAAGGGCAGTGGTGTTATCACTGAGACTATCTTTGAAAACCGTTTTATGCACATTCCTGAGTTACAGCGAATGGGTGCAAAAGCGGAAATCGAAGGTAACACGGCTATCTGTGGTGAAACGGAAAAACTGAGCGGCGCTCAAGTAATGGCAACGGACCTTCGCGCATCTGCGAGCCTTGTTATTGCTGGCTGTATTGCTCAAGGTGAAACCATCGTTGACCGTATTTATCACATCGATCGTGGCTACGATAAGATTGAAGATAAATTGTCAGCCTTAGGCGCAAACATTACACGATTTAGTGAGTCGAACTAACCTAGGTTAGTGGATTCATGAATCAGTAAGATGAAAACATAAAAGTCGGAACCTTGGTTTCGGCTTTTTTATAGTTGTATTTACCGCGAGTAAATCTATTGCTCATTTTTGCGCGAATAGATGAATCAACTTGGCGGTCGGTGAGGAACAAAATGATAGCAATATTACGTATTTTCGCAGTGGCGATATTTGCGATTCTTATGTTTGTATTTGGTTGTGGTTACTGCCTATTAAGTCCACGCAACCCGAAACACGTATTTACCTTTGGCCGTTATTTCGGTCGCATGTCGAAGATCTTCGGCATGAAGTTAGAGCTTCGCATCCCAGAAGATGCCTACTCTCGCGGCCAACATGTTTATGTGGCGAACCACCAAAACAGCTGGGATCTATTCACGATTTCATCAGCGGTAACGCCAAAAGTGGTAACTGTTGGTAAGAAAAGCCTAGTGTGGATGCCTCTATTTGGTCAGCTTTACTGGTTGACGGGTAACATCCTAATTGACCGTGCTAACCGTAGCAAAGCGGTAGGTACGATTGATCAGGTCGTGACGAGTCTAAAAGAGAGCGATGTTTCAGTTTGGATGTTCCCTGAAGGCACTCGTTCTCGTGGCCGTGGTCTGCTGCCATTCAAAACAGGTGCATTCCATGCTGCGATTGGTGCTGGCTTGCCTATCATCCCTATCGTGTGTAGCTCAACCGGTGGCGTGAAGCTAAACCGTTGGAACAATGGTCACGTGATTGTTGAAATGCTGCCACCAATCAGCACTGAAGGCTACGACAAGTCTAATGTTCGTGAACTGGCTAACCTAGCTCGTGAGCAGATGGCTGCGAAACTTGAAGAGTTAGACAAAGAAGTGGTTGAGCTTAATAAAAAGTAATTATCTAAGCGAAACGATGAACAATAAAAAAGGTTGCCAACGGGGCAACCTTTTTTTGTATCTAATAAACACCCAGTATTACGCTAAGTCGTTTATTAGAAGGTGTTTAATCTAAAGATTAAAACCTATTTGCGAACCGCAATAGCTTCGATCTCGATACCTACATCTTTTGGCAGACGAGCTACTTCAACACATGAACGTGCAGGGTAGTTTGCAACGCCGTGCTCATCGAAGAATTTACCGTAAACTTCGTTTACTGTGCCGAAGTCGTTTAGGTCTTTAACGAATACCGTTAGTTTTACGATGTCTTTTACAGTAAGGCCTGAAGCTTCAACAACCGCTTGAACGTTGTCTAGAGATTGGCGAGCTTGCTCTGCGATATCAGCAGATACTTCACCAGTTGCTGGATTTACTGGGATTTGACCAGAAGTCAGTACCATGTTGCCAAGGTCAACGCCTTGTACGTATGGGCCGATTGCAGCTGGAGCAGATTCTGTGTGAAGTACTTTAGTCATTGGTTTATTCCATCAGTTATTAGATAAAAATCAATTTTCAGTGTGCCTTCAAACTTTGGATAGGTAAAGCGCAAAATACCCCGCACAGGCGAGGTATTTGATAGTTTTTACATTCGGTCTTCTTTGCAGTATGACGTTATCTTTCTGTCACGATCTCGCGAGAGAAGACTTTTTCGCAATACTTACACTTCAATCGAATATCTTCTTTCTTTTCAAAGATCTTAAAGCTGCTTTCAACCGGTTCATTGTGAGTAATACAGTTAGTATTTGGACACTCGAACACATCGTTGATTTGCTCAGGAAGTTCTAGTGGTAGCTTCTTAACTACTTCGTAATCTTCGATTTGATTCACTGTTGCATGAGGCGCATAAAGTGCCAGCTTGCTCGCCTGTTCTTCTGTGATAAACACATTCTCAATCTTGAGCAGGTCTTTTCCGCCCAGTGCAGAAGACGGTAGATTCAGGCCAATCGTCACGCGCTGATGAGAGTTGTGCATGTCGAACAGTTTTAGCACCTTGATCCCGATATTGGCTGGGATATGGTCGATAACAGTACCGTTTCTGATTGCTTCAACTTTTAATTGAGTCTCTTTAGACATGATATCTCTCCTCTACAGCGTTTCGTTAAGAACAAGGGCTAGCAATGCTTCACGGGCGTAAACACCATTCTCTGCTTGCTGGAAGTAGTAAGCGTAAGGTGTTTTATCGACATCGACAGTAATTTCATCAACGCGAGGAAGAGGGTGCAGAACCTTCAGGTTATCGCGTGCATTTTCCAGCATCGAAGCGGTCAGGATGTATGCGGATTTTATGTGCGCGTATTCTGACTCATCGAAGCGCTCTTTTTGAACTCGAGTCATGTACAAGACATCGAGCTCAGGAATCACATCTTCCATGTCCGTCAATAGTTGGTACTTGATGCCCGCTTCATCAAGCTCTTCGCAAATGTAGTCTGGCATCGCTAGAGCTTCTGGAGCCACGAAGTAGAAACAGATGTTGTCGAACTTCGCTAGTGCTTGAGTCAATGAGTGAACCGTACGGCCGTACTTAAGGTCACCAACGAATGCAACGTTTAGGTTGTCGAGGCGGCCTTGTGTCTCAGCGATAGAGAATAGGTCTAGTAACGTTTGTGTTGGGTGTTGGTTTGCGCCGTCACCTGCGTTAATAACAGGTACACCGTTTGAGAACTCAGAAGCCAGACGCGCTGCGCCTTCTTGAGGGTGACGCATCACGTAAGCGTCAACGTATGAAGAGATAACCTGTACCGAGTCCGCTAGCGTTTCGCCTTTCTTTGCCAAAGAAGTGTTACCACCACTGTCGAAACCAATCACATCACCACCGATGCGTTGAATCGCAGTTTCAAAAGAGAGACGAGTTCGTGTAGAAGGTTCGAAGAAGCAGCTGGCAACAACTTTGTTCTTGATGAGTTCTGGGTTTGGTTCAGCCTTTAGCTGACCTGCCGTTTGAACAATTAATTCTAGCTCTTCACGAGAAAGCTCTGGAATTGAGATGATGTGCTTTTGATAGAGCGAGTTCGCCATGATCTTCTTCCCCACAATAATGTATTGGCCATAAAAAAGCCCCCCATAATGGGAGGCTTTAAAAAAGTGCTGAAAAGCAGAATAGACGGCCTGGTAAGCATCTTAGCTTACGAGCAATATTTGGTGTTTTCACAATATTACTATGTGTTTTCACAATATCATTATGTTTTATCACAACATTGCTTGGCGTCATTTTCACTACTCTCAGACAAATTGCCGAGAATTATACGCTTTCAATTTGTGAGCGCAAGCGATTACATCAAGCTTTTGTTTACTTTCAGTATTCGCTATTGACCCAGTGTCGCAACCATTACCGCTTTGATGGTATGCATGCGATTCTCAGCTTCATCAAACACAATTGAGTAATCCGATTCAAAGACTTCATCAGTAACTTCTAAACCGTTCATTCCATACTTATCTGCGACTTGCTGGCCGATCACGGTTTCATTGTTATGGAAAGCGGGTAGGCAGTGCATGAATTTCACTTGAGGATTGCCAGTGAGCTTAATGACATCCATATTCACTTGGTATGGTCTCATTACCGCTACACGTTCGTCCCAAGCTTCAGGGGCCTCGCCCATTGAAACCCAAACATCGGTATAAAGGAAATCACAGCCTTGAACACCTTCAGCAACGTCTTCTGTCAGCGTGATGTTGGCACCTGTGCTTTGCGCGATAGCTTGGCACTCTTCAACAAGCTGCTCTTCTGGCCAGAATGCTTTAGGCGCGACAAGGCGAATATCCATGCCCATCTTCGCGGCTCCGACTAACAGAGAGTTACCCATGTTATTGCGTGCATCGCCTAGGTAAGCAAAGCTGATTTGGTGCAGATGTTTTCCGCGACCATGCTCAAGCATAGTGAGGAAATCAGCCAAAATCTGAGTAGGGTGGAACTCATCGGTTAAACCATTCCAAACTGGCACGCCCGCATAAGCGCCTAAGTCTTCAACGATACTTTGGCCAAAGCCACGATATTCAATGCCATCGTACATGCGTCCCAATACACGCGCCGTATCTTTCATTGATTCTTTTTGACCAATCTGAGAACCAGAAGGGCCAAGGTAAGAGACTTGAGCACCTTGATCAAAGGCGGCCACTTCAAACGCACATCGTGTTCGAGTTGATGCTTTCTCGAAGATCAAAGCAATGTTTTTGCCGTTGAGTTTCTTCTGCTCAGTGCCTGCATACTTAGCTTTTTTTAGGTCAGCAGACAGGTCGAGTAAAAACTGAATCTCTTTAGGAGTAAAGTCGAGAAGTTTTAGAAAGTTACGATTGCGAAGATTAAAGGCCATCTCTCGCTCCTTGCGTATATAGAATCAATGAAGAACTTAGTTAAACATAAAAATGCTATATTTGTGAATATTTATTTTATTAATTTGATAAAAAAGGCCAGTAAATGAATACTGGCCTAGATAAGACTATTGAGTCTGTTTGACTGAGCTCTTTGACTTAGATACCGTCTCTTTCGATAGGGCAACTCATACAGCGCGCGCCGCCACGACCACGGCCTAGCTCGTTGCCAGGAATCGTTAGAACTTCGATACCCGCTTTGTCGTATTTCTCATTGGTGTAAACATTACGCTCATAACCAATCACGGTACCAGGTTTCACTGTCAGTACGTTGTTAGCGTCATTCCACTGTTCACGCTCAGCTTCGTAGTTATCACCGCCGGTAGTGATGATCTTCAGTTGATCAAGGCCTAGTGCGCCTTCAATCGCTGACAGGTAGTTTTCAGCTTTCTCGACACGCATTTCGCCGTTTTCTTTTGGCGTTAAGCGCCAAGTGTCGAGGTCTTTACGAACGATCTCTGGATAGACAGAGAACGTGTCGATATCCATGTGTGTCATCACCGTATCAAGGTGCATACAAGAGCGGTGTTTTGGTAGATCGATCGCAATCACTTCGCTCGCTTGGCCTGATCTAAATAGGCTAGCCGCTAGGTTTTCGACACCTTGTGGTTTCGTACGCTCTGAAATACCAACCAGTACCGCACCTTTACCGATAACCAGTACGTCACCGCCTTCAATGTTAGCGTTGTCGTAGTGAAGGTCTTCGTCACCAAAGTACTTAATGAAATCTTGGCCTGCGAACACTGGGTGCCAGCGGTAGATAGCACGCAGGTGGTTCGTTTCACGTTGACGTGCAGGCTTCATCATTGGGTTAAGCGATACACCACCGTAAACCCAGCAAGAAGTATCTCGCGTAAATAGGTGGTTAGGCAGTGGCTCGATAACGAAATCGAGTGGTCGATGCATTTTAGGCAGCATCGATGATGATTTGATAGGAAGCTCAGAGTAGGCCAAGCCACCGAGTAAGATCGTTGCTAGATGCTCATTATCCATTTGAGCAAGGTAGTTTCTTAAGTCACGGGCGAAAGTCGGCCCATAACGGAAATCTGAGATTTGAGTATTCAGCAACCACTCACGAGCCTGAGATACGGCAAGCGTTTCTACTAGCAGGTCATGCAGCAGTAGTACTTCTACGTCTTGGCTGCGCAGCGTTTCTGCAAAGGCATCATGTTCTTCACCAGCGGCTTCAACGGCAAGTACATCATCAAATAGAAGCTCATGACAGTTTGAAGGGGTGAGGTGGGTGAGTGCTCTTTCAGGTCTATTTAGGAGAACTCGTCTCAATTGACCGACTTCGGAGCCAACGTACAGCTTACTCATTTTGCATCCTTACTATTAATCCAGCGTCTATTTATGACAAGCTTGTCCGTAATATGCAAGTTTTGTAGATTGAGTTAATACAAGGTATCTGGGTAATAATTGGTCATAAAACCTGTGATTTTTAAGTTTATACAGATTAAATTCCAACTAACTGGCTATCGAACGGAACAACGTTTTTGAGGATCTATGCTCAATTCGTGGCTTGTTAGAATTGAATTTTGCTTATTAATCGTGATTTTTTATTCACTATTATGCACTTTTTGATAACAAGCTGAGGATTTATGCACCCCCAAAGCGGTTTAGCGTATGCACCTAACGTGACTAATCACGCAAGTTTTATTCAATAAGCCCTAAAGTGGCCACAAAAACGAAATGCTAAAATACGGCGCAGTTAATAAAATGTTGAAAATTTGTTTCTGTGATTTTGATTTCACTTTTGAATTGATATTGGCGCTGCGATCTCGCGATAAACTTACCTTTCTAGGCCTGATCTGGGTGGCTTTTCTGGACGATCCGTGCCATATTTCGTGGCAATCAAATTTGATCTTTTCATAGTCAACACTCTGGAGCAGACACATGTCTCACGAAGATGAATATCTATCAGTAGCGGAATTAATTGAATTTCAAAAGGAAGAGACTCGCGACATCATTACAGCATTAATTGAAGATGGTAGCGATCCTGAAGCTCTATACGATATCGAGCATCACCTATTTGCTGAAGATTTCGATGTGCTTGAGAAAGCGGTTGTTGAAGCATTCAAAATGGGCTTTGAAGTGCTTGAAGCTGAAGAGACAGAAGACGAAGATGGCAATAAGCTACTTTGTTGTGATGCAACGATGCAATGTACTCTGAATGCAGAAGCGATTGATGAGCAAGTTGAGAAGCTTGTAAACCTTGCAGAGAAGTTTGACATTATCTACGACGGTTGGGGCACTTACTACGAAGGTGAAGATGCTATCTACCCAGACGAAGATGATGAAGGCGAAGAGTAATTCTTTCCCAATTTTAAAAAATGCCAGCCTCGAGCTGGCATTTTTTTACCCTCAGAAAAATAAATGTCTTTATATGCATTCATTCATTATAATGCGGTCAAAATTGATCTAGCTCAAGGAATGATATGCGGTTGCTTCTCGATGGTCTTTGGCAAATTTCGCCACTGACGGATCTCTCTATCCCACAAGATGACATCACCTTTCCGGCTCCGTTAAGCTCAAAGCTCCCTGATAGCTTGAGTGAAAGTCAAATTGCAGAGCAAGAGTGGCACCTGATGCACGACATCGAAGTGGATGACGCTATGTTAGCGTGTCCATTTGTTGAGTTAGTGATGGCTGGAGTCGATTATTTTGCTGAAGTTCGACTTAATGGTGTGGCTGTTTTTGATTGTGATGGTAGCCAAGCTGAATACCGTAAAGATATCCGTCCTTATATGCAGTCCGGCCGAAACCGTTTCGAGATCCTTTTCCTTGAAGAAGAGGAGAGCCTATTGCTTGAAGAAGACATGGATGACTCTGTATCTTCACAGGCTATCGCTAAATCTGATTCACGCATCGGGATTTGGCAAGCGCCATACCTGCAGTTCGTTCGAAACGTCAAGCTAGAGCAAGTTGTCACAGAGCAGATCTGGCACCACGGTGGTGGCTGTGAGTTTAAAGTGGATGTTATCTATCAAACGCTAAAGGCGGGGTTAGTATCGGCATCCATCAAGTTTAATGGTATGACTCTCGTGATGCCGATTGATGTACGCGCTGAACATACTGGCGTCGTGTTCCAGGTCGAAGCTCCTATCATTTTTGATATTGAGAATCCTAACCCCAAGTATCTATACCCATTAGAAGTGATACTTGATGGGCAAGAAGAGAGTTCTTTTGTTGCCTTGAACCCAACTTCTTGCGTCAGTAACTTTCTACGTTAACTCCGTATATTTTAGCGTTATCTTCTTTCGCTATAGCGGCGCATTCTGCTTATAACGACTTGGCCATGACAACCTCACAAGCGTCGTGGCCTGTTTCTCCCCAAGCTGACTCAAGATGCTCAAACCCAAGCTTCTCATAGAGTTTGACCGCAGCACCCAAGCACTTCGTCGTTTCTAAATACATGTGTTGATACCCAAGTTGCTTGGCTTGCTTTAAGCTCAAAGCGACAATTCGCTTGGCTAGGCCATGCCCTCGAGTTTGCGGTAAGAAGTACATCTTTTGTAGCTCACACACATTGGGTTTACCTGCTAGAGGGGCAAAGCCACCGCCTCCGACGATCTTTCCGTTGTGTTCGATAACCCAGTACATTGCATTCGCTTGGCTATAGACAGAGTACATATCGTCGAGTGTTGGGTCGGCCACGCCATAGCCTTTATCTTCTGTGAGTCCATGCTCAGCCGAAACTTGGCGAATGATTTGTGCGATGCTTGGGTTGTCTTGCGGTGTAATGGGTCTAAGGGTGAACTCAGCAATTTGTTCCATGATCTGCCTATGAAAGGGTCACTAATATGTGACCCAATATATGGTGACTAAGCATGTTGGTGCAAACAGAATTGTTGTTGTGCCATTTGGTCGCCTGATTTACGTAACCAGACTTTCTCGTGGAAGTAGTAAGCAACGGTATTTAAAGTTGGCTCTAGCAAAGCCATCACGCCGCCTATGAAAGCATCTCCAGTCAACAAGTAGACAACGGTAAAGGCAACACTAAAGTGGATGGTAGCAAAGCTTGCTGTTTTTAATTTGGTCATCCACTGGCGAGCTTTAAGAGCTGGAACTTGAGCCCACGCCTTTTCATGAAAATAGAAGGCAACAGTATTCACAGAGGGCTCAATCATAGCGATTAAGCTACCAATTAAGATGTCGCCTGTTAGTACATAAGCGACACTAAATGCGATAGTAAAATGTAATGCAGCAAAGGTTAGTGTCTTTTTCATGATAATTACTCAGTCGTTGTGTTGTTTTGATAGGTCTATTATTGAGAATTATTATCATTAAGTATAATGGGAAGTAGAGATTAATTTGATAGATGAAACCTATCAATCAGTGCGGCTAGAGTGAGAAGCATTGGAATATTGGAATCAGGGACATAAAAAAAGGCTGGTCACCAAGACCAACCTTTCTATTTAGACCGAGAAGTTTGAAGCCTTCTCGTTCACTCGGTTTTAAAGCGCAGCGATTGTCGCTTTTTGCTCTTCAAGCTTAACAAGAGTTTCCTTGTAGCCTTCAAGCTTTTCACGCTCTTTCGCGATAACTGCTTCTGGTGCTTTAGCAACGAAACCTTCGTTACCTAGCTTACCTTCGATACGTTTAATCTCGCCGTGAGTCTTAGCGACTTCTTTATCTAGACGAGCAAGCTCTGCATCTTTGTCGATAAGACCCGCCATTGGGATCATCAACTCAGATTTGCCAACCAGTTTAGTTGCACAAGCAGGAGTCTCTTCACCATCAGCTAGAACTTTAATATCGTCTAGCTTAGCTAGAGAAGTAAGAACGATCTTGTTCGCTTCGATACGAGCGGCATCTTTCTCATCAGCAACCTTGATCATTACTTCTAAGCCTTGGCTTGGTGCAATGTCGTATTCCGCACGTAGGTTACGGATAGCAGTGATGAAAGTCTTAACCCATTCGATGTCGTCAACGATCTCAGCATTGAAGTTAGCTTCATTAAACTGAGGAAGCGCTTGAGTCATGATTGTCTCGCCTTCAACGCCGTCTACTAGCGGCTTAACGCTCTGCCAGATAGATTCAGTGATGTAAGGAAGAACAGGGTGAGCAAGACGCAGAGTCTTCTCAAGAACCGTGATAAGCGTGTAACGAGTCGCTTGTTGTTGAGCTTCAGTACCTTTCCAAAGAACAGGTTTAGTTAGCTCTAAGTACCAGTCACAGAATTGGTTCCAGATGAATTCGTAAAGCGTGTTTGCTGCCATGTCTAGACGGTAGTTGTCTAGGTGAGCATTAAACTCTTTCGCTGCAACTTCAAACTGAGACTCAATCCACTTATCGGCTAGAGAGAATTCCATGTTTGCACGGTCTTCTACAGACAGTGACATGCCACAGTCGTGCTCTTCTGTGTTCATTAGTACGTAACGGCTTGCGTTCCATAGCTTGTTACAGAAGTTACGGTAACCTTCAAGACGCTTCATATCCCAGTTGATGTCACGGCCAGTTGAAGCCATAGCAGCAAGAGTGAAACGCAGTGCGTCAGTACCGTATGGTTCGATACCGTTTTCGAAAGTCTTACGTGTCGCTTTTTCGATCTTAGCAGCCAGTTTAGGTTGCATCATGTTGCCACAACGCTTTTCTACTAGCTCTTCAAGGCCGATGCCATCAATCATGTCGATTGGGTCAAGTACGTTACCTTTCGACTTAGACATCTTGTCGCCGTTTTCATCACGGATAAGACCCGTCATGTAAACAGTTTTGAAAGGTACTTGAGCCTTGCCATCTTCGTCTTTCACGAAGTGCATGGTCATCATGATCATACGAGCAACCCAGAAGAAGATAATATCAAAACCAGATACTAGTACTTCAGATGGGTGGAATGTTTTCAGTGCTTCAGTATCTTCAGGCCAGCCTTGTGTGCCGAACGTCCAAAGTGCAGAAGAGAACCAAGTATCCAGTACGTCGTCGTCTTGCTTAAGCACAACAACAGGCGCTAGGTTGTTCTTTTCACGAACTTCTTCTTCAGTGCGACCTACGTAAACTTTACCATCGTTGTCGTACCATGCTGGGATACGATGTCCCCACCAAAGTTGACGAGAGATACACCAGTCTTGCACGTCACGCATCCACGCGAAGTACATGTTTTCGTACTGCTTAGGTACGAATTGGATTTGACCATCTTCAACGGCTTTAACTGCTGGCTCTGCAAGAGGAGCTGTGCGCACGTACCATTGGTCAGTCAGCATTGGTTCGATAACCACGCCACCACGGTCGCCGTAAGGGACAGTTAGGTCGTGATCTTTGATCTCTTCAAGAAGACCAAGCTCATCGAATTCAGCAACGATAGCTTTACGTGCAGCAAAACGCTCCATGCCTTGGTACTTAGCAGGGATATCTGTTGAGTAAACATCGCATTCTTCGCCGTTCGTTGTGAAGACTTCCGCAGCATCACGGATATCAGCGTTGAACGTTAGGATGTTGATCATCGGTAGGTTGTTGCGCTTACCCACTTCGTAATCGTTAAAGTCATGAGCTGGAGTGATCTTCACACAACCCGTGCCTTTTTCCATGTCTGCGTGCTCATCGCCTACGATAGGGATAAGACGGTTTACAACAGGAAGTAGGATTTCTTTGCCGATAAGATCTTTGTAACGAGGATCTTCTGGGTTAACAGCAACACCAGTATCGCCAAGCATGGTTTCAGGACGAGTAGTCGCAACAACGATGTAGTCTTTACCATCTGCCGTTTTAACACCGTTCGCTAGCGGGTAGCGGAAGTGCCACATGAAACCTTTTTTGTCTTTGTTTTCAACTTCAAGATCCGAGATTGCAGTGTGCAGTTTAGGATCCCAGTTTACTAGACGTTTACCACGGTAGATTAGGTCTTCTTCGTATAGACGAACAAACACTTCTTGAGTCGCAGCCGATAGGCCGTCATCCATAGTGAATCGTTCACGATCCCAATCTACAGATGCACCAAGACGACGAAGTTGTTGAGTGATCGTGCCACCTGATTCGCCTTTCCATTCCCAGATCTTGTCGATGAAAGCTTCACGGCCGTAGTCGTGTTTTGTTTTGCCTTCTTCGGCAGCAATCTTACGCTCAACAACCATTTGAGTTGCGATACCAGCGTGGTCAGTACCCACTTGCCAAAGCGTGTTTTTGCCTTTCATACGTTGAGCACGGATAAGCGTATCCATGATCGTATCTTGGAACGCGTGACCCATGTGTAGGCTGCCAGTGACGTTCGGTGGCGGGATCATGATGCTGTAAGCTTCTTTTGATGTGTCACCGTGTGGCTTAAAGTAGCCTTTCTCTTCCCAAGTCTTATACAGAGCTTGTTCGATTGATGTTGGGTTGTATGTCTTTTCCATAGTGCTCTTAAACGGATACTGTGAATGGTTAATCGTGGTCAAACTTCATAAGTGAAGCTTCTTGAATCTAAATCCAAAGATAGCTTTAACTATGAGGTTTGACTATGGATGTTGAATCTCGATAGTTTGTAGCTGATATCTAGCTTGACGGTAAATTTTATACCTTTCTCGAGCGAGTTGCTTAGCTTTTTCTTCGCAAGGGACGAAGTCTATCACCTGAGCAAAGGCGTTCGCAAAGGTTGTATGATTATCGGCCAGATTAATTACTAGCTGACGATTCCAATTATGTTTTACGCCTTGATAGCCAATTTCGATGTTGGTTGAATACTTCGGGCCTTCGCCAACCAAGTTGTGCGCAATAAAATCACAGGGTTCGACTTGCCAGAAAACTTCAGCAATACGCTCGGCATGCTCTTTGTCATTACAGTTGAGATAAAGTTTAGCGCCTTGTTTTGCAAAGTGCTGAGCAAGAAACAGCACATAGTGAGCAAAACCATCTTCGCTGGCTTGCGGGCTGTCTGAAGGCACAATGTAAAATGTAGCAGTCTGCATACTTAATACTCGAACTGAAAATCGTGGATATCAATGTTACTTGGTTAACAGGGTCTAACAAATAGCGCTTATTAAAAAAGGGCCCGTAGGCCCTTTTTATTATTTTGAAGATTGTTCTTCAGTCTCTTGGCCGCTGCGGTTCAATAAGAATTGGACTAGCATTGAGACAGGACGACCTGTCGAGCCTTTCGCTGCGCCTGACTTCCAAGCTGTACCAGCACTGTCGATGTGTGCCCAGTGGTACTTCTTAGTGAATTTAGACAGGAAACAACCAGCAGTGATTGTGCCGCCAGGACGGCCACCGATGTTCGCCATATCAGCGAATGGGCTGTTTAGCTGCTCATGGTACTCGTCTGCCATTGGTAGACGCCATGCACGGTCACTTGCTTGCTCTGAAGCATTAACAAGTTCGTGAGAAAGTGGGTTGTGGTTCGATAGAACGCCACTGATGTGGTGACCTAGAGCGATAACACATGCGCCAGTTAGCGTAGCAACATCGACAACACAGTCAGGTTCAAAACGCTCAACGTAAGTTAGAGCATCACATAAAACCAAACGACCTTCTGCATCAGTATTTAATACTTCAACGGTTTGACCAGACATCGTAGTTAGGATGTCACCAGGGCGATAAGCGTTGCTACCAGGCATATTTTCACAACCCGCTAGAATACCAACAACGTTGATTGGCAGGTTAAGTTTCGCCAATGCTTTCATTGTACCGAATACAGAGGCAGCACCACACATATCGTACTTCATCTCATCCATGCCTTCGCCAGGCTTAAGTGAGATACCGCCTGAATCGAAAGTAAGACCTTTACCGACTAGGACGATAGGTTTTGCGTCTGGATCCGCAGCGCCTTTGTATTCCATGATAGACATCATCGATTCGTTCTTAGAGCCACGGCCTACTGCTAGGTATGAAGTCATACCCAGTTTTTCCATCTCTTCTTCGCCAATGATCTTAGTCTTCACAGTTTCATAATCGTCAGCTAAACGACGAGCTTGAGAAGCAAGGTAAGCAGGGTTTGCGATGTTTGGTGGCATGTTGCCTAGATCTTTAGACGCTTTTACACCTGAAGCAATAGCAAGGCCGTGAGAGATTGCTTTCTCACCCAGGCTCAATTCGCGACGTGTTGGTACATTGAATACCAATTTACGTAGTGGGCGACGAGTCTCTGGCTTGTTGCTCTTGAATTGGTCAAATGTGTAAAGGCCATCTTTAGTTGCTTCTACAGCTTGACGAACTTTCCAGTAAGTGTCGCGACCTTTAACGTGAAGTTCTGTAAGGAAACATACTGCTTCCATAGAACCTGTTTCGTTTAGTGTGCTGATGGTTTTTTGGATGATTTCTTTGTATTGACGTTCGCCTAGCTCACGCTCTTTACCACAGCCTACCAGTAGAACACGTTCTGAAAGTACACCAGGTACTTGATGCAGTAGTAGCATCTGGCCAGGTTTACCCTCTAGATCACCGCGACGAAGCAGTGAACTAATATAGCCATCGCTAATCTTATCTAATTGCTCGGCGACTGGAGAAAGGCGGCGCGGTTCGAATACACCGACAACGATACATGCGCTGCGTTGTTTCTCTGGGCTGCCACTTTTTACACTGAACTCCATGCGTACTCCTACATCCTGAAGACAAATCGAACTAAATGTTAGATAATGGGTTCTTACTTGTTGGATCCTATAATGGAACTAACCTTAAAGAAGAACGCTAACACTTAGCTAAAAATTTAAAAAAATAAAAGGTTCAACGGGAAATTATAGTGATTCAATCAAAAAAACAAGTTTTGTATAGGTAATTTGAGCGTGATTATTGTTAGATATTTGATCCGCGAGACAATCAAGAGCCAATTTGCGATCTTTTTTGTTCTCTTTCTCGTGTTTCTCAGCCAAAAATTCATCAGTGTTTTAGCGGATGCCTCTGATGGTGATATCCCTGCGAGTCTTATATTGTCGATTGTTGGCTTAAATATGCCAGCGATGGGCCTATTGATGCTTCCACTCAGTATCTATATTGGTATTTTGCTTACTTTTGGCCGCCTTTACGCTGAAAGTGAAATAGTGGTCATGAACGCCACCGGTATCGGTAATAAATTCCTGATCCAATCTGCGCTTTACCTCGCTTTAATTACGGCATCTGTTGCAGCCTTTAACTCATTTTGGTTATCTCCTTGGTCACAAGACAAAGTTGAACAAATGTATGAAGAAGTAGCTGCAGAGAACAGCGTTGATTTGCTACCAAAAGGTAAGTTTGAAGGTACGCCGGATGGCTCTTCTGTCGTGTTTATTGATGATATCGACGGTAATAAGTTAGAAAACGTGTTCGTAGCTCAAATGCGTCCGCGTGATTCTGTACTGCCAAGTGTGATGTTCTCGAAGTCAGGTGATGTAAAAGAGCTCAGTGATGGTCGCCAAGTGATCGTAATGTACGATGGTACTCGTCATGAAGGCATTCCGACTCGCCTCGACTACAGGGTGACGCACTTTGAAGAATACGAAGGCCTGATTGGTCAGCGTGAAGTTGAGAAGAAAGGTCGAGACTGGGAAGCGATCCCTACGCTTGAACTGATTGGTAACTCAAATAATAGTGCGAAAGCAGAGTTGCAGTGGCGTATTTCTTTGGTACTTTGTATTCCATTGTTGACCATGCTTGTCGTGCCACTGTCTGCGGTAAACCCTCGACAAGGTCGTTTTGCGAAAATCGGCCCAGCAATACTGATTTATCTCACCTATTTCTTAGCAATCAGTGCAACCAAGTCTTCAATCGAAGAGGGGAGCATTCCTGCGGTAATCGGCATGTGGCCAATCAATGCGTTATTGTTATTTGTCGCGATTGGTGCCAACTTTATGGATAGCGTGCCAGTAAGGCGTTTGAAAGAAAAATTCAAGAATAAGAGGTTGGCTTAAGCCGTGTTTAAGATTCTCGATTTATATATAGGCAGAACCATCATCGCAACGACGTCACTGGTATTGGTGACGTTTGTTGGTCTCTCTGGGATCATCAAATATGTAGAACAGCTAAGAAAAGTTGGCCGTGGTACATACGATCTATTACAAGCGCTGTATTTCGTTTTATTGAGTATCCCTCGTGATATCGAAATGTTCTTTCCAATGGCTGCATTGCTTGGCGCATTGATAGGGCTTGGTATGCTTGCTGCAAGTTCTGAGCTTGTCGTTATGCAGGCAGCTGGTTTCTCTAAGTTAGATATCGGCCTATCAGTACTTAAAACAGCTATTCCACTGATGATCGTGGTGACATTGCTTGGTCAATGGGGAGCACCGCAAGCGCAGAAAATGGCTCGTGATTTAAGAACTATCTCGATTGCTGGTGGTAATATTATTTCGACGCAAAGTGGTGTCTGGGCTCGTGATGCCAATGACTTCATCTTCATTGTCAAAATCGATGACCAGAAGCTATATGGAATGAACATGTGGCGCTTTGATGAAAACAAGGCACTTAAAACCGCTATTTATTCTGACGAAGTTGATTACGTTGGAGACAACGTGTGGACGATGAAGGATGTAGAGATCACGTCTTTTGAAAACGAACTTCAAATTACTAAAGAAAGTTTACCGACTTACTCTTGGGAAACGTCATTAGCTCCAGATAAGTTGGCGATAGTAACGGTTAAACCAGAAGAGCTATCGTTAAGTGGGTTGTATGATTATGTTTCTTATCTGAAGGCGTCAGAGCAAGATGCATCACGCTATGAATTGGCGCTGTGGAGAAAGATAACCCAGCCAATTTCGATCGCGGTTATGATGTTGATGGCACTGTCGTTTATCTTTGGTCCTTTGCGTAGTGTGACCATGGGTGCGAGGATTTTGTCAGGTGTTATTGCTGGCTTTACCTTCTATATATCCAGTGAGTTCTTTGGCCCAGTGAGTTTGGTTTATCAAATACCACCCGCCTTTGGCGCAATAGCCCCGAGCGTGGTGTTCCTTGGAATTGCCATCATGCTCTTGAGGCGGAAACTGTAAATAGTAAAAAGGAAGGCATAACGCCTTCCTTTTTTGATCTTGATTGGAGCTAACTTAAATCACATTATCGTGCTTGTGGTAACACAACGACTTCGGTCTTTGCCCAGATATCGTGAAAGCCACGTTTTTCAGGATCGAATGGAACACATAGGTTTGCCAGTCCAAAACCTGAAGTACCTAAACGAATCAGCGCCTGAGTTACTGTGATCGCTGAGCCATCTTTGTTTTGAACGCGCAGCTTCCAAGCTCTCATGCCGAGAGTTTGACCAGCTCTAGTCCAGAAGAACACGAAGAAATATACCCAAACGGCGACTAAGTAAAAGGTATATGCAGGGCTCCAAATCGGATGGTTGGTTAAGAAGTCACTAACATCGGCATAACCGCTGTGGTTAAAAATGCCGAGAGCCATGAGCGCGTGCAGTAGAGCGACAATGACGCCAGCCGCCAACATTTCAATAGCGATTACGATCAGAGCGTCGTAGAACAAGGCACCAAATCGGCGCATGACTCCTGCTGGTGGCAGAGTGTTTGTTGATGTCATGTGTTATTACTTCTTTAAAAATTGAGGCGTCAGAATATAGTTTAAGGCTTAGCCTGAAAAGAGACATGACGCACAGCTTATGACTTAGTGGCGAAATTATCGGCAAACACACATGAATTCAAGTTTTTATACTTGCCACATCAGTTCGCATACGTATAATGCCAAACATCGAAAGGGCAATGCCCCAAGATAATGCCGGTATGGTGAAATTGGTATACACGACGGATTCAAAATCCGTTGCCTTCGGGCGTGGCGGTTCAAGTCCGCCTACCGGTACCATATTTAAATGACAAAGCCTCGACGAAAGTCGGGGCTTTGTTGTATCTGGGATATAGGAAGCGTTGCCTTCGCGGTGGCGGCAGGAATGCCTGTCCAATCAGTCCGCCTACCGTACCAAACATAGAAAGGTCGCTTTTATAGCGACCTTTCGTCGTTTTGGGCGTTTGTGAATTTTAAATCCAGCGTGTCGGCTTGGATGCAAGCCCAGTCAAGTAACTACCGGCACCATATTTAAATGACAAAACCTAGATGAAAATCGGGGCTTTGTTGTATCTGGGGTATAGGAAGCATTGCCTTCACGGTGGCGGCAAGAATGCCTGTCCAATCAGTCCGCCTATCGGTACCAAACATAGAAAGGTCGCTTTTATAGCGACCTTTCTATGTTTTGGACGTATGTGAATTTGAAATCCGGCGTGTCGTTGCAGTTGCTCTTCAATCAGACAGATCTTGATGTTTCACTCCTAAATCTCATAATTTCCCTTCGCTATTCGATCTGATAATGAATTAATTATCTTAAATCATGATGTTACCTGTCATTCTCTTTTCTATTGTCTATGTTTAAAGGACTAACAGAGGAGATAGATATGCTGACAGTAACCCCTTACTTGTTTTTTGATGGTCGTTGTAATGAAGCGTTGGATTTTTATCACAAGTGCTTTGGTGGTGTGGTTTTATCTAAGCAGCTTTTTAGTGATGCACCACAGGTAATCGAGGGCGCTCAACCTGATTGGGTTATGCATGCTGAGTTCGAAGCGTTTGGTATGAAGCTGATGATGTCTGATGGTGTTAAGGCAAAAGAACTTGAAGGCAACAATCTCGCTCTCTCTCTTGTGACTGAAGATACCGCGACTCAAGAACAAATCTTTGAAAAGCTCAAGAAGGGAGGGCGGATAATGACTCCACTCGCAGATACTTTTTGGGGGGCTCGATTTGGCAAAGTAGAAGATAAATTCGGTATACGCTGGATGGTGCACTGCGACTCTTTAAGTTGAGCCTGTGAAATTGGATAGTGAAATTGCTGCTTGGTTTTATTAGAATTATAAATAGAGATTAATCATCAATATTATATATAAAAATGGGCAGCATAAAGATTACCGTAGATCGCATTCAGCCCGGTCTGCATATACGACTCCCCGTAAAATGGAATGAACACCCATTTTTATTCAACAGCTTTAAAATCAAAGATGACGCTCAAGTAAAAGTAATTCGACATCTTGGGATTAAGCACGTCTATATAAACCTGAGTCAAAGTGATACCTCACCTTTACCTGTTAATCACGTAGGTGAACAAGAAGTCGATATTGATTCACAGGTAAGCCTTGAAACGGAAAGAATGTGGAAAGATAAGCATGAGCGTATCGAAACCCTTAGCTCTTACCGCCGCAGGGTGAGTCATTGTGAGAGAGAGTTTGAACGTTCGCTTGCTCGAATGCGATCTGTGATGACCAAGATCCGTAACAGACCTTTAGATGCGGTAGGGGAGGTTAAGGCTCTTGTTGATGATATCGTTGAAACTCTAGTGAGCGATGATAACGTCACCTTGCACCTTATGAATGCTAAAGCAGATTTCGAAGATATTTACTTTCATACTCTAAATGTTTCGGTTGTTGCACTGATGATAGGAAAGGCCAAAGGCTATAACACACAGCAATTGAAAGACCTCTCATTCGCAGCGTTGTTTCACGATGTAGGCAAGATCAAAATACCAGTCGCGATACTAAGAAAGCAGAGTGCACTAACGGTGCCAGAAGAGAACTACCTGAAGCTTCATACTAAATACGGTGCGGATATTGTATCGGCAATTGATGACTTTCCTGAAAGTGCTAAAAAGGTGATCGCTCAACATCATGAGATGAATGATGGTTCTGGCTACCCCGAGGGCTTAAAAGAACATGAGATTGATGAATTTGCCAAGATAGTCGCCGTGGCTAATGCATTTGATAACCTTTGCCATGGTAAAACGCAATCTCAACAAATGATCCCGTATTTGGCACTGTCCCACCTATATAAGAGCTGCAAGCATCTATATAGCCAAGATAACTTGGGGCTGTTAGTTAAGTTCATGGGAGTCTATCCACCAGGAACTGTAGTACAGCTTTCAAATGACTCGATTGGGATTGTGATATCCGTTAACGCTAAACATATGCTTTATCCAAATGTACTTATCTATGATCCTAGCGTGCCAAGAACCCAAGCTCCGATCATTGACCTCTTTATTAAAGAGATCAAAATCGTTAATGCCGTTCATCCAAGCAAATTACCTGAACAAGTTCGAGAGTATCTAAACCCTAGGGCTCGTTTATCTTACTTTTTTGATAGTGGAGAGTAGTTATCCACAGGTCGTTGTGGGTAATTTGTTCGAAACTTGGGGTGAAAGTGGTATAAATAAGCCCTTGGTTGAAATGTCTTCGCTTAACCTCTTTTTTTAATAAAAAACGCATTTATTGCTTGCCAATATGAGCGGCATCTCTATAATGCCGCCT
>NZ_JBFRJF010000035.1:0-32661 GCF_041468745.1 Vibrio sp. 10N.286.52.F8
TTATATTATTTAAAGATTTACGGTGATCTTTTTAAATATATTTTTCATAGCAATAGGTAGTGACCAAAAATAATTTAGATAATTTTGGTCACCATATGTTATTTAAATTTTGATAAAACAGCTTGAACTATGTCATTTGATAATCGATTGTTCTATTTTGTGTTTTAAATTAATAGATTGAAATTAGTCGAGAGGGGTAATTGTCTCTTTACCATCAAAGTCAAAATAACCTGATTCAGAAATTGCCTCTTCAATGCCAAAGTCTTTATTTGCTACTGTGATAGATACATCGCAAAAGTATGATGTATTTCTAACATTAGGGTGTTTTTTCTTTGAGCAGTTGATTTTATCGATGGTCGTTTCTACAAGCCCCATAGTAGCTCCAGTTGCTTCAATGATGCCTTGTTCAACAAGAGACTCAACTTTTTTCGAGTCGTTGCCACAGCCAGTTATAAGAATAGTAGCAAGGCTAATGGTGAAGATTCTAATCGTCATGATGGTAACTTTAATATTAGTTAAAGGTCTTTATTTAAGTCGTCAGTTTGGCTTTGACTAGCCACTAAATCAAACTATTGAGTGTATATATTGTGCGATTGCTCTTGCAAAGACTAGGCTTGGCTTTCCGCTGTATCCAATACTTTGTTGTTAAACTCTTTTGTGCCTTTGTAACCCATAAATAGTGCTACAGCCCAAATGATGAAACTAATTGGAGATGCAATCACGGTAATTGCACATACAATAGCAATGATTAGATTAATAATACCCCACATGACGCTTCCTGCGTACATTTGACCAGCACCTGGAATAAAGAAGCCAAGTGCTAAGGCAACAATTGGGTTCTTCATGTTGTTCTTAAGTCTAGCTTCTTTAATTGAGTCGTTCATTTTAATCCCCTAATTAGTGTTTGTGTTCTAAAAGGTTAATCCACGTAGAACAATTAAGTCAAATCCATTAATTGTTTCACTTTTATTTTATTTTTGTTAATTGTCATGGAAGTGTAATAAATTATATTTGTAATAAAAAGTTCTGTCAGGTTTTTTACGTACAACCATTCCAATGTCAATAATTTATTTTGGGTGATTTCTATTTCGTGATTAAAGGTTAATAACCATCTCAATTGCTCGATAATTGATCGCCAAGCAGATGCGTACTGTTTCTATAAACTCAGTTTCTATGGGCTAGTTGAGTTTTAAAAGTGCTTTTTCGAACACTTATGTCTGATTGACTTTTGAGCGCGTCATTGTAGCCATGCGCAAATTGAGTTTGCACTAGAAACCATTTGTAACATAATTTATTGGTGCCGATGAGCGTTCCATTTTTGTGATGTTTGTTCAGATTTTTATCGATGGGTTTGTTTTGATTGAGTGAGCTTATGGTTGTAGATAAGGAACTTTAACTAGAAAGTTTGATGGCGGTCACTTTTTTTACTAACCAGATGGTAAGTTTTTTTGTGAGAGAGTGTCTAATTGATTCTTTTTGTTGCAATTTGAGGTTTGTAATCTTCGAACTTAACCAGTTTTTCGGCGTGATAATGAGGTGAATTTCAATATAATCATATATTAACGACAAGATTTGCCCCTTGAACGTTGTAATATCTCAAGCTTAATTGACCACTGAATAGCCCTTTATATCGCGGCATTGCGATTTCAGGTAGTGATAACCAAGCTTGGCTTTCCACTCCGTTATAATCCCATTTTTCAGAGCTGTTACTCTTTCATTTCTGGGATGTCCGTCTTTCCAAAGTGCTGAATTTTTGTGTCGTAAGTCTCCCCCCTCTGAGACGGCGCGGATCTTTCTACGTAAAGAAATAAATAATGTTGGCATCACCTCATTATCGCCAAGCTTTACAAGGCTAATCTAATAACTAATGGCTTCGTGGATATCAACGTCAAAGCTTACGCTATGTTCTCTGCTTTTCGAGCCATGTTTTTCATCTTTTACTCACTCTCTCTAAAGGTCCTGAGTTCTGTTGAGTCTATGGCTATGTGGTGAGCAGCACCTTTATATTTATTCCAATATTTAACTTTACCGTTTGTGAGCGATAGCTTATACAGGTGTAATTAAAGGGGGGGGGCTAACCTCAATCCCCCCACTTATTTATCTTGGTTCGACTGACTTGGAGATATTTTGCAATTTGTGTACGAGAGAGGCCTCTTAAACGTGTGCGAGTAAACGCACACAAATCAATGATGAAAATTGGAAGGGATTGGTATTTCGTAGCAGGTCATTTCGTGAAGGCTGCTTAGTTCACACTAAAATGTAGATGATAGAGGCCCCTTTGCGGAGCCTTTCACTTTGTAACGATAGCTTATTTGATGGCGAAGGTCGGCAATGATAAATGCCAACGAATAGCGCCAAGCCTTATCAATAGTGTTGAGAACACGCCGGCCAGAAATGCAGTTTCTGAATCGTGCCCCATGCTGATCGCCATGGTATGGAAAGTACCACCAATGATACAAGCGGTCGCGTAGACTTCACTTCTTAGAATCATAGGCACTTCACGGGCAAGTACGTCGCGGATAATACCGCCACCGCAGCCGGTGATGACACCCATGATGATCGCCACTAGTGCTGAATCTTGATAGATAAGTGCTTTTTCTACACCAATGCCAACAAACACCGCTAGGCCAATCGCATCACATACCGGCAATATCCACCAAGCCAGACGTTTCGGGCGTCTTACAATAATCATGGTCAGCAAACAGGTGATGATGATGACCCAAAGGTAGGTGGTATCGGTGATCCAAAACACGGGAGTTGCACCCAATGCCATGTCACGAATTGTGCCGCCGCCAATCGCGGTTACACTGCCTAGAACGGCGACGCCAAAGGGATCCATCTTAAGACGGCCAGCGACAAATACGCCTGAGACGGCAAAGATGGCAGTGCCAAATAAATCGATAATATAAAGCAGCATGGAGTCCATGATACTGGTGCTCTTATAGTTAAAATTGTAGGGACAGGTCGGTGGCGAATTGTACGAAAAAACGCAGCAAATAGTTAGTGATTTTGCCTAGCTCTATCGAAGAAATCGCATACTTGTTGGATCGCTTTCAAAGTTCTCGTCGTCGGGCGATTAATCCAGTCAGAGTTGAGTGACCAAATCTGATTTTGAGCGACTGCTGGGATCTCGTCCTCCCAAGTTTGCCACATGGTTCCATTCTCAATTGCATGCTGAGAAGTGAAGATCACTTGCGGTTTCCTTAATACAACTTGCTCAATGCCAACTTGCGGGTAAGGGGAAGCACTGTCTTCGAAAATATTGTGACCGCCACAAAACTCAAACACCTCACTTGGCCAGTGTCCTTGAGCAACAGTGATGATTGGCTTCTCACTGAGCTGATAAAAGTAGTCTACGGGTTCGGCATCTTTATATTTTAGTCTCAATGCGTTGAGTTGTTCTTTGTATTGCTTGGCATTATTTTCGCCAATACTCGGATCACTGGAGTATTGGCTGAGTTGTTCAATATTGGTCGCAATGCTGTCTAGGCTTTTAGTTTTCGAGTAGTAAATATTAAAACCAAATTGCTCTAGTTTCGCGAGTTCTCTGGGCGGGTTTCCAGCTGGCCACGCAAGAATCAAATCAGGCTGAAGTGCGATGATCTTCTCAACCTTGATGCCTTGATAGTTTGCTACTTTTTCAAGCTTATCGGCTTGTGGTGGGTAATCACTTCGTTCACTTACGGCGACAAGGTTGTTACCTAAACCTGCGCTGTACGCGAGTTCAGTGGCATGAGGAGCAAGGCTGACCACGCGTTGAGCCGGCTGTACTTGTTCTTGAGTCAGTGGTGCTTCTTCTGCAAATGATAAAGGCAGCCATAAGCTGGAAGACAAAATAGTAAGGCTTGTAACAAGTGCTGAAGGTTTCACTCTAAATCCCTTGGTGAATAAATAGTAAGGCTAGGCTTTGTAAAAAGATCCAGATAGCGATGCGACCAAAGAGTAGTTTCTGAACCTGAGATAGATGCAGAGCTGACGGTGCGATTCTTCCGCCTAATTTCGCGCGAATGGCTTTGGTGTTGTCGTAAATCGCAGGGCCACCTAATGATAACTCCAGCTTGTTGCCAACGGCCGTGATCAACCAGGCAGGGCCGGGCAGTGGCCAAGAGCGACTTTGGACTAACATCATCTTGAACGTGTGAGACGCTTTATCACCACATACAATCATCAAGGCAAATAAGCGCATTGGTATAAATTCTAGAATCGCGACTATCTTGATTGCCGTTGATCCAAATGGAGAGAACTGCTTACGGCTTGGTGACCACGCTCGCGCTAATTCGACAATCAGGCGATACATTAAAGCGGCGATTCCACCACCAATGGCGTACCAGAATAAAACACAAACCACATTACGAGCGTAACCCATGATTATGGTTTCTGTGGCGGCTTTGCCGAGGCCAAGTGACGAAAGTGATTCGGTCTGACGATTGATAATCGGAGCCAGTAACTGACGAGCGGCCGCTTTATCTTCTCGACCAAGAGCTTTGATCAGTTGGTTAGCCAGCCTTTCATTATTGCGCCAATCAATCGCGAGTAATAACAGTGCCAATTCAAACAGTTGAGATTGCCAAACCAATGGTTGCAGTGCCAAGAGAATAACCAGAGTTGGCAGTACCATTAACCCCCAGGCTAATGTGCCTGAGATTAAGCTTTGGGAATAGTTGTGGTTGTTATTAACCTTGGTTGCTAAAAGTTCAGCAAACTTATGCCATAAGGTAGTGGGGTGTGCGGCATGGGGGATAGGTAAAATTAAATGAAAAAGCAGTGCTCCCCACATCACAAGGAGCACGCCATTTGCAAATACCTGATCAAACAGTGTTTGCATGTCTAGTCGCTTACTTTAGTAGGGCAACCATCTTGATAACCATTTCAGAAGAGCTTTGCGCTGCTAGTGGCAGGAACTCTTCGAAGCTCATTGGTGATTCTTTGTCTGCAACATCAGAGATTGCACGAACAACCACGAATGGTACTTGGAATTGGTGACAAGCTTGAGCGATAGCCGATGCTTCCATCTCTACAGCAACAACAGATGGGAAGTGCTTGCGGATGAATTCTTGGCGTTCTGCTGTGCAAACAAATGCGTCGCCAGTACAGATAAGACCGCGAACGGCATGCTTATCTTCCATTTGTGCTAGAGCTTGTTCAGCAACAGCCATCAGTTTGTCGTCAGCTTTGAACGCTGCAGGCTGACCTGCCATTTGGCCGATTTCGTAACCGAAAGCTGTAACGTCTGCATCGTGGTGACGAACTTCAGTTGAGATAACCACATCGCCAAGGTTCAGTGTTGAATCAAAACCGCCAGCAGAGCCCGTGTTAAGAACGACATCTGGTTGGTATTCGCTTAGTAGGATTGAAGTACCAATAGCCGCTGCTACTTTACCAATGCCAGATTGAAGCAAAACAACGTCAACACCATTTAGCTGACCAGAGAAAAAGGTACAACCGCCTTTATTAACTTCAGTAATGTCTGAAATTGCTGCTTTTAGGATCGCAACTTCTTGCTCCATTGCGCCAATGATGCCGATTTTCATGTGTAGTCTCTTAATAAATAATATTTAAACAGTAGAGCGAAATTGTAGCATGGATAAGAAGTGTCGAGCGACTGCCCAGAGGCACTTCTCATCCGAATAGTAGCGATTTATCTGCGTATTCTTTTATCTATTTGATTAGGCCTTCGCTTTTCAAGCTAGCACGAAGTTGTTCAGCTCGTTTTCGGTTTACGCCAAAATCAGAATGGCCAGTACGAGACTCTGAACGCACGATCAGTTTGCCATCCGTGATTTTAAGTTCTAAGTCATCGACAAAACGCATGATGCGCGAAGTACATTCAACACGCAGATAATCTTCTGTTTTACTCGCGGTTTTTGATCCCGGTAAGGTTAGCGCAACCTGCTCAATCGCATCTAAGCTCGCTGAATCTGACAACTCAAACGCGGCCAATGCATGTTGCTCACGATCATCTTGAGTTGATACGCAGTTTGGTTTGTCTCCACAAGGTGATGAAGTTCTGTCTTTCATGTCCGTGATTCCTTGGCTGCAAGCGGTTAACGTTAAAAGTGATAACGAGAGGAGAGCTGCTTTTTTCATAATGTTTCCTATGGCGTTGTTTTAATTGTAGTTATAGGTATTGGCTTGTTTGCGATTGTTTTACGTATTTTTCGATATGCTTGTGATAAACGTATCTAATTCAAAAAAGGATCCATCATTGGATCCCTTTTTTATAGTAACGGCCTGAGTAATAAAGGAAACCTTAGATTAGTCACACTTCTAGGTAGTCCAAGATCCCTTCTGCGGCTTTACGGCCTTCATCGATAGCGGTCACCACTAAGTCAGATCCTCGAACCGCATCGCCACCTGCAAATATCTTGCTGTTGGTGGTTTGGTATTGAAACTCTTGTTTGTTAGGAGCCTTGATGCGACCCCACTGATCGAGCTCCACACCGAAAGGTTCTAGCCATTCCATCGTATGAGGTTGGAAACCAAATGCCATAATTACGGCATCAGCCTCAAGAACATGCTCACTGCCTTCGACAGGTTCTGGACGACGACGGCCTGCTTCATCAGGCTCACCCAAAGCGGTTTTCACGAATTTCACACCAACCACATGACCAGCGCTGTTAAGCTCTAAGCCGATAGGTTGTAGGTTGAACTTGAACTTCACCCCCTCTTCACGTGCATTTTTTACCTCACGGCGAGAACCTGGCATGTTGGCTTCATCTCGGCGGTAAGCACACACCACATCTGCCGCATTCTGACGAATAGAGGTTCGAACGCAGTCCATCGCCGTATCACCACCACCAAGCACGACGACTTTCTTACCTTGCATATCGATAAATGGGGTTGGGTTTTCCAGTTCCATGACCTTGTAGGTATTAGAAATCAAGAATGGCAGAGCATCATAAACGCCCGGTGCATCTTCGTTGTCTAAACCCGCACGCATGTTTTTATAGGTGCCGACACCAAGGAAAACAGCGTCGTAGTCATCGACGAGTTGCTGAAGTTGTACATCTTTGCCGACTTCGGTATTCATTTGGAACTCGACGCCCATCTCGCTAAAGATACGGCGACGATTTTCCATGATGCCTTTCTCAAGCTTGAACGATGGAATACCAAACGTCAGTAGGCCACCGATCTCCGGATAGCGGTCAAACACAACGGCTTTTACGCCATTACGAACTAGGATGTCAGCCGCCGCTAGACCTGCTGGCCCCGCACCGATGATCGCGACCTTTTTATCAGTCCACTCAACGTGAGACATGTCAGGCTTCCAACCCATCTCAAAGGCTTTGTCGGTAATGTACTTTTCAATATTGCCAATGGTTACGGCACCGAAATCGTCATTGAGGGTACAAGAGCCCTCACACAAGCGGTCTTGAGGGCAAACTCGACCGCAAACCTCAGGCAGGCTGTTGGTTTGGTGAGACAGTTCAGCGGCTTCGATAATGCGCCCTTCATTGGCAAGCTTAAGCCACTGAGGGATGTAATTGTGAACAGGACATTTCCATTCACAGTATGGGTTACCACAGTCTAAACAACGGTCTGCTTGCGCTTTCGCTTGCTGTTTAGTGAAAGGTTCGTAGATCTCTACAAACTCAATCTTACGTATCTTGATTGGTTTCTTCGCTGGGTCTACGCGATTCACATCAATAAATTGGTATACATTCTGGCTCATTATTGGCTCCTTCCAATTATTGCGCTTGAACACGAAGTTCAGCTGAGCTGCGGCTTTGGTGGCCGAGCAAGGTGTTCAGATCCGCCGTCTTTGGCTTCACTAGGTAGAACTTTGGAATCCATTCATCAAAGTTCGCCAGAATAGCTTCAGCGTGTACTGAGCCAGTCTCTTCTAAGTGCTCTGCAATTAAGCCACGCAGATGTTCTTGGTGGATAAATAAGTCAGACAGAGAAAGTGCCTCGACCGACTCGTTATTTACTCGACCTTGGAAGTCTTCGTTCTTATCCATGACATAAGCAAAACCACCTGTCATACCTGCGCCGAAGTTCACTCCGGTTGCGCCAAGAATCGCTACAATACCGCCTGTCATGTATTCACAAGCGTTGTCGCCTGCGCCTTCAATCACAGCGACGGTACCTGAGTTACGTACGCCAAATCGCTCGCCTGCAGTTCCTGCTGCAAATAGCTTGCCTCCGGTTGCACCATACAAACAGGTGTTGCCTATGATGGTCGCTTCGTTACAAGTAAATGCGGTGCCTTGGTGAGGCTTGATAACCACTTTGCCGCCAGCCATGCCTTTGCCAACATAGTCATTGGCATCGCCTGTTAGGTAAAGCTCAACGCCGCCTGCGTTCCAAACCGCAAAAGACTGACCTGCGGTACCATCGAGGTACAACTTGATTGGTGAACCTGCCATCCCTTGGTTGCCGTATCGCTTAGCAATTTCACCAGAGATACGAGCGCCAATCGAGCGGTCTGTGTTGATCACGTTGTAGTAGAGGCTGGTGGATTGGCGCTTCTCAATTGCATCGAGTGCATCATCCAGAATCTGCTGGTTGAGCTGAGCTTTATCAAATGGTGCGTTTGGCTCGGTCCAAAACAGTGGGTGACCTTCTGGAGATACCGGAGCTTCGAGTATTGAAGAGAGATCGAGCTTGCTCTGTTTCGCGGTGAGGCCTTGAACGGCTTCAAGTAAATCCGTGCGACCAATCAGGTCCGTGAGTTTTTCTACGCCGAGTTCTGCAAGGTATTGGCGAACTTCATCGGCTAGGCCTGTAAAGTAGTTCACCACCATGTCTGGCAGGCCTTTGAAGTATTCGCGGCGTAGTGTTTCATCTTGAGTCGCAACACCCGTCGCACAGTTGTTTAGGTGACAAATTCGTAAGAACTTACAACCCATTGCGACCATTGGCGCGGTACCAAAACCAAAGCTTTCTGCACCGAGAATCGCACCTTTAATCACATCAAGGCCAGTTTTTAAACCACCATCGACTTGCAGGCGGATCTTATGACGAAGCCCGTTAGCAACCAGTGCTTGTTGAGTTTCTGCTAAGCCAAGCTCCCAAGGGCAACCTGCGTATTTTACTGAGGTTAGAGGGCTTGCCGCGGTACCGCCATCGTAGCCAGAAATGGTGATCAGATCGGCATAGGCTTTCGCTACACCAGTTGCAATCGTGCCTACACCCGGTTCCGATACTAACTTTACTGAAACCAAGGCTTTAGGGTTCACTTGTTTAAGGTCGAAAATCAGCTGCGCTAGATCCTCGATAGAATAAATATCGTGATGTGGAGGAGGGGAGATCAGTGTCACCCCTTGAACTGAATATCTCAGCTTAGCGATTTCTGCGGTAACTTTATGGCCGGGCAGTTGACCACCTTCTCCAGGCTTCGCACCTTGCGCGACCTTGATCTGCAAAACATCCGCATTGGTTAAGTAATGTGGCGTCACACCAAAACGACCGGAAGCTATCTGCTTGATACGAGAGTTACGGTCAGTACCAAAGCGTCGAGGGTCTTCACCACCTTCACCAGAGTTTGAGTAACCACCCAAGCGGTTCATCGCCATTGCTAATGCTTCATGCGCTTCTGGGCTCAAAGCACCGATCGACATTGCCGCAGAGTCGAAGCGTTTAAACAGATCGCTGTTAGGCTCGACTTGCTCTAGTGGTAGAGGCTGATCGGCTTTTTTGAGGCTCATTAAGTCGCGTAACATCGCAGCTGGACGAGCATTTACTTGCTTAGCAAAAGAGAGATAATCCGATGTCTCACCTGTTTTTACTGCAGTTTGCAGAGTGCCAACCACATCAGGGTTATAGGCGTGATATTCGCCGCCGTGTACGTATTTGAGTAAACCACCGTGCTCGATTGGCTTACGCTTAGTCCAGGCTTTACGAGATAAGTTATAGATATCTTGCTGGAAATCGCTAAAGCTTGCGCCTTGGATTCGAGTGGTAACTCCGCGGAAACAGAGCTCAACAACGTCGGAATGTAGACCAACGGCTTCGAAAAGTTGCGAACAGCGATATGAAGCAATCGTAGAAATACCCATCTTCGACATGATCTTATACAGACCTTTGTTGATGCCGTTTTGGTAGTTCTGCATCGCGGTGCGATAGTCTTTATCTAAAGAGCCATCATCCAACATTTTACCTAATGCTTCATAAGCAAGGTACGGGTAAACCGCAGTCGCACCGAAGCCAAGTAGCACTGCGAACTGGTGTGGGTCACGAGCTGTTGCTGTCTCAACAACGATGTTGGCATCACAACGCAGGTTGGTATCAGCAAGCCTTGTTTGCACCGCACCAACCAACATGGCTGCAGGGATCGGTAGTTTTCCTTTCTCTAAACCTTTGTCCGACAGCACAACTAAAACCGCACCTTCGCTGACTTCTTGTTCGGCGCTATCACATACTGCTTTGATTGCTTGTTCTAGATCTTGGTTATTCGGGTCGTAGTGCATGCTGAGAATGACATGACGATAATGTTTTTGACTCAACTGCAGAAGCTGCTGCATGTCTGAGTAAAGCAGTACTGGTGAATCAAACGTGACACGATAGGCGTGACCGTCTGTTTCACAGAACACGTTCATCTCTTTCCCAATACTGGTCGCCAAAGACATCACGTGTTTTTCACGCAATGGATCAATCGGTGGGTTGGTGACCTGTGCAAACTTTTGACGGAAGTAATCAGTGACCAAGCGTTCTTTTGAAGAGAGCACAGCCATTGGCGTGTCGTCGCCCATTGAGCCTACTGCTTCTTGCCCCATATCACCAAGCACACGCAGCACTTGGTCGGACTCTTCGTTGCTCATCGCAAACTGTTTTTGGTAGGTCTTGAGCGTGTCATCGTCAAAGCTGCGCTTACCGACTTGCTCATCGGGCAGATCGGAAAACGGTGTGAGTTTGTGAACGTTCTTTTCCATCCACTCTTTATAAGGATGGCGACCTTTAAGGTCATTGTCGATCTCGTTAGATTGCCACAATTTACCGCGGCGCGTATCTATGACGAGTAATTCACCTGGGCCGACACGCCCTTTCTCTGCCACTTCATCTGGCGCGTAGTTCCAGATACCGACCTCAGATGCCAAGGTGATCAGGTTGTCTTTGGTGATGACATAACGCGCAGGACGCAGGCCATTTCTATCGAGGTTACACGCAGCGTAACGACCATCAGAAAGTACGATACCTGCAGGGCCATCCCACGGTTCCATGTGCTTTGAGTTGAAGTCGTAGAATGCACGTAGATCTGGGTCCATATCTGGGTGGTTTTGCCAAGCGGGCGGCACAAGCATGCGCATCGCTCGGAACACATCCATACCACCGGCAAGGAACAGGTCGAGCATGTTATCTAGGCTTGATGAATCTGAGCCTGTCTCATTCACAAAGGGTGCGGCGGTTTGTAAGTCTGGCAGCAACGGCGAAGAGAATTTATAGGCACGAGCCTTAGCCCATTGTCGGTTACCTTCAATGGTATTGATCTCACCATTGTGCGCTAAATAGCGGAATGGTTGAGCCAGTGGCCAACGTGGCTGAGTATTGGTTGAGAAACGCTGGTGGAACAGACATATCGCCGATTCCATGCGTAAGTCTGCAAGATCGAGGTAAAATCGCGGAAGATCGGCCGGCATACACAGACCTTTGTAAACCATGACTTGTGTCGAAAGGCTACAAATATAGAAATCTTTGTCTTCGGTGATCTGTTTTTCAATTCTGCGACGAGCGATATAAAGGCGTCGTTCAATATCGCGTTCACGCCAACCCGCGGGGGCCGAGATAAACACTTGCTGAATATTGGGAACTGAATCTTTGGCAATCGGACCTAATACGTCGGTGTTGGTCGGTACTACGCGCCAACCTGCAACCGTTAAGGTCTCTTGAGCGAGCTCTTTATTGACGATGTCTTGCGCGGATTGCGCTTTGATTGGATCTTGGCTGAAGAAAATCATGCCGACAGCGTATTGCTTGCCGAGCTTGAAGTTATTCTCTTCAGCAATAATTCTGAGATAAGAGTCAGGCTTCTGTAGTAATAAGCCACAGCCATCCCCGGTTTTACCATCCGCAGCGATACCACCACGGTGTGTCATGCGATCGAGGGCTGAAATAGCAGTTCTTACCAACTTATGACTAGGTTGGCCTTCCATTTGCGCTATTAAACCAAATCCACAGTTGTCTTTTTCAAGACTAGGATCATATAGAGCCATTGCAATTCTCCCTTTTGCTTCTCTGTCATCCAGACAGTAAATGACTAACTATTCATATACTTGTTGTTTTTTATAAACTGATAGTTTGCTTTAGCCAGTTAAAACGTTATTGGTTGTGTTAACAAAACCGATTGATTTTATTTTCATCAGCTTTACAACGTATAGCTAATTGTGTTTAAGGTCAAGTTCATGGTTAATTATCATGCATAAACGCGATTAGCCACTTAATAATCTAAAATAGTCGATGGATATCAATGAGATATATAAGGTTAATGTTAACGAGATTTAACATATACAACAGGATGATTTTGAAAACGACAAATGCCAGATAGAAAAAAGGCTAGCATCGAGTGCTAGCCAAATATAAAAGTTAGGAAGGGTATTGCTTTTCCTCTAGGCTAACGTCATCGACGTTAGCCTGAGAAATATTATGCGGAAAGCATGAGTGAATCAGCTTTCGCTTCTAAGTTTGAGTTACCCATTAAGAAGTCATCAATGGCAATTGCACATTCACGACCTTCATTAATACAACGTACAACTAGAGATTGACCAGTACGCATATCACCAGCAGCGAAAACGCCTTTCTGGTTCGTTGCAAAACCTTCAGAAGCGACGTTACCGCGCTCGTCCAGTTTAATGTCTAGTTGAGCAAGCACGCCGGTTGGCTCCGGGTGTAAGAAGCCCATTGCTAGGAATGCCATGTCACAAGGAATAACACGTTCAGAGTTCGCGACTTCATCAAAGCCTGGACGCTCACCTGGTTTCGCATCTTGCCAAACGATGTCAGCAATACGTAGACCCGTCACTTGACCTTGCTCGTTACCGATGAACTCTTTGGTTAAGATGTTCCAGTGACGTTCACAACCTTCTTCGTGAGAAGTGGTGGTTTTCATGATCATTGGGTATTGAGGCCAAGGCATGTTTGCAGGGCGCTTCTCTGGTGGGATAGGCATGATCTCAACCTGAGTAATGCTCGCTGCCTTATGACGGTTTGATGTGCCCACACAGTCAGAACCAGTATCACCACCACCGATAACCACAACGTGCTTATCTTTAGCGTGAATCTCTTCTGTTTTAAGATCTAGGTTGTTAGCACGGCGGTTGTTTTGACCAAGGAATTCCATGGCAAAGTGAACGCCTTTCAACTCACGACCAGGGATTGGCAAGTCACGTGGAACCGTAGAACCACCCGTTAGCAATACCACATCAAACTCTTGGCGTAGCTGCTGAGCGTTAACATCAACACCGATGTGTTGGTTAACTTTAAACTCAACGCCCGCTTCAGCCATTAGGTTGATCTTACGATCAATCACGTCCATACCCAGTTTGAAGTCTGGGATACCGAAGCGAAGTAGACCACCGACTTTCTCGTCACGTTCAAATACCGTTACCGAGTGACCAGCGCTGTTTAGCTGCTCCGCTGCGGCTAAGCCAGCAGGACCTGAACCGATAACTGCGACAGTTTTACCTGTGCGAGAGCGTGGTGTTTTAGGTTTTGCGTACCCTTCACGGTACGCAGTTTCGACAATCGTTTTCTCGATATTACAGATAGTGATTGGGTCTTGGTTGATACCAAGAACACAGGCACTTTCACAAGGAGCAGGACAAACACGACCGGTAAACTCAGGGAAGTTGTTGGTAGAGCTTAGGATGTTCCAAGCCTCTTCCCAGCTGTCACGGTAAACCGCATCATTGAATTCTGGGATGATGTTACCAATCGGACAGCCGTTGTGACAGAAAGGTACGCCACAGTCCATACAACGAGAGGCTTGAGTATTGATCTTTTCACCAAACTCTTCGTTAAGTACGAACTCTTTGTTGTCTTCAATTCGAACTGACGGGTCGAGCTTCTTTGGAAGCTCACGACCGTGTTCTAAAAATCCAGTAGGCTTACCCATTATACTGCCTCCACTTCTTCCGTTTGTGCCTGTTGTGCTTCAGCTTTACGCTTTTCAAGAACAGCTTTGTAGTCGCGTGGCATTACTTTAACTAGCGATGCAACACTTGCTTCAAAGTTGTCTAGGAAAGATTGAGCAACTTCACTTCCTGTGAATTCAACATGCTTAGTTAGCATATCCAGTAGAAGATCTTTATCTTCTTGTTCAATTGGATCTAGGTCTACAAGTTCAGGGTTGAGCTTGGTTTCGAAGTCACCCGCTTTGTCCCAAACATAAGCAACACCGCCACTCATGCCCGCAGCAAAGTTACGACCTGTTGAACCAAGGATAATGGCAACACCACCAGTCATGTATTCACAACCGTGGTCACCAACGCCCTCAACAACAACCTTCGCACCTGAGTTACGAACACAGAAACGTTCGCCTGCCATACCGCGAATGAAAGATTCACCTGAGGTCGCACCGTAGAAACATACGTTACCAACCACGATGTTATCTTCAGCAACGATAGAAGATTTCGCATCTGGGTACAGTACCAAAGTACCGCCAGACAGACCTTTACCCCAGTAATCGTTCGCGTCGCCTTCTACTTCGAACTTAACGCCTTTCGCAAGGAACGCACCGAAAGATTGGCCAGCACTACCGTGGAACTTAACGTTCATTGGCTGTGGTAAACCTTGGTCTTTGTATACCTTCGAGATTTCGTTCGACAGCATGGTACCCGCAGAGCGGTCCGTGTTGATGATAGGGAAGCTTGCATTCACGGTTTCACCTTTCTCAAGCGCTGGAATTGCCGCTTGAATCAACTTGCGGTCTAGAACGTCTTCTAGGTTGTGGTTTTGTTGTGTCTGGTTGTAGATACCATCTTCTTCACGAGCCTGCTCAATGTGCAGTACAGGTGTTAGATCTAGGTTCTTGTACTTCCAGTGGCCGATGTCGTCACGAACTTTAAGTTTGTGCGATTGACCTACCATCTCATCGATAGAGCGGAAGCCAAGTTCAGCCATTACTTCACGCAGACCTTCAGCCATGTATTGGAAGAAAGTCACTACGTCTTCTACGCGGCCGTCGAAACGCTCACGCAGAGTTTTGTTTTGTGTTGCGATACCAACAGGACAGGTATTCTTGTGACACTTACGCATCATGATACAGCCTTCAACAACCAATGCTGCTGTTGCTACGCCCCATTCTTCCGCGCCAAGTAACGTTGCTACTGCAAGGTCACGTGGTGTTTTCATCTGACCATCAGACTGAACAACGATACGGTTACGTAGGCCGTTTTTCAGTAGTGTTTGGTGCGTTTCTGCTAGACCTAGTTCCCAAGGCAGACCTGTGTGACGAATAGAAGACATCGGAGATGCACCCGTACCACCATCAAAACCTGCGATAAGTACCACGTCAGCTTTCGCTTTCGCTACACCCGATGCAATCGTACCTACGCCAGCTTCTGATACTAGCTTCACGTTGACACGACCGTTACGGTTCGCGTTTTTCAGATCGTAGATCAGCTGAGCCAAATCTTCGATTGAGTAGATATCGTGGTGTGGCGGTGGCGAGATAAGACCTACGCCCGGAGTCGAGTGACGCGTTGCGCCGATCCAGTCATCAACCTTATCACCAGGTAGTTGACCACCTTCGCCCGGTTTCGCACCTTGAGCCATCTTGATTTGTAGCTCATCAGCGTTAGATAGGTAGTAAGACGTTACACCAAAGCGACCAGAAGCCACCTGTTTGATTGCTGAACGTTCCCAGTCGCCGTTTTCTTTACGTTCGAAACGTGCTGGATCTTCACCACCTTCACCTGAGTTTGATTTCGCGCCAATGCGGTTCATCGCAACAGCCAGTGTTGAGTGAGCCTCATGCGAGATTGAACCAAAGCTCATTGCGCCGGTTGCGAAACGCTTAAGAATGTTCTCGATTGGTTCTACTTCTGCTAGAGGAATAGAGCCTGCAGGGTTCTTGATGAACTCCAGTTGGCTACGTAGCGTTGCTGCGTTGTCGCCTTGGTCATCAACTGCTTTTGCGTACTTCTTGAACTGACCGTAATCTTTGTTACGCGTCGATTCTTGAAGTAGAGAAATCGTTTCTGGGTTGAATAAGTGTTTCTCACCACGTTGTTTCCACTGGTAAACACCACCAACATCAAGGATCTGAGCTGGAATTTCACGAGCTGGGTAACCAACACGGTGACGAACCAATACTTCTCGCGCGATATCGTCGATCGTTAGACCTTGGATACGAGAAACAGTACCTGTGAAGTATTTTTCAACCACTGATTTGCTAACACCAAGTGCTTCAAAGATTTGTGCACCGTGGTAAGACTGCAGCGTAGAGATCCCCATCTTAGAGAAGATCTTAAGTAGACCGCCGTTAACACCTTTACGGTAGTTATCGAATAACTCACGTGGGTGTACGTTTGGATCTAGCTTCTTAGTACGTTGCAGTTCAACAATCGTTTCAATAACTAGGTATGGGTTAACTGCGTTTGCACCATAACCGATAAGCGTTGCAAAGTGGTGTGTCTCACGAGCGTCGCCCGTTTCAACAACGATGTCACACTTAGCACGTAGACCTTTACGGATTAGGTGGTGGTGAACCGCGCCAACCGCCAGCATTGCTGGAATAGCGGCATGGTTAGAGTTAACCGCACGGTCTGTCAGTAGGATGATAGAGTAGCCATCAATCACTGCGTCTTCTGCGTATTGGCAGATACGCTTAAGTGCGCGCTCTAACTTACCTTGGTCGCCATTTGCTTGGAATACGATATCCAGCGTCTTCGCCTGAAGGTGCTCGTTATCGATTGCACGCAGTTTTTCTAACTCAGAGTTAGACAGTACTGGAGACTCAAGTTCTACTTTTTGACAGTGCTCAGGTGTTTCAGCAAGTAAGTTCTGGTCTTTACCTAGGTAAGTGTTCAGAGACATAACCATGCGCTCACGAATCGGGTCGATCGGCGGGTTAGTTACTTGTGCAAACAACTGTTTGAAGTAGTTTGAAAGGTGCTGCGATTGGTGAGAAAGAATCGCTAGCGGCCAGTCAGCACCCATTGCAGAAAGTGGCTCGTAGCCTGTTTTCGCAAGAGGTAGAATGATTTCGTTTACTTCTTCAGAACTCACGCCAAACGATTGTTGTTTGTGTAGTAGTTTCTCTGGAGAAGGTTGGCTAAATTCGTTGCTCGCATCCGGTAGCTTTTTCAGGCTCAGAAGGTTCTCTTCAACCCACTTTTCGTAAGGTTGTGCTTTAGCAATGCTGTCTTTCACTTCTTCATCAGAAATGATGCGGCCTTGCTCAAGGTCAGCAACGAAGATACGACCTGGTTGTAGACGACCACGGTACTCAACGTTTTCAGGTGCAATCTCAACAACACCAGACTCAGACGCCATTACTAGGAAGTCGTCTTTAGTTACTGTGTAGCGAGAAGGACGCAGACCGTTACGGTCAAGTGTTGCACCTACTTGAACACCATCGGTGAAACATACTGATGCTGGGCCATCCCATGGTTCCATTACGTTCGCGTGGTACTGGTAGAACGCACGACGAGTTGGATCCATGTTTTTGTTTTCTTGCCATGCTTCCGGGATCATCATCATCAACGCGTGTGGCAGAGTACGACCTGAAAGAACAAGTAGCTCAAGTGCCATATCGAAGTTTGATGAATCCGAACTACCTTCCTGACAGATAGGAAGCAGCATGTCGATTTCAGCTTGTGTAAACAGATCCGATTCTAGGATTGCTTCACGTGCTTTCATCCAGTTCAGGTTGCCGCGAACCGTATTGATTTCGCCATTGTGCGCGATGTAACGGAAAGGCTGAGCTAGACGCCAACGTGGGAATGTATTGGTAGAGAAGCGAGAGTGTACTAGTGCTAGAGCTGTCACCATGGTTGGGTTTTGCAGATCTAGGAAGTACTGAGGAACTTGTTCAGTTGTTAGCTGACCTTTGTACACCAATGTCTTGTAAGACATAGAGTTGATGTAGAAGTCATCACCGATATTTGAAACGCTTTCTAGGCATACACGAACCGTGTAGTTACGTAGAACATACAGTTTACGCTCAAGCTCTTCTGGTGTGATACCAGGGCCGCCAGAAATAAATACGTGTTCAAATTGAGGTTCAGTGCTTAGTGGGTCAGCACCAATCATTGAATTGTCCGTTGGAAGTTCACGGTAACCGATAACTTCTAACTCAAGGCGTTGTGCATTGCGTTCTAGAATGTCACGACACTGTGCACGTTTGTGTTCATCTTTAGGGAAAAGTACAACACCAACACCATATTTTTCAAAAGATGGCAGCTTAATTCCAAGCTTTACGGCTTCTTCTAGTAAGAATTCGTGCGGCTTCTGTAGCAGGATACCTGCACCATCACCAGAACACGGATCGCAGCCTTGGCCGCCACGGTGTTCCATACGTGCAAGCATATCGAGTGCTTGAGTTACTACATCATGAGATTTGCGATTCTTTAGATGCGCAACAAAACCGATACCACAAGCGTCATGCTCCAATTCAGGAGTATACAGACCCTGTGAGTTCTGCTCTTGATCTACCATAGATACATCCTTCCAGTTAAATCTAGGCGCAACTTATTTGTATAAAGTCAGCCTTGTCCTTTTATATTTATGGGTCTAAACCTGCCTATGCTGGCGGTTTGAATCCTTTCCGTATCTCGCAGGAAAAGTATTGCGAGAAAAACAATCCTTAGTGATACCTGTTTATTTTTAACCACAAACTAGTGGTTTATATAGGTGGGAGTTAGATATCACCGACTTATTAGCAAGTTTTCGTTGTAAGTAAATACTCAAAAATAGCCAATATGTGTAAGTATCCTACAATTTTGTCTAGGCGAATTGCAATGAAAGTTGACCCATGTAGACCATTTTTTTCGTTTTATTTTGAATTTAATGCCTAACAAATGTGCAACATTAGGCAAATAGAGCCGATTTTTTGCATGTTTATTGATATTTGTTAGGTTGCTCGCAAAAAGCCTTGAGTAAACTAATTGGTCGAATTTTGCAGGGATGTAATTTTTTTTCAAAAAAGACTGATATTCATTCTTATTTACTTGAGTGCTTTGAAAATATGCAATTACACGAGTTGGTCAATACTATCGGCCAAGACCTTCAACGCCGTTATGGCGAGAAGGTTCACAAGCTGACGCTTCATGGTGGTTTCAGCTGCCCAAACCGAGACGGGACAATTGGCCGTGGAGGTTGCACGTTTTGTAACGTGGCTTCCTTTGCCGATGAACAAACTCAGGTTCAGAGTATTGCAGAACAACTAAAAGATCGTGCGGGTGAAATTGCTCGTGCTAAGAAGTATCTGGCTTACTTTCAGGCGTACACCAGCACTTATGCTGAGGTGCAAGTGCTCAAGAATATGTATGAAGAGGCGCTAAAAGCACCCGGTGCAGAGATCGTCGGCCTTTGTGTTGGTACGCGACCAGACTGTGTGCCTGATGCGGTGTTGGATCTGTTAGCGGGCTACGTTAAACAAGGCTATGAGATTTGGCTCGAGCTTGGCCTGCAAACCGCCAATGATAAAACCCTCAAGCGAATTAACCGCGGCCACGATTTTGCAGTGTATGAAACGATCACCCAACGCGCACGCGCTTTAGGTATCAAGGTGTGTACTCATCTGATTGTTGGCCTACCAAAAGAAACCAAAGCGGATAACCTTGAAACCTTAGACAAGGTATTAGCCGTTGGCACCGATGGTATTAAGCTGCACGGCCTTCATATAGTAGAGGGCAGTACCATGGCTAAGGCGTGGAAGGCCGGAAAGCTAGAAGCCCCAAGCCTTGAAGAGTACATCGATATCGCGAGTGAGATCATTCAACGCACGCCTGCGGACGTGGTTTATCACCGTGTTTCTTCAGCGGCGAGACGCCCAACCTTACTTTCTCCTTTATGGTGTGAGAACCGCTGGTTAGCGATGACTGAAATAGGTCGTTCGTTGGATAAAACCGGTGCTCAAGGCATCAAAACGGGCTCTGCATTCGAGTACACGTTGCCTGTTTTAAACGCGGCCAATTAATAGAAATGGGTGACTGTAGGTAACAGCAGATAAAACCAATAAATAGTGGTAACATTTCCCTAGCAGATTTTATGGTATAGATTGAGAGTAAATGGAACTGGTAATGACTTGGTTGTGGGACAGGGCGTATGGCTACGGTATTTATATCGTTGTTGTATTGCTGATTGCTCTCATCTGCTGGCATCTCTATTCTCGTTATCAGTCGCATATCGAAACGCTTCTACTTGCTACCCCGTCGCCACTCTACTTTGTTGATGTTCGAAGTGGCGAAATACTCTATGCCAATCGCCAAGCCATGCAGTTGCTTGGTATCCGCCAAATCGGTGTTAATTTTCGCTTTCCTACTGTGGAAAGCGAGAACAGCTTTCGTCACTACTTAACCAACCACATCAACTCTCGAGCCTTCGAGCAGGTCTCCCTGTGGGCGCTTTCTGAATTTGAGTCGTTCAAGATCAACTTGATCGGTCGTAAGATCCATTTTAGAAATAAGCAGGCTTGGATGATTCACGCCTCACCTTATAAAAACACTAACGAAGAACTGTCCCAAGAAGTTCGAGAACTGAATGTTGCTCGTACCGCTTTGGATTCTTTGTCTGAGCTGATCTACGTGAAAGATCAGAAAGGTCAGTTAGTGACGAGTAATCGCTCGTTTAAAAAGTTTTGGCATGGTCGTGCTGAAGAGGGCACCCTGAGTGTTTCTGGTGGAGTATTAAAAGGTCGTGTAAGTGAACGCTCTTGGACTACAGATCAAGATGGAAAAAGCTGCTTGCTTGAAACCTACCAAAGTGTGCTGCTTTCCCAAGATGGAGAAACCATCGGCACGCTCTCTATTAGTCATGATGTGACCGATTGGCATGACATGCAGCAGAAACTGCGTGGCGAGATGGAGAAGCGAAAAGATACCGAAGTGGCACTTGCGCAGCGTGACACCATCTTGCAAAACCTCCTGGAGGCCAGCCCAGACTCGATTGGTATCTTTAATGAAAACATGGTTTATCAAGCGTGTAATAAGCCATTTGTGGCTGCGCTGGGTATCTCTGAAGTGAGTGATTTGGTCGGTAAACGCCTGCAAGATGTGGTGCCTAATAGTATGTATATGCGTATTTCAGACACCGATCACCAAGTGCTTCATCAAAGTAAATCACTGCGTTATATCGACAAAGTGGTCTCAAGTGATGGAACATTTACTTGGTATGATGTAGTCAAATCACCGTTTAGAGATCCAGCATCGAGCACTAATGGTGTGTTGATCATGGCGCGTGATATTACAGAGCGTTATCTAGCAGAACAAAAGCTTGAAGAAGCCAACCTTGAACTTGAACGCCTCAGCTTTATGGATAGCCTGACTAAAGTGTCTAACCGACGTCGTTTCGATGAACAGCTCTCTACACTGTGGCATTATCATGTGCGTGAGAAGCTGCCACTGACGATCATGCTATGTGATATCGACTTCTTTAAAGGCTACAACGACTTTTACGGACACCAACAAGGCGATGATGCTTTGATTCAGGTTTCTCAGGCATTTAAGCAGGTGTTGAATCGTTCATCTGATTGTGTGGCTCGTTATGGTGGTGAAGAGTTCGGCTTTATTCTGCCAAATACAACGACCGAAGGTGCTCAGCTGGTGGCGCAGCGTATTCATGATGAAGTCCTAAAATTGGAACTTGCGCATGAGAAGTCGACAGTCTCTGAATTCATCACGGTGAGTATTGGTATTATCTCTTACATTCCTACACCTGATGATGAAATGGAATCGGCTGTTGCCTTGGCTGATAGTGCGTTGTATCAAGCGAAATCAGACGGTCGCAACCGTTCAATGGTGCATCCATACTCAATTCGCTAACGCTATAAAATTGGCAATTTGATTATCCCCGGCTATTTTTGCTTAGTTAGTATTTGTATTGGTTAATTAACCTTCGAAATTACCGCTGAACACTTGCTGCGTGTGATGTAGCTAGCTTACCTCCCATCTTCAAACAGGGTAGAATGTTGCTAGTCTTATCGCATGGAGCGCTAAATGAAACCCATGAAAAATCTTGCCCAGTATTACGTGGATCTACTCGTAAAACTGGGGATTGTCCGCTTTTCTATCTTACTCGCCCTAGCGCTTGTTGCCCTCGCTGTTGTTGTGCAAGTCGGTATCACCCTTGCACTCAAAGGCAATGTTGATGACATCGACATTGTCCGTTCAGTTTTCTTCGGTTTAGTGATCACGCCTTGGGCGGTTTATTTTCTGTCAGTGGTCGTGGACCAGTTGGAAGAATCACGTCAAAGGTTAGCGAAATTGGTCTCTAAACTTGGCGACATGCGTGAGCGAGACCAAGAACTCAACAATAAAATGCAGCTCAATATCGAGAAGCTTAATCAAGAAATTGAAGAGCGTGAAAAAGCGGAAGAAGCGCGCGCAGAAGCAATGCAAGATCTCGAAAACGAGGTGTTCCAGCGCGAGCGTACTCAGCTTGAACTCGCAGAACGTACTGCACTGTTACGCTCGTTTATCGATGCCTCGCCTGACCTTATTTACTACCGTAATGAAGATGGTGTGTTCTCTGGTTGTAACCGTGCGGTTGAAGAGCTCACTGGTAAAACAGAAAAAGAGCTAGTTGGTTTAACTCCTTGGGATGTTTACAGTAAAGAGGTCGCTCAGCAAGTTGTTGAAACCGATAAGAAAGTATTTGCTGACAACCAAGCACTGACTTATGACCAATGGCTTGAATACCCAGATGGCCGCAAGAGTTACTTCGAACTGCGTAAAGTGCCTTTCTACAGCAAAGATGGTCGTCACTTGGGCTTGGTTGGTTTTGGCCGCGATATTACTGAACGTAAAGAGCATCAAGAGTCGTTAGAAAAAGCCAGCCGCGATAAGACCACCTTTATCTCAACTATTAGCCACGAGTTAAGAACGCCGCTCAACGGCATCATTGGCTTGAGCCGCATGCTGCTTGATAGCCAACTGACCACCGAACAGCGCAAGCAGATGCAAACCATCAAGGTGAGCGCGGTGACACTGGGTAATATCTTCAACGATATTATTGATATGGATAAGTTCGACCGCCGTAAGCTTGAACTCTTCCCTACGCCTATTAACTTTGAAGATTTCGTTGTCGAGATCGAAAGTATCTCTGCGTTGATGGCTGAGCAGAAAGGGTTAAGGTTCGATCTAGAAAGATTGTCTGATCTTCCAGCTGCTGTTGAGGTGGATGGTACTCGTCTTAGACAGGTACTGTGGAACCTTGTTAGTAACGCGATGAAGTTCACCAAAGATGGTGGAGTGGTGATGACAGTCAGCGCCGACATTGATGGTGACTTTGCCAACATTACGATGGAAGTGGAAGATACTGGTATTGGTATCCCTGAAAGTGAAATCGAGAAGATCTTCGCGATGTACTATCAGGTGAAATCGGGCACGGACAACTTGCACGCTGTCGGCACGGGTATTGGTCTCGCTGTCTCTCAACAGCTAATTAATATGATGGATGGCCACATTGAAGTCATCAGTGAAGAGGGCTTTGGCAGTACCTTTACGGTTTCGATTCGAGTTCCAGTGAATCACGATACTCAGGCTCTGATCAAAACGCCAAGAAAACAGTCGAATCTTAAGATCTTTATGGTCGAAGACATTGAACTCAATATCACAGTGGCTCGCTCTCTACTTGAAAGCCTTGGCCATGAAGTGACGGTCGTGATGACGGGTAAAGAGGCGCAAATTGCTTTCAATCCTGAAGACTATGATTTGGTGTTGTTGGATATCCAACTGCCAGATATGACGGGTTTCGATATTGCTCAATACTACCGCGAGAAATACAGCCAGCTACCGCCTTTGGTGGCGTTAACTGCGAACGTATTAAACAACAAGCAAGAGTACTTCCAGAAAGGCATGGACGAAGCGATCAGTAAACCTTTGTCGGTTCGAGCTATCCAAGATGTCATCAGTGAACTTATCGAAGATGCACCAGAGGTAATTGAGAAGGTAGCGGGCACCGATAAGGTTGAGAGCATTGATAAAGTCGACGCGAGTAAGCCTTTTCTTTCAGAAATTGATACCACTTTGCTTGATATTGATATGCTAGAGTCTTATGTTGATATTGTTGGACCGAAACCGGTTTTGGATAGCATCGCGATGTTCGAAGATATGATGCCGGAGTATATGGAAATATTGAACTCCAACATGGTCGCGAAAGATAAAGCCAGTATCGTTTCTGAAGCACATAAGATTAAAGGTGCAGCAGGTTCTATTGGCCTGAAACGCATCCAACAAGTTGCCCAGAAAGCTCAATCTCCAGATATGCCTGCGTGGTGGGAGAACATTTCAGATTGGGTTGATGAGATAAATAACGAATACCAGAATGACATTGAAGTCTTAAAGAGTTGGTTAAACCAAAGGTAGAAGAATAATGAAAAAATTAGCATTCGCCGCATGTGTAGTGGCATTAGCGGGTTGTTCTACGCCACAAGTAGAATGGCAGCAAGATAATCAAGTCGAAGTATCTGCAGCAACAGTTACCATGAAAAGCAACCTTTGGCACAACAAGATGCCAACGATTGGCGAGACTCAAGATAAGACCCTGCATGGTTCTATCTACCTAGAGTCAGACTCACAACTGCCAGCAACGCTTGCGGTTGAGAGTGTTACGGTTAAACAGGGTGCAGACACCTTGTTGGTAACGGCTGACGATCTTGATTTAAGAACACACAGTGAAACTCAATGGGAAGTCGCGTTTGTATGGCAGTTAGAAATCGACAGTGATAAGCCTGTTGATGTGGCGGTGGAACTTAAAGATGGCGAAACCGTGAAGTGGCTAGTAGAGAAAGACGTTAAGGTGGATACGGTTTACTAAAACCTTATCCAATTAAGAACAATAAAAAAGGGAGAATGCGTTGGCATTCTCCCTTTTTAATAACTATTGATGACGCTTCTAATGTTCAAAGTACTTACTGGTGAGTAGTGCTAAATGGTCAGAAGCGCGAATCGAATTAGTCTTCTAGGTCACCACAAAAGCGGTAGCCTTCACCGTGAATCGTTGCAATGATTTCTGGCGTACCAGAAACAGATTCAAAGTGCTTACGAATACGACGGATTGTTACGTCTACAGTACGATCGTGTGGCTTAAGCTCACGGCCTGTCATCTTCTTAAGAAGGTCTGCACGTGTTTGGATCTTACCTGGGTTCTCACAGAAGTGAAGTAGAGCACGGAACTCTGAACGAGGTAGCTTGTAGCCTTCGCCATCTGGGCTAACCAGAGAACGACTGTTGATATCTAGTACCCAACCGTTGAACTCATACTTCTCAACGCTACGCTTCTCTTCTTGAACAGAGCTTGTGCTCATTGAACGGTTCAGAAGGTTGCGTGCACGGATAGTCAGTTCACGAGGGTTGAAAGGCTTAGTGATGTAGTCATCAGCGCCGATCTCTAGGCCAAGGATCTTATCAACTTCATTATCACGACCAGTTAAGAACATAAGCGCTACGTTTGCTTGCTCACGTAGTTCACGCGCAAGTAGTAGGCCATTCTTACCTGGAAGGTTGATGTCCATAATTACAAGGTTAACTTGGTTGTCAGATAGCACTTGGTGCATCTCTTCACCGTCGCTAGCCTCAAAAACAGCATATCCCTCTGCTTCAAAAATACTCTTTAGAGTGTTACGAGTTACTTGCTCATCTTCAACGATAAGAATCTGCGGGGTTTGCATTTGGCGGTACCTAAATTTGTGACGAAACTGTGCTAATAGAATAAATTCTAGGCAAAAACATAACATACAGGTAATGTATTTTTGATGATAACTTAAAGTTTTCAAAAAAACACTTACTTCCAGCTATCTGCCTTCCTTGAAGTATTGCCCAATAACGTAGATCCAGTACGCCTTTCAATCATTCTTTTAGTGATTGGAGTGGATTCTATAATGTTAACAGCATGCTAACAACGCGAGAATGTTAATTCCATTCACTTTGTTGATTTACATCAATTGCCGTATCGCAACAAACTTTAATAGTATGGCTACAACTTAACCAATGTTATGGTGACTATTTAGCACCAAAACAAGAATGATTATTCGAGATGCTTCGCACATCTTGCCTGCTACAGACCGGATTATGAACCAAGGAAGCTGAAAGCTGTCTTAAGAGTCTAGTAGATAAATATGCTCAATCAACTTTTATTGAGTAATAAATTGAGCATAGAACAATGAAAACAAAGGATTAATTTTAATAACATATAAAAGCATAGAGGCTAGCCTGACATAACCGGTAACGCCTTACTCACGGAGGATATATGCACGATATAACACCCGACTTGTGTGATGAGTTTGAAAGCGAAGTCACCCTACTGAACATGCCATTGCAGAACTTCGGCCAACGTGGTGCGTTCTTTGGAAAAATTGTAACAGTTCGTTGTTATCACGATAATTCCAAGGTTCGCGAGGTTTTAGAGACCGACGGCTGTGGCAAAGTGCTTGTCGTTGACGGAAATGGCTCATGCCAGAAGGCGCTGCTTGGCGATCAACTCGCTATTCTCGCGATAGAAAACGGTTGGGAAGGCGTGATTGTAAACGGTGCGGTGCGTGATGTAGGCATGATGTCGCAAATGGACCTTGGCGTTCAGGCGTTAGGTGCATCGCCATTCAAAACAGAGAAACGCGGTGTCGGCCAAGTGAATGTGACACTCTCTATACATAATCAACTGATTCAGCCTGGTGACTATATTTATGCCGATTGGAATGGCGTGTTAATTTCATCTGAGCTGTTAATTGAATCGTAACTGACTCAAATTGAATGCCGTTGATAGATTAGAACGGGGAATGGTTTGTGATGTACTAAACGGGGAATGGTTTGTGATGTACTAAAAGTTTGGATCTCAATCCGCACTAATCTGTTAATAAAGAACAAGCTAAAGAGACTAAAAGCGAAACCCTAGTCCCACTTCAACACCTTGCTGCCACTCTTCATAATCAAGGGTGGCATGCAAATCTAGGTTATCTGTTAGTTGCACTCGGCTGGAAACCTCTGCGGCTACCGATTTCTCATTGTCTTCGGTCTCGTCTTTATAGGTGTGTAGAGAACTGTTAAAAGAGACTCTTTCTGAGAACTGATAACTGACACCACTCAAGAATCCACTTTCCTGTTTCAGTGCCGCACTATTGATACGTGTACCGACGTAAAGATCCACATCTGAAAACAAGCTATAAGAGTAGCCACTGTCTATCTTCCAAGTATCGAAGCTTTCACTCGACGCGTTTTGTGTGGAGATAAAGAATTTATGAGAAGAACTATCGATCTGGCTGGGTAGTAGAGGCAAGCTATTCGCTGAACAAACAACAGGCATAGCAAAAGCCAAAAGAATAAGTAATCTCTTCATTTCCCACTCCTGATGTCATTATTATTGTTCTTCGAACGTTATCGTTCAATTAAAGCACAGAACTTGTACGTTCGCTGCACAATCGATATAGCATTTTGTTATGACTATATGCAACTGATCACTATTGCCTGTTCAATGAGTAAATCCAGTATCTTAAGTGAAGGTTTATACAGGGTGTTTTATCCCTTAAATGACGGTTTGCTCTGAAAAACGGTGCGAATGTAAAAAAAACGCAACTTTTCATTGACGTCCAGTGGTAAAAATTGATACACGTAGAGTAAAGCACAAGCAGAGAATTTGATATGCAGCACGTAAGCCACCTAGTAATGACCACAACCATTATTATTACCGACATTAACATTGTTGGGGCAGGCTGCTAAGTAACGGATTTTAAAAAAAAGGCCTGTATCCAACAAGATACAGGCCTTTTTTTGTACCATTTTTATGACTTATGGAGAAAGGGATGCGCGTTTTAAAGTTTGGAGGTTCATCATTAGCTGATGCAGATCGTTTTTTACGAGCGGCTGATATCATCGCTAATAATGCCCAGCAAGAAGAGCTAGCCGTTGTACTATCGGCTCCAGGAAAAACAACCAATAAGTTGGTCGCTGTTATTGAAGCTGCACTGAAAAATGGTGAAGCTGACGCACAGATTACAGAGATCGAATCTTCATTTAACACACTGTTTGCAGAGATCAAAGCGGTCGTGCCTTCTATCGATGGTGCCGCGTTTCAAGAGCAGGTGGATACCTCTCTTGCTCAGCTAAAGCAGTTCGTGAATGGCATCAACCTACTTGGTATGTGCCCGAACCACGTTAATGCTCGCATCATCAGTAAAGGTGAGCGAATCTCTATCCAGTTAATGAAAGCGGTACTGGAAGCGAAAGGCCAACCAGCAAGCCTGATTGACCCTGTCCAATACCTATACGCTAAAGGCGATCACCTTGAAGCTATGGTCGATGTGGATGTCTCTACTCAGAACTTCCAACAATCTCCACTTCCTAAAGGTCACGTTAACATCATGCCTGGCTTTACTGCGGGTAATGAAAAAGGTGAGCTAGTCACACTAGGTCGTAATGGTTCTGACTACTCAGCGGCTGTGTTAGCGGCGTGTCTACGTGCTGATTGCTGTGAAATCTGGACTGATGTCGATGGCGTTTACAACTGTGACCCACGCTTAGTTGATGATGCTCGTCTGCTCAAGTCTCTTAGCTACCAAGAGGCGATGGAGCTTTCTTACTTTGGTGCTTCGGTTCTACACCCGAAAACCATTGCTCCTATTGCGCAATTCCACATTCCTTGTCTGATCAAAAACAGCTTCAACCCACAAGGCGCAGGTACTTTGATTGGCCAAGACACTGGCGAAGATAACCTAGCAATCAAAGGTATTACGACGCTAAGTGACCTAACCATGGTTAACGTATCAGGCCCAGGCATGAAGGGCATGGTAGGTATGGCGAGTCGTGTATTCGGCGCGATGTCTTCTGCTGGCGTTTCTATTGTCCTTATTACTCAATCTTCTTCTGAGTACAGCATCAGCTTCTGTATTGAATCGGCTGATAAGGTGAAAGCGAAACAAGTGTTGTCAGACGCGTTTGAACTTGAACTTAAAGATGGCCTGTTAGAGCCGGTTGAGTTCATGGATGACGTTGCGATTGTAACGCTGGTGGGTGACGGTATGCGCACTTCACGTGGCGTAGCATCTCAGTTCTTCTCTTCTTTAGCTGAAGTGAACGTCAACATTGTTGCTATTGCTCAAGGTTCTTCAGAGCGCGCTATTTCAGCGGTTATCCCTGAAGACAAAATCTCTGAAGCAATCAAAGCGTGTCACGAGAACCTATTTAACTCTAAGCACTTCCTAGATGTATTCGTTGTGGGTGTCGGCGGTGTTGGTGGCGAGCTTGTTGACCAGATCCAACGTCAGCAAGGCAAACTGGCTGAAAAAGGCATCGTGATTCGCGTATGTGGTTTAGCAAACAGTAAAGGTTTGTTGCTAGACAGCGATGGTCTACCGTTAGAGCAGTGGCGTGACCGTATGTCGAGTACGACTGAAGAGTTCAGCCTAGCGCGTTTAGCGGCTTTGGTTCAACGTAACCACATCATCAACCCAGTATTGGTTGATTGTACGTCTAGCGAAGGTATTGCGGCGCAGTACGCTGATTTCCTAGCGGCTGGTTTCCACGTAGTAACACCAAACAAGAAAGCAAACACAGCAAGCATGGCTTACTACCATCAGCTTCGTGAAGTTGCACGCAACTCACGTCGTAAGCTGATGTACGAGACAACAGTAGGTGCAGGTCTACCGGTCATCGAAAACCTACAGAACCTTATCTCTGCAGGTGATGAACTTGAGAAGTTCAACGGCATTCTTTCAGGTTCACTGTCTTACATCTTCGGCAAGCTTGATGAAGGTATGACACTGAGCCAGGCAACCAATATTGCAAAAGATAACGGCTTCACTGAACCGGATCCTCGAGATGATCTATCTGGTATGGATGTGGCGCGTAAGTTGCTTATTCTTGCTCGTGAAGCAGGCATGGCGCTTGAACTTGAAGATGTTGAAGTAGACCAAGCTCTGCCACCGGGTTTTGATGATTCAGGTACGGTTGAAGAGTTCATGGCTCGCCTACCAGAAGCGGATGCTTACTTCAAAGAGCAGTCAGCTATCGCAGCAGAAGAAGGTAAAGTACTTCGTTATGTGGGTGAAATCGCTGAAGGTAAGTGTAAGGTTCGTATCGCTGCTGTTGATGGCGACGACCCAATGTTCAAGATTAAAGATGGCGAGAACGCATTAGCATTCTACAGCCGTTACTACCAACCAATCCCTCTAGTACTGCGTGGCTACGGCGCGGGTACTGAAGTAACAGCTGCTGGCGTATTCTCTGATGTGATGCGTACTCTTGGTTGGAAATTAGGAGTTTAAGAATGAGTTCAAGTGATATGGATGTTGTCGTTTATGCTCCTGCATCAATCGGTAATGTCAGTGTAGGGTTTGATGTGCTGGGGGCCGCTGTGTCTCCAGTGGATGGCACGCTGCTAGGTGACCGAGTTATGGTTAAAGCCGGTGATGAACCATTCTCACTTAAAACTGCAGGCAGCTTTGTTTCTAAGCTGCCAACTGAAGCAAAAGAAAACATCGTTTACGACTGCTGGGTGGTGTTCTCGAGAGAGCTTGATAAAAAAGGCGTTACGCTAAAGCCTTTAGAAATGACACTAGAAAAGAACATGCCTATCGGTTCAGGTTTGGGTTCTAGTGCATGTTCAATCGTCGCGGCACTGGATGCGCTAAACCGTTTTCACGGTCAGCCCCTGAATGAAACTGAACTGCTTGCTCTGATGGGTGAAATGGAAGGCAAGATTTCAGGTGGTATCCACTACGATAACGTTGCGCCATGTTACCTTGGTGGTGTGCAGCTCATGCTTGAAGAGCTAGGCATCATCAGCCAAGAAGTACCGTGTTTTGACGACTGGTACTGGGTAATGGCTTATCCGGGTATTAAGGTTTCAACGGCTGAAGCGAGAGAGATCCTACCATCTCAATATCGTCGTCAGGATATTATTGCTCATGGTCGTCACTTAGCGGGCTTTATCCACGCGTGTCATTCAGGTCAACCTGAACTGGCGGCGAAGATGATCAAAGACGTGATCGCTGAACCATATCGTGAGAAACTGCTTCCAGGGTTTGCTGATGCTCGTAAATACGCGCTGTCAGCTGGGGCACTGGCTACTGGTATTTCTGGTAGTGGTCCAACTCTATTTAGCATTTGCAAAGAACAAGATGTCGCCGAGCGTGTTGCACGCTGGTTAGAACAAAATTACGTACAAAATGAAGAAGGATTCGTTCACGTTTGTCGCCTAGATAAGCAGGGTTCGATCGTTACAGGAAGTGAGTTATGAAACTGTACAACATCAAAGAAAATGATGAACAAGTCTCTTTTGGCCAAGCCGTTCGTCAAGGCTTAGGCCGTAATCAAGGTCTATTTTTCCCATCTGAACTGCCAAAGTTTGATGATATCGATGCGCTGCTAGCAGAGGACTTTGTCCCTCGTAGCTCAAAGATTCTGTCAGCATTGATTGGTGATGAATTACCAAAAGAACAGATCGACCAAATGGTGGATGCAGCGTTCCAATTCCCTGCACCAATCAACCAAGTAAAAGACGGCGTTTACGCGCTTGAGCTTTTCCACGGTCCAACACTGGCGTTTAAAGATTTCGGTGGCCGCTTTATGGCTCAATCTTTAGCAGCTGTTTCTGATGGTGGTCAAATCACTATCTTAACGGCAACATCAGGTGATACTGGTGCGGCGGTTGCGCATGCTTTCTACGGCATGGAAAACATCAATGTTGTGATTCTTTACCCGAAAGGCAAGATCAGCCCACTGCAAGAGAAGCTGTTCTGTACGCTTGGCAAGAACATCCACACTGTGGCGATTGATGGTGACTTTGATGCGTGTCAGGCTCTAGTTAAAGACTCATTTGATGACGCTGAACTGCGTAAAGAGATCGGTCTTAATTCGGCAAACTCGATCAACATCAGCCGTTTAATGGCTCAGATCTGTTACTACTTTGAGGCGGCTTCTCAGCTGACTAAAGAGCAACGTGAAAACCTCGTTATCTCTGTACCAAGTGGTAACTTTGGTAACCTAACGGCTGGTCTATTGGCTAAAGCGCTAGGTCTACCTGTTAAGCGTTTTATCGCAGCAACTAACGAAAATGACACTGTTCCTCGTTACCTAGAAACAGGTCAATGGGATCCAAAACCGACTGTTGCGACAACATCGAACGCGATGGACGTAAGCCAACCAAACAACTGGCCTCGTATCGAAGAGCTTTGCCAACTGAAAGGTTGGGGCTTAGATACACTAGGCAAAGGTAAAGTATCTGACGAGCAGAGCGCTGAGTCAGTTCGCGACCTAAAAGCACAAGGTTACCTATGTGAACCACATGGTGCGATTGCTTACCGTCTACTGGAAGAGCAACTGCAAGAGAACGAAACTGGCTTGTTCCTGTGTACAGCACACCCAGCGAAATTCAAAGAAGTGGTTGATGACATCCTAGGTTCTGATATCGAACTGCCTGGCCCGCTAGCAAAACACGCGGCGATGGAATTGTTGTCTGAAGATCTTGATAACGATTTTGAAGCGCTAAAAGCTGTGCTTCGTCGAGTTCAACCGTAACGTCCATTTGTTTTTCGAACAAATAAAAACGGCGCTCAATGAGCGCCGTTTT
>NZ_JBFRJF010000036.1:0-242968 GCF_041468745.1 Vibrio sp. 10N.286.52.F8
CTGTATATCTAATAAAATAATTAAATTCTAATTACGGTAAATAAAAACGCCTGAACGATTATTTTTCACTTTTCCTTTTTGGTAAGTTAACTCACCATTTACAAATACACTTTCGATTCCCTCAGCAACTGACATAGGATTTTCAAATGTTGCTGTGTCTTTAATATTCTTTGGGTCAAATAAAACTAAATCGGCAAATGCGTCTTGGCGAATCTCACCTCTTCCCGCGAGGTTATAGCGCTTCGCAGACATTCCGGTCATTTTGTGAATCGCTTCTGGTAGCGCAAACAGTTTTTCATCTCGGCAGTAATGACCTAAGACTTTCGGGAAGGTGCCCCACAATCTTGGATGTGGATGCGGGTCATTGGGTAAACCATCAGAACCAACCATGGTCAGCTTGTATTTCAATACGCGCTTTACGTCGTTCTCATCCATGCAGTGGTAAACCGCACCGGCTGGTTGAAGCGCTTTTGCTGCGTCCATCAGTGGTAGGTTCATCTCATCAGCAATCTGCTTAAGCGTTTTGCCTGCATGTTCTGGCTTTGCTTTAGACCAAGTAATGAAGATATCGAAATCGTCCGTCACCTGTTTCAAATCTAATGTCGAAGAGCTCGCTGAATATGGGTAGCAGTCGCAAGACACATCTTGGTGCTCAGAAACCTTGTCCATCAAATCAAGCACTTCAACGGTTCTGCCCCAGTTACCTGCACCTGCACATTTAAGGTGAGAGATAACAACCGGTACTTTCGCGTATTGCCCAGTCTCAAACGCTTCTTCCATCGCGCTTAAGATCTCTTCGAATTCGGTACGCATATGCGTGGTATAGATGCCGCCATGGCTAGAAAGCACTTTCGCTAACTGCATCACTTCATTGGCATTAGCTTGTTTCGCGCTGGCGTAAGCCAAACCTGAACTCAAACCCAGTGCACCCTGCTCCATCGCTAAATCAAGGTTGGTTTGCATTACCGCGATTTCTTCTTCGCTTGCGGTGCGTTGTAGGTCGTCCATCACTTGGTTACGCAGTGTGGTGTGGCCAACTAACGCTGCTACGTTCACCGCTGGTTGCGCTTGCTCTACGGCTTGTGCATACGCGGCAAAGGTTGGGTATTTGAAATCAGCCTGCGCGCCTAATAGGTTCATTGGGTCTGGTGGATCGCCCGCCAAAACCGTTGGCGATGCGCTGATGCCACAGTTGCCAACAATTACGGTTGTCACGCCTTGGCTGATCTTTGGTAGGCAGTCTGGGTAACGAATTACATTGGTATCGTCGTGTGTGTGTACATCGATGAATCCAGGAGCCAATGCTAAGCCTGCTCCCTCAACCAACTGGCTACAATCTTCATGATCGACTTTGCCAATTTCGGCGATTTTTCCATCTCGGATTGCTACATCGGCACAAAACGATTGTTCGCCGGTGCCATCAAACACCTCTACATTTTTAATTATCGTATCGAACAACATTTCTCACTCTCTCAATCCACTTTGTTGATGGAGCTATATTAGAAATCCAGCCGATTATTTTCAGTGACAAAACACACATAATATTTTAATTTGTGTGATAGTTTCTATCACAAAACACATTACAGATATATTTAAACATTAAATAACAACCACTTAAATCATGTTAGGAATCAGCAATGAAACATAACCCTGCACAAAAATATGTTATAAAGTATCAAAAAGATAGTTTCATCTTGACTGAAAAAGGCCAAAAAGGGAGAGCTGTATCACAATCTGAGAACGGTGTTTATCGACTGGTTGATGAAGACATTTCGCTTCCGGTAGCAATTATCAAACAATCAGCGTTGACCAATAACCTGAATTGGATGCAATCATTCGCCGATCATCATCAGGTTAAATTGTCGCCACATGGCAAAACATCGATGACGCCTGATTTCTTCCGTCAACAGCTAGAAAATGGCGCTTGGGGAATTACCGTTGCGACACCTGCACAAGCAGAAATTGCAGCAATGGCAGGCGCAAAAAGAATCATCATGGCTAACCAATTGGTAGGTAAAACCAACATGGCGATCATCGAACAGCTTATTAGTGAGTTCGACGTTGATTTCTATTGCTGTGTGGATTCATCGGTAAACGTGCAGCAACTCAACCAATACTTCGCCAACAAAAAGCAGACGCTAAAAGCTCTAATCGAGTTTGGTGTTCCGGGTGGCCGTTGTGGTTGTCGTTCACCTCAAGAAGTTTTAGAACTGGCTCAAACCATTCAAGATACGCCTGCACTTTCGCTAGCGGGTATTGAGGTGTATGAGGGCGTGATTCATGGCGACAATGCCGAGCAAGACATTCGTACCTTCTTAAACCAAGCGCTGACCTCGGTCGAAAGCCTCGCATCAGACGGTTTAATTACCGGTCAACCTATCATCACTGGTGCAGGTTCGGCTTGGTATGACGTGGTTGCAGAATGTTTAGCGAACCTAACCGATTACTTGGCGATCATCCGCCCGGGCTGTTACGCGATTCACGACACAGGTATCTACCTAGACGCTCAAAGCAAGGTGTTGCAGCGTGCCCAAGTAAACCAAGGTTACGCGTGCGAATTGGGTGGAGATCTGGAATCGGCACTTGAGGTATGGGCGTATGTAATCTCTCGCCCAGAACCGACCAAACTAGTTGTTGGGCTAGGCAAGCGTGATGTGGCCTTTGATGCGGGGTTACCTATTGCCGAACGCGGCTATCGCAATGGCGAAGCTATCTCTGTGAAAGGGCTGACTGCGACCGCCGTGATGGATCAGCATACCTTTGTTGAAACGGACGGCTCTTCTGAAATTGAAGTGGGCGACATGATTGCATTCTCAACCTCACACCCGTGTTTAACCTTCGATAAGTGGCGCTACATTGCCATCAGCGATGACGACCATCAGGTAACAAACTGGGTGGAAACCTGCTTCTAGTTCGATTTTTCAATAAGCTAGAATCAGCGAAACAATAAGATATACTAACGGGGCTAACGCTTAGTTTTAAACGGCTAAAAAGCTAAAAAGCTTACTTCTTACGAGCTAGGTTCTTAATAACTAGGTGATAACGATTAGCCCCATCAACAAAGGATCAGGATTCTTGAGTTTAGAAGTAGATATCATTTCACAGATAACGGAGCGTTTTCCCGCTCTTCGTGATGCAGAGAAAAAAGTCGCTAAGCTGATCATGGACGACATTGATTTTGCTGCCAATGCCAGCATCACAGAGCTTGCTGAAAGCGCTCAAGTCAGTGAAGCCACCATTACCCGTTTTGCTAAGGCGATCGGCTGCAGCAACGTACGTGATATGAAGATCAAGCTTGCTCAAACACTGACAGTTGGCCAGCGTTTTATTCTCGAACCGGTTGACCAAACGGGTTATCAAGGTATCTACGAATCGATCAAGCAGAGCCTAGATATCAACCGCACTCTGTTCAAAGAACAAGACGTTGAAACCGCAGTCAGCTGGCTGCATAACGCCCGACAGATCATTGCTATCGGCATGGGCGGCGGTTCGACAATTGCTTCTCAAGAGCTGCAACATAGACTGTTTCGTTTGGGCTACCCAGTGGTGTCGTACAACGATGGCTTGATGTCACGTATGGTTGCTGCCACGGCAGATGCCAATGACGTGATGGTGATGATCTCTGCGACTGGCTTTACACCAGTGATCACAGAAACGGCAGAGCTGGCTAAGCAGTACGGACTTAAGATCATTGCGATTACCCCACAAGATACACCGCTAGCAAAGATTGCCGATATCTTGTTACCCATCAAGCATATGGAAACTGACTTCATCTACAAACCGTCGGCTTCTCGCTACGCCATGTTGGCGTTAGTGGATGTGCTTTCTATGGGGATTGCGGTCAATCATAAGAATCGTTCGCGCGACAAGCTGCGTCGTTTGAAGGTTGCGTTAGATTCCTACCGAGGCGGTGGCGACCGACAGCCTCTCGGTGATTAACGAATCAAGGATAGAATGAGCTTAAATTCTGGTGCGCGGCAATCTTTCACTAGCTCGTATAAGCTCATTTCCAATCCCGTAATTTGGATACCAGCATCCGTTAGTCGACAGATTGCCAGATCTTTGTTGAGTGCCGTTCGCGAACTAATACAATCACTAACTACCTGAACCTTGTACCCAAGATCTAACAACCCCATTGCGGTTTGATAAACACAAATATGAGCCTCAATGCCACACACTAACCAAGTCTCCACACCCTTGTCTTGCACAGCTTCAATAAACTTAGGCTCGTTACACGCGTTGAACGTGAATTTCGGTATCGGCTTAGCATCACTCAATAGGTCATTCAGCTCACTAACGGTTGCCCCCAACTTCTCTGGGTTCTGCTCCAAGCTAATAATTGGCAGCCCCAAAACCTGCGCACCCTTAATCAACTTTCCACAGTTAGAAATCAGCGTATCGCTCTCATCAACAAGGCGTGCGAGCTTGCCTTGTACGTCCACAACCACCAACCCTGTGTTTTGTTTCGTTAGCATGTTTATTCCTTGTTTGAACAACCTGACTCAATAGGCAATCTGATATGTATTTTTTCTACTATGTAACGATTCAACTTACAAAGCCATACAGTAATAGGTACAAGACTACGGAATAATGCTCACCAACGGTCGAAAGGTCGCAAAACAAAAATTATTGATACTGGCATGACATTAAAGAGTGAGTAACAAAGATGAACAAGATAACAAAATCAGCATTAGCACTGAGTTTAATCAGCGCAGTTTCTCTTCCAGCTTTAGCAGCAGGTACTGACGGCGGTGCTTACATTGGTGGCGGTCTTGGCATATACCAAGATTCTGATACCGATGGTCAGGGCAGTTTAGATTCAGACGGTATGGGCTACAACCTATATGGCGGCTACCAATTCAACCGCATCGTAGGTGTTGAACTTGGCTACAACGATTATGCAGACTACAAAAAGGGTGCTGCAAAACTGTCTCCGACGTCTGTTTCCTTGTCAGCAAATCTTGGTTACACATTCGACAACACAATCCGCCCATTCGTATTGGCTGGTTTAAGCTCTGTTGACCTGAACGCAAACAAGATCGCTGGTTATGATGATGATAGCGGTACGGGTTTCCACTTTGGTGTTGGTGTTGAATACACGCCAATCGAACACCTAACGCTACGCTTGATCTCGCAAGCAGACGCAGTAAGCGTGGAAAACGACTACGGTACATACAAAAACGATAAGACACTAGCATTCAGCAGCATTAGCTTCGGTGGTTCATACAACTTCTAATGTGATTGAACCACATAGAATAAGCTGAACATACTAATTCACTTTGCTGTTCCACCTTGTCATGAAGGTCACTCAGTAAAGTGAATTTTTTGTTTCTACACACCTTAGCGTCATTTCACTTTAGCCAGTTTATCGCTCAGCGCCTTCTATTTGAGCTTTATGCAATGATATTAGAGCTTTCTTGGTAGCGAGACTAAAATAAAGGGATAAGTGACACAGGAAAACAATACCTATGAATCTACCACGCTTAAACATGTCGATAAACAAACTCCCTTTCGTTTTGGCAGTGTATTACCTGCTTGTCATTAACTTGCCTATCTCACGCGAACTGTTCAATATTCTTAGTGCCTCACAAGCCGAAAGCATTGGGTTTATCATCTCGATCCCATTTTTCTTTCTCGCCGCATTCAACTTTATCTTTCAAGTATTCAACTGGCCGATATTCGCCAAAGCTTTTTTTATCTTGTTACTACTTACTTCCTCTTTAGTCAGCTACAGCATGTTCAACTACGGCATTTTCGTAGACTATGGAATGATAGAAAACGTCTTCGAAACCAACAGCGGAGAAGCCGCTAGCTACCTAAGCAGCTATTCTATTTTATGGTTTGTTCTGATGGGAGGAGTCCCGTCACTGCTGCTTTTATTTACGGATCTTGAAAGAGAATCTTGGAGAGATTTTGCGATTTGGAAGTCGATAGGGCTGCTGTCTTCGTTGATCGTCATTGCCATCATTGCCGGGTTGTTTTACAAAGATTACGCATCGATTGGTCGTAATAACTCTCATCTTAAAAAGATGATCATTCCGACCGAATACGTCGCTTCAACCGCAAAATACATCAACAATACTTACATCAAAGAACCGATTCCTTACCAAGAAATCGGCTTAGATGCGCAGCTAAAACCAGAAGCTAAACAAGCTGAAAAACCAACCTTATTGGTGTTTGTTCTTGGTGAAACGGCACGTGTATATAACTACCAATATTATGGCTATGAGAAAGAAACCAATGCTCATACCAAACCCTATAACCCGATCTTTTTCTCTGATGTTCAGTCATGCGGAACAGCCACTGCGGTTTCTGTGCCGTGTATGTTTTCTAACATGAATCGCAGCAACTACGATCGTGATAAAGCCTACAACCAAGATAACGTAGTCGACATTATGAACCGCGCGGGCATTCACTCTATCTGGCGAGAGCACGATGGTGGAGACAAGGCGGTCGCACATCGAATCAAAGAGATGACTCTCGTCGCCAAAGACAGCGACCCGCTGTGTAATAAAGATGTGTGCTATGACACAGCCATGCTAGAGAACTTCGAACAAGATACTCAAGATCTTAAACAAGATAGCATCATTTTCTATCATATCTCCGGATCTCACGGCCCAACGTACTTTGAGCGTTATCCAGAAGAACATAAGAAATTTACGCCTGATTGCCCTCGTGCAGATATTGAAAACTGCACCAAAGAGCAAGTGGTAAACACCTACGACAACACCATCTTGTACACAGATTTCTTTCTCTCACAGGCTATTCAAAAGCTAGAGAAACTCACCGATAAGTACAATGTCGCGCTGATGTACATTTCCGATCACGGAGAATCATTGGGAGAAAATGGCGTCTACTTACACGGCATGCCTTATTCATTGGCACCGAAAGAGCAAACCCATGTGCCTATGATCCTATGGATGTCTGATGGTTTCGCCGAGCAGAAAGGGATAAACCAGACCTGCTTAAGAAAGGCAGGCAAAGAACAGAGCTTCTCCCAAGATAACCTGTTCGACTCTTTACTCGGCCTAATGGATGTACAAACCAAAGAATATCGAGAGAACCAAGATATTTTTGCTGCGTGTCGGTAGTGTTTTTGCTTATGTAAACCATCGGAAAACTCGAGTTGCCTGAACAAGCTCTCCTCAACTTCCCCTAAAAAGAAAAGACCTCGGTCTTTTCTTTTTTTTCGTCGCTAACATGGAGCCAGAGTGCTAATTTATAGCGACGAAACAATGAGCTATATTTAATAGACACAATAATGGAAGAGTCCGTCGTGTTCCAAAGACCAACCTGTCTTATTAGACTTTATCTCATTCACATCGCTCATTGAACTTACCAAGATTAAGCTCAGTTCAATACGGCACCTGAATGGCGCCGCAATATCAATGTTTACGTCATATCATTAAGGACAAATGAATGGACGCTTTCATAATTTCAAGCTGGCAATTTTCTGAGGGTGTGGCACATGAACACACCACCAGCCCAACCTCATTCGAGCAATCAACTTGGTATCACTGCCAAAGAGATGCTGACGGTTTGAGAGAATGGCTCCACAGTAATACGGTTCCAAATGCCATCATCGATTCATTACTCACCGATGACACCCGTCCTCGGTTCGAACAGTTTGGCCACGACTGTTTTTTGATGATTCTACGAGGCATTAATCTAAACGAAGGTGCTAACCCTGACGACATGCTTAGCCTACGCATCTTATGGTACAAAGGCACTTTAATATCGACACGCAAAGTTCCTTCAAAAGCGGTCAGTAATCTGATATCCGATCTCAAACAAAACCAAGGCCCGACATCATTACCTGATGTATTACTGGGCATGATACGTGGAATCAACCACAGTATTTCAACCTTCCTAGTACCCGTCGAACTCTTGATTGACGAGTTAGAATCTACATCCAATATCGACATAAGATCTATTAACGCTCTGCATTCAAGGCTACTTAGACTAAGGCGCTATTTGAAGCCACAGAAATACGTTTTTGAGGACTTAATGAGTGACCTGCCTGTACCATTGAGTAAGCACAACAGTCATATAAAGAACAGCCTTGATACCATCCTGAGAATTAATGAGTCTGTTGAGTTTTACATCGAACAAATTAATGTATTTTTAGCGAGCCTAAGTCAGCAACAAGCTGAAAAAATGAACAGAAATACGTACCTATTTTCTATCATTGCGGGTATTTTCCTCCCTGCTGGGTTTTTCACCGGTTTGCTGGGTGTCAATATTGCAGGAATACCCGGAACAGATAACCCAATAGCATTCCCACTATTTTGCGTTGGGCTGCTCGTGGTCATAGCGGCAGAGGTCATTATTTTGAAAAAATTGAGGTTTATTTAATGGTTGAGTTTTTGCAATCCAATATGTGGCTTAAACAAGTGGGTTTAGGTTTACTTCTTATCACTGTGTATTGGGTGATAAAACGCTTGGGGAAAAACTGGATAGAAACATTAGCGGAAAATAAACGCGTTGAATTGAAGCGAAAGCAGTTCGTGATTAAGTGTTTCAATATCGTTCTGTTTCTACTCTTCATCGCTGTGTTTACGATTGTTCTTAACTTGGGTTTTGGTGATATTTCGCTGTTTTTATCATCCATATTTGCGGTGCTGGGTGTCGCTTTATTCGCGCAATGGTCGATTCTAAGTAACCTCACAGCCAGTGTACTAATATTTTTCGTATTCCCTTATCGCATTGGCGACAGAGTAAGAGTCGCGGAGAAAGACGAAGACATCAGCGGTGTGATCATCGATATCACCATGTTCCACGTTATTCTTCGACACAGTTCGGGCAACATCATCACCTACCCTAATAACCTGATCCTACAAAAAGGCGTGATAAAGGTATTAGTTGATCCTGAGTTAAAGAGTGAAACTGTCGATTCCAAACTCATCAAAGCTGAAGACTCAGGAAAGTAATGCACCCTATTCAACGTCCCAATCAATAAGTTCAGCAGAGGGCAAAATATCTTGCCCTCTTTCAATTAACATCAGCTCTTCTGTTAACACCCACACACCTTTCAAAACTGTCGTTTTTATTCAATACCGGCCTCAAGCCGTCGCCTACAATTGCTGTTATTGAAACGTGGCTCAGCTAATCAATTATCTCATCGTCAATTGACGCACCTGAGAACAAGATGACGACCACGCACTCTACCGAATCAAAACAGCAGGAATTCAAGCGATGTTAGACATCAAGAAAATCTCAACACTTAGTGACTTAAGCGAACTTAAAACGGCTTACTTTGCTGAGTCAACAGCGCCACTTGATGGCATGTGGCACTTTGGCTTTGTGCCAATGTCTGACCATTTTGGTTTTTACGAAAACGGTAATCTTGTCGGTTATTGCGTATTGAATGGCGAAGGCTACTTACTTCAGTTCTACCTAGCACCAACAGCCAGTACTCATATTGAAGACTTGTTCCCCTTAATCGTAGAGAACAACAGCTCTGTGATTGGTAATGTGAAAGGCGCATTCGTGAGTACGGCTGAGCCACAATATTTATCACTGTGTGTCGACAACACAGAGTCATTTAAAGTGAATGCGATGATGTACCGCCAAAACTCTCAAGCCAGATCTGATTGTGATTCAGACCGTATTGAAGAGATAGAGATGAGCCTCGCGACAGAAGAACAACTGGAGCAGTTCGTTGAGTTTGCTTCATCAGCGATTGGCGCACCAAAAGAGTGGCTCACCGGTTACTACGGTAATTTGATTGCCCGTCAAGAGCTATGGGGCTACTGGGAAAGTGACGACATTCTCGCTACTGGAGAGTGCCGTAAGTTCGATGAGCATCAAACACAGTTTGCCGACCTAGGTATGATTGTCGCACAACAAGAACGCGGTAAAGGCTTTGCAACGCGTGTTCTTAACTTTCTAAAGCAGCACGCTAATAGCCAAGGGTTAGAAGCTATGTGCTCTACGGAAAGCAGCAATATTGGCGCACAAAAGGCCATCATACGCGCTGGGTTATCATCAAAGCATCGTATCTTGCAGTTTGATTTTAGCGAATTAAAGGAAGCTGATTAGCCTTGATTCGGATTAACAAACATCAAGACTAAGTTCTAACAATAGATACTGATAAAAACTGTCACCTCCAACGATATCCACATATAGTTGGAGGTGACAGTCATCTGAAATAGAAGGTCTAATGATCAATTGGTTACAGTCTCCAAAGTCCCCTGTAGTTGCTCAGTTCATTGATTGCTACTGGCTAATTGAAAAGACGCCCGACGCTCAAACTCATCAATTTCCGATACTCAATCCCGATCCATCGGCACACCTGATCTTATCGCCAAGCGAGCAGGTATATCACTACACGATTGAGCAACAGGTCGATCAAGGCGTTGGCAGCCATCTGCTGCTGCCACACCATAAAGCCATCGAATTGGATCACTCGAAGCCCTTTGTTCACTTGGGCATTAAATTCCATGTCGGAGCCTTGTATTCATTGGCTCTCCCAGATTGCCCTCACCCTAGTTTAGACAGGGTGAGTCCAGTCAAGCTCGCAGGTTTGCTAAACAACCCAAACGCCGATGCAACGTCACTGATCAAGCTCGCCCAAACCGATGTTGAGGCCTGCTGTCAGCAGTTAGATGATTTGCTGCTTCCTTGGTTATCGACAGCTAAAACGGATAGGCACAGCGAACTGACACGTAAGGTGTTGGGTGTGCTTGGTTCGACACCGATTGCAGAGCTTGGCGACAAGCTGTTTTGCTCGCAAAGAACATTGGAAAGAAGCTTCAACAAGGTAACTGGGCTGACATTAAAACAGTGCCAATCGATGAACAAACTCGAAGCGATGTTGGAATACTTGTATAAGCGAAATTTGGATGACATCGACTGGATGGACGTCGCCTTTCAATTTGGATTTAGCGACCAACCGCACCTGATTCGTTACCTAAAGAAAACCATCGGTCTAACACCCAATACTTACGCTAAACAAGGCGGTTTAACTATTGATGTTTATGGTGGAGTGAGATCGGACTAACCCACCTTTTGCCCATCAAGCACTCTTTGTCGATAGCGCACTATTTGTCTATAACGCGCATTCTTTCTATAACGAACGCTCTATCTATAACAAACGTCCTGTTTATAACGTACACCTCTGCCTTTGTGTCCCATTAGTAGCAAGTTTTATTGAGTTTAGATTTGCGACTAAATATACTGGGGACATCATCAGACGGAGGACAAAAATGAATAATAAAAACAAACATATAGTTTTAATTCATGGTCTATATATGCCTGCGTTGTTCATGCAATATCTGGATAGAAACTTCAAAAAACGCGGCTTTACAACGCACAAGTTTGCCTACAACTCGCTGCGTTTCCCTTCTGCAGCCAAACGCCTCAATCGCTTCGTGAATGCTCGCTTTAATGAATACGATGAGGTCTATTTCTTCGGTCACTCACTCGGTGGCTTGCTGATTCGCCACTACTTTAAGTTCTACCAGCCCGACTTTGCAGACACCTGCATCATTACCGCAGGTACGCCGCACAATGGGGCAACCATCGCCAAAACGCTTTCGAATCATGGGCTTGGATTTATATTTGGTTCGAGCAAAATGATCTTAAGCGATGGCTTGGGTGACTACGATATTGATGTACCGATTGGCGTGATTACAGGCACTTACGACGCCGGAGTTGGACGTATTGTACTGGGGAAAAACCCGGGCGATGGCACGGTAACACTCGAAGACGCAAACCTGAGAGGGGCAACGGATACTTACGCTCTCAAACTCAACCACACGGCGCTTGTCTACTCCAAGGAAGTCGTGGCACTGTCGGCTCAATTCATCGAACACAGAGCTTTTAAGGACGCTTCATAGCTTTTGCGTTAGCTGTTTTCCGTTAACTTTTGTGCGCGTTAGCTCGTGTATCTAGCTCTGGTTCTCTTATTGCTGTTTTCTTACTTCTGGTAGACCGATACAAAGATAGATAAAAACAAAAATACCACTCTGCGATGAGAGTGGTATTCAAAAATTCAATGCTGGAAGTGAGTGCTTGTTATACTTTCTATGCTTGTTACAGACGATTCACTCGCGTTGGTAAAAACACCTCACCCAACATGCATCGCACCGAACCACCACCAATGTCTTCAATCGTTTTCACGTTAAATGGCAGCAGCTTTCCGTGTGTCGAAAGCTGAGCTAATTGAGCTGGAGAAAATGCATCGTAAGCCGACTGAGACATCGCGATTACCTTATCGCCATTCACGGTTTCCAATTGCAGAATGTTGCCGCAGAATCGGTTCATCTGATCGATCGAGATCGAGATAACTTGCTTGTCTTTGGCAAGAGATTTCACCACAAAGCGGCGTTCAAACTCAGGAATCACTTCATCACAGATCACGCAGAAGTTATCACCAATCGCCATCATCACATTGGTGTGATAAATCGGCTGACCAGACGGTAATGCCGTTTGGAACGAAACCACGCGAGAATAACCAATACGCTTCGCATAATCTTCTAGTACTTCACGGTCGCAACGCTGAGAAAGCGCAGCATAGATCGTCTTATTGATGTGATCGATAACCATCACACCGGTGCTCTCTAGATAAGAACCTTGAGCAACGTACGACTCCATAGACTCACTGTGGTTAACAATGCGACCTGACGCTTCCAACACTTCAATCAGAGCAGTAGGCTTAACTTCATGCTGACGGTTTTCACAGGCCATAGGGAAAGTGAATAAACTTCCATCACTACAAGTACTGAACCAGTTGTTTGGGAACACTGCGTCAGGGGTTTCGACACCCAATTCTGGGTAATCAAACTCTACAACTTGCACACCTTCTTTACGCAACGAAGCCACCATAGCCTTAAATTCGGCCATCGTTTCCAGCTTCACCTCAGCTTCGGTCAGATTGACTCTGTGCTGAAACTCGTTATCACGTGCTGTTTCTTCGTTAAATCGAAACTCTTTTGGCGGAACCATAACAACGCAATTGGCGTTTTGAACATTAGTGATATGAAGTGATTTTTTGTGTAGGTTTAACATTTCAACCGTCCCTATCTTTTATTTACTTCAGAATTGTAAACAACTTGTTACGACAAGATTCACTGAAAAGAATATTGATTTGAATATTTATCCCAAACAATTACTGCAGATCTTAGATTAATCGGTAATTTTTACTGCAAGATAACAGCACATCAGAAAGAACCAACTGTATGCATATTCGTTAAGTCACTTTATGGATAAATATTCTGATTCCATTTTCTCGCCCATCACGAGTTTTGATTACAATTCAATCCATTTAACGTTAGGATTATCACCGTTGCATAACAATCAATTACGTTTGAAATAAGCTTAACTTTTCCTGTCTAATTCAATCTAAAATAAGCGTCATGAAAGACACTCTTTGGACCTTTCCTGTATCGCTTAGACAAAGTTTTAGTGTTTTAAAGCCAAGTGCCTAAATAGGCGCTAGAACAAAATCCATCGAATGACTTAATACTGATAAGAACCCATGGGCGCTTATATAATTTCAAACTAAGACAGTTAAATTTCGAATCAAGACCATAAAAACAAAGCTGCACCAACGATGCAGTCGCTTATAGATGCACTAGTTTATAAAGGGAAATCTATGTACAAGAAATTTGAAGGCTTTACTGAAGCCTTTCCAAAGGGAGAGCCGATACAACCTCCTACTGGAATACTGGCATTCTGCCGCCATTACACTCGAGGTTTTGAAAAACCGTTAATCTTGCTCGGCCTAATGAGCATGACCATCGCGATCATCGAAGTCGCGTTGTTCGGTTACATGGGCCAACTGGTTGATTGGCTATCAACAAGCAACCCAGACACTTTCTTAGCAGACAACGAATCGACATTGATGGGGCTCGGTATTCTGCTGTTGGTTGTGATGCCAATCTTGATCAGTGTTTACTCGCTATTGCTTCACCAAACTTTGCTGGGCAACTACCCAATGTCGATTCGTTGGTTAGCACACCGCTACCTTTTGAAGCAAAGCCTGTCCTTCTATCAAGATGACTTCGCCGGACGTGTCGCGACCAAAGTGATGCAAACCTCGCTTGCAGTGCGCGAAACTGTGACCAAGATGGTCGATGTGTTTGTCTACGTGACGGTTTACTTCACGGCGATGCTGTTCATGCTTGCTGAATCAGATTGGCGCTTGATGGCTCCGATGCTGATTTGGCTATTCGTTTACATCGGTATTCAACTGCACTTCGTGCCAAAGCTAAAAGACGTGTCTTCAGAGCAAGCGGATGCTCGTTCACTGATGACAGGTCGTATTGTTGATAGCTACACCAACATCGCGACGGTGAAATTGTTCTCACACAGTAAAAGAGAAACCGAATACGCCGAAGAAGGCATGGAAGGCTTCCTAGATACTGTGCACCGCCAAATGCGCTTGGTAACCGGCTTCAACATCTGCGTGGAATTCGCTAACTATCTATTGGTGTTCAGCATTGCGGGTATCTCTATCTACCTATGGCTAGATAGCGCAATCACCGTGGGTGCAATCGCGATTGCGGTCAGCTTGGCTCTGCGTATTAACGGCATGTCGAAATGGATCATGTGGGAAATTGGTGGTCTGTTTGAGAACCTTGGTACCGTGATTGACGGCATTAAAACTCTGTCTAAGCCTATTGCTATTGAAGACAAGAAAGACGCGAAGCCTCTGGAGGTTCCACAAGGCGGTATCAACTTCGACAATGTAAGCTTTAACTACGGTGAGAATAAGGGGGTGATCAACAACCTAAACCTCAACATCAAACCGGGTGAAAAAGTGGGTTTGGTTGGCCGTTCAGGTGCAGGTAAATCAACCTTGGTTAACCTGCTGCTGCGTTTCCATGACGTAGAAAGCGGTCGTATCTTGATTGACGATCAAGAGATCTCAACAGTGACGCAAGACTCGCTGCGCAGCAACATAGGTATGGTGACCCAAGATACTTCACTGTTGCACCGCTCGATCAAAGACAACATTCTTTACGGTCGACCTGAAGCATCAGATGAAGAAGTTTACGCAGCCACTAAACAAGCACACGCGCATGAGTTTATCGAAACGCTAACCGACCCGTTTGGCAACGTTGGTTACGATGCTCAAGTAGGTGAACGTGGCGTTAAGCTTTCTGGTGGTCAGCGTCAACGTGTGGCTATCTCACGTGTTCTTCTAAAGAATGCTCCATTACTTGTTCTCGATGAAGCAACTTCTGCACTCGATTCTGAGGTAGAGGCAGCGATTCAAGAGAGCTTGATTGAGCTAATGGAAGGCAAAACGGTTATTGCGATTGCACACCGCCTGTCGACCATTGCAGCGATGGATCGCCTGATCGTACTTGATGCCGGCAATATCGTAGAAGAAGGCACTCACCAAGAGCTGATTACACAAAATGGCATCTATGCTCAATTGTGGAATCACCAGACCGGTGGCTTTATTGCCGATGATCTTGAGCAAGCTACGAACGCTTAATTTTTGTGCTATTTTAAAAGTGCGATGTGATTCACACCAATTTGTTTATTAGCGGTAAATTACACATGGCAGAATGTTATGTCGTAATTATATAATGACATTAACACCAAAGACGCCTCGCTTGCGCGTTCTGGAATAAGGCTAGACTTCGGGGGGAGGCTAGCCTTTTTTATGCCTGCTATTTGGCGCTCTTTTCTACCTGTCCAATAAACTTCATCGATCCTTTTGTTTTTTTCTTGGCGTTTTTTTCTTAAAATGCGCGCAATATTCTTTCTAGAGATCAACCATGAACAAAAGTGTCTTAACTAACGTTATCGCGTTAGCGCTGCTTGCTGGCGGCTATGCGACAGCAAACCAATACTTGCTTTATGCAGGCCTATTCGCCTTTTCTGGTGCCATCACCAACTGGCTTGCGATTCACATGTTGTTCGAGAAAGTACCCGGCCTATACGGTTCTGGAGTGATTCCAGCGCGCTTTGAAGAGTTCAAGGCAGCCATCAAGCAACTGATGATGGAGCAATTCTTTACAGAAAGTAACATCGACCGCTTCCTAAGCAGCGAGATGACAGGAAAGTCGCTCAATCTAGAGCCTGTGATTCAGAAGATCGACTTTAACCCTGCATTCGACTCACTGGTGCATGTTATCGAGAACTCTCAGTTTGGCGGTATGTTGGCAATGTTTGGTGGCACAGAAGCACTAGAGCCAATGAAAGCGCCGTTTGTTGAGAAGATGCAAGAATCTGTGATTGAAATCAGCAAGAGTGATTCTGTAAAAAATGCCATCAAAGACGAGCTAGAATCGCCTGCGATGATGGATGAAATCAAAGAAAACATTGAGGCGATCATCGATCAGCGCTTGAATGAACTAACACCTAAGCTGGTTAAAGAGATGGTTCAGACCATGATCAAGAAACACCTTGGTTGGTTGGTCGTTTGGGGCGGTGTATTCGGTGGTGTGATTGGCTTAATCTCTGCGGCCATTACGCTTTAAGGCGAACAAGTTTATCGGGTTGCTCTTTATCTGACGCTCAACAAAAAATGGAAGCTTATTGCTTCCATTTTTTATATCTAAATCACGTTGGTAAGCGAAATTAGGCCACTATTTTAGAGTTGCCAACAACTCAGGGTTCACGCCGAAGCCCTTTTTATGCTCTTCAATCACCACTTCACTACGTGTCTGAATCACACCAGGCAAGGTGCCCAGCTTGGTGGCCATAAACGCTTGGTACGCCTTCATGTCTTTCACTCGAACCTTGATCATGGTGTCAAAGTCACCCGACAGTGAGTAGCACTCTTCCACCTCAGGCATCATTTCCACGGCTTGGGCAAATTTGTCGAAGATCGAAAAGCTAGTCTGATCGAGACGGATATGGATAAAGACTTGAACATCGAGTCCCAGCTTTTCTGAACAAAGCTCAGCATGATAGCCCGTGATGTAGCCCTCTTTCTCCAATCGCTTGAGTCTATCAGAGCAAGGTGACGTCGTAAGGTTGACCTGTTTTGCCAGTTCAACAACAGGTAAACGCCCTTTCATATGCAGAATTCTTAGTATCTCTTTATCGATACGATCGAGCTGATGCTGAGACATAACATTCCTTAAACATTCTAAATTCCGCTCAGTATATTCCATACCAAGTGCAATCGAAGAAAACCTCGCTCACACATTTAAAAACTAAATGCACGGATGATATTCACGCCAGATATAAACACATACAAATAGATAAGAACCCTTATAAATCAAACTCTGGTTATTAACAAATTATTATAGAAATGACCCGATTAACAAATAAGTTGAGCCGGAAACGAAAGAAAGGATATAGGCCAAAGTGAATAATATAATTATCAAAGAGAAAGGATGACTCTATTATGAAAACGCAAGAACTCGCATATAAACCTTACGGTATTGGTTCATGGACACACGTAACGGTATCAAAAGATGTTGCTCAGGCACTAGCAAGTGAATACTCAAACTATGGTTGGGATGTGAAGATTGATGGCGACGCCATTGTTGCCGAGCTAGCACTCAAAGCCGCATAGAAACGCAAAAACCTCCTAAAACGGAGGTTTTTTGATCTAAGTTAGTGAGCGCTTACTGTAAGTTAAGCTAAACCAATTTGGGGTACAGTACTTCCTGTTTCGCAACGACAATTGCACGTGCGGCAGAAGTGCTGAGTTTCCATATCGTAGTACAGGTTTCCACTAAATAGTTTTGACGTCCATTGCATCATACGGCCAGAAGCTGTCTCGGGCTCTGATTCACAACGTTTCATTATAGACTTATGTAGTGTTGTTTTTTTACATCCTTTGCAATAGAGATCAGGCATACCTTTGTCCTATAGGTCTTTAGTGGTTACTGACAATTGACACATCATGTCCAATTCGGTTCCACAATTCACCGAGCTAATGACAAAAGTGAGCGCCAAGTTCAAAAAATAGCCATTTTTCTGTTTTATTTTTTGACATCAAACGCCACCAACAAGACAGACCTTTCATTTCTCGCTCAAGATCCTTCGCTTTCGATTTACATTGTAAACCCCCATTTCAATATCAGAAAACCTCGAATAAACTTAATTTGAAATAAGACAAAGGTCGTACTCACATAAAAAAATAGAGCCACCGAAGTGACTCTATTGTTCATGTCTTTTGCTAATTCATTGGTATTTTTACAATGTAAATTAGTCTAGCTCAACGAGGTTCTTCTCGAACTCAGCGTGTTGCTTCTTAACTTCGTCTTCAGGCTCGCCCGTAATTAGACTCACGATAACGATAGAAAGAGTCGATAGGATGATTCCCGGTACGATTTCGTACACATCGAACCAACCGCCCGTGAACTGTTTCCAAAGTACAATCGTCACACCACCAACCACGATACCCGCTAGAGCGCCGTTACGGTTCATACGAGACCAGTACAGGCTCAATACGATAGCTGGGCCGAATGCAGCACCAAAACCAGCCCATGCGTAAGACACAAGGCCAAGTACTGAACTGTCTGGCGTCATCGCTAGCACAAGTGCAATTAGAGAGATTAGGATTACCGCGAAGCGGCCTACACGAACGATCTCTTCAGACGTTGCGTCTTTCTTCAGAATTTGCTTGTACAAGTCTTCTGCCATTGCAGATGAAGAAACAAGAAGCTGTGAATCAGCAGTACTCATGATTGCCGCTAGGATTGCAGCAAGTAGGATACCGGCGATGACTGGGTGGAACATTGCGTTAACAAGAAGCATGAAGATCTTCTCGCCATCGTCTAGTTTAGGCGCGCCAGAGTTAGTCACGTAGATTAGACCAACAAGACCTACTAGCATTGCACCAACCATAGACAGAGCAGACCATACCACCGCGATACGACGCGCGGTTGTTAGGTCTTTGTTGCTACGTGTTGCTTTGAAACGAGCAAGGATGTGTGGCTGACCGAAGTAACCTAGACCCCATGCCGCTAGCGAGATGATCGCGATAGCAGAAAGTGGCTCACCTTTCACATCATTCCATAGCGTGAGAAGCTCTGGGTTGATGTTGTGAAGATCAGTCGATAGCTGACCAAGACCACCGTTCATCGCTGCGATTGGTACAATCAATAGCGCAGCAGACATCAGCAGACCTTGAACCAAATCCGTCCAAGATACCGCAAGGAAACCACCAAATAGCGTGTAAGAAACCACACATACTGTACCGATGATTACCGCTGTTGTGTAATCTAGGCCGAATACTGTTTCAAACAATTTACCACCTGCTACCAAGCCAGAACTTGTGTAGAAAAGGAAGAATAAAAGGATAAAGAAAGCAGAAATTGTTTGGATCAGCTTAGAATTATCATTGAAACGACGAGATAGGAACTCAGGTAGCGTCAGTGACTCTGTTGTAATGCTGTAAGTACGCAGACGCTTAGCACTGATTAACCAGTTCGCCCAAGTACCAACTAGCAGGCCACCAGCAAGCCAGAATGCTTCAAAACCAGCAGCATAAGCGTAACCCGGTAGACCAAGTAGTAGCCAACCACTCATGTCTGATGCACCAGCAGAAAGTGCAGCAGGCCATGGGCCTAGCGAACGACCACCTAGGAAGTAGTCTGTCGAGCTAGAAGTACGTTTGTAAGCAATAACACCGATTGCCAGCATCATAATTAGATACGCAATGAACGTCGTCGTTATTGCAAAACTGTTTTCTATCATTTGATAGTCCTCATTTGTAAAAAGCCTTCCATGCCTAATTCAATGCAAGACACTCACCGTAAAGGCAAGCGAGTGCATTGAGTTAGGTATTCAGGCTCCAAAGCACTATGAGTTAAATCCAAAGATGGAGAAAAACAAAAGTGTTTAGAGCCAGTATTACTGAAGGTTAGTGAGCTTCGCTTCCAAGTTCGAGCAAGGTCGCGTTACCGCCCACGGCTGTTATATTTATAGTTCGCGTACGCTCGGTAATGAAGCGCAGCGATAGGTGTGGATCATTAGCAACATTCATTGCCGTTAGATCCGTTTCAGCTACTAAACCGACGATTGCACCGTCACGCTTAGCAAGTTGTAAATTGATAGCTTGAGCCGTTTGTGAATTACCCACGTAACCCGCACTTCGTACATCGCAAGACAGCAGCTGTTGAGCAGCGTCGTACGAGGCAACCTGTACCAAGTTAGTTGGTAGATTCGCTTGTTTCGCGGCGTCAGCAATTAAGGTATTGAACTGCACGTCATCACTGCACAGTTGCACGCTGTTACCCGCTAATAGTGCTGCGGTAATCATCGCGGTTGCTGTTTGCAGTGCTGGCACTTTCTCTTCGCAATCATCAACAATCACCAAAGCCACGCCACGACCTGCAGCATACAGCTCATTGGTTTCGCCCGTAGGCCCCGCCATGAGGTGATGCTCAGAAAGCAGTGCAGACGCTTGCTCTAGATGATAAGTCGCCACAGCAGCCAAAGGCGCAGATTGGCTTTCGATCTCTGATTTGAATGCAAGTACCTGAGCACTCTTATGATCAAAATCGGTAAGATTCCATTGTTCCCACGCTAACAAAGCATCAGAAAAACCTGTCACTTGATGAACCATGATACTGCTCCTTATGCCTTGTCTTGTGATTGAGAAAAATGAACATCAGTAAAGCGGTATAGGTAGTGAGGACCACCCGCTTTAGGGCCAGTACCCGACAAACCTTGACCGCCGAATGGTTGAACACCAACAACAGCGCCCACTTGGTCACGGTTGATGTAGCAGTTACCCACACGAATGTGTTTCTCGATCCAACGGTAAGTTGTTTCGTTACGGCTGTGGATACCCATAGTTAGACCAAAACCGGTTTGGTTAATTTGGTCTACTACTTGTGTCAACTCACTCGCTTTGAAGCGAACGATGTGAAGCACAGGGCCAAACTGTTCTTCTGTCAAGCAGCTGATGTCATCGATTTCAAACGCACTTGGTGGAACAAAGTCACCATGTTCACAATCCGTACCTAAAGAAAGTTGAGCCACCTTCTTCTGGGTATTGGTCATGTTTTCTAAGTGCGCCATTAGCTTCTGTTTTGCGTTTTGGTCGATAACAGGGCCAACATCGGTTTTATGAAGGTGTGGAATACCAACACTCAACTCGTCCATTGCACCGTGAATCAATCCAACCACGCGGTCTGCAATGTCTTCTTGGATGTAAAGCACACGCAGTGCAGAACAACGTTGACCTGCTGAAGCGAATGCAGAACGAATAACATCACGAACTACCTGTTCAGGCAGTGCGGTACTGTCGACGATCATCGCATTCTGACCACCGGTTTCCGCGATAAACGGAACAGGCTTAGCGTTACGACTTGCCAATGACACGTTAATGCGTTGTGCAGTTGGGGTTGACCCCGTGAAGGCAACGCCCGCAATCGCATCATGACTGGTTAGCGCACTGCCGATCTCAGCGCCACGACCCGGTAGTAACTGAATCGTGCCAGCAGGGAAACCCGCTTCATTCATCAATTCCACTGCGCGAGCTGCAATTAAGCTTGTTTGCTCTGCAGGTTTCGCCACAACCGTGTTACCCGCCACTAGTGCAGCTGTAATTTGGCCAAGGAAGATCGCCAATGGGAAGTTCCAAGGGCTGATACAAACGAATACACCACGACCTTGTCGCGAAGCGATTCGAGTTAGACCATCAAAGCCTTTTAGCTCAAAACCTTGTAGGTTGTTCGCTTGTTTTGCGTAGTAACGACAGAAGTCGACCGCTTCACGCACTTCATCAATGCTGTCGTGAATTGTCTTACCCGCTTCTTGATGACAAATTGCCACCAGCTCAGCCAGGTTTTCTTCCATCAGATCCGCCAACTTCTCAAGCGCAGCGGCTTTGGTTTCAACCGATGTCGCATTCCAATCAGCAAATGCGGCGTCTGCACCAGTGATCGCTGCGGAAACATGATCAAGGTTTGCAAAAGCCACCTGACCCACGCTAATACGACGATCGTAAGGTGCTGTTACTTGTTCAACATTCTGATCAGCCTTGATCATGCTTTCGGCAAGAGATTCGCCGTTGATCACAGGTCCAGCAGTCCATTGATTGTTCAAAAAGCCTTTTACTTGCTCTTCAAACTGATGCGCTTCGCTCTCGATATCAATGTTCACACCGTATGAGTTCTTACGCTCAGGGAATACCGCTGGCGGCAGAGGAATCTTAGTGTTGTTCAACGTATCGAATGCCAAAAGCATGTCGACTGGATGCTGTGTTAGCTCTGCTACAGGGCAACGAGCATCAACCAAACGGTGTACAAACGAGCTGTTTGCACCATTCTCTAACAGACGACGTACTAGGTATGGCAGTAGATCTTTATGGCTACCAACTGGCGCGTAAATACGTACCGACTGTTGGTAAGCTTCCATTGCATGGTTGTAAAGTGAATCACCCATGCCGTGTAAGCGTTGGAATTCAAAGTCTTTATGGTCTGTCATCACTGCAATAGCGGAAACCGTATGAGCATTGTGGCTAGCAAACTGCGGGAAGATATTGCCACGAACACTTGGGCTCAATAGATAACGCGCACACGCTAGGTAGGCTACATCAGTCGCTTCTTTGCGAGTGTAAACAGGGTAGTTATCGAAACCAGCTTGTTGTGACCATTTGATCTCACTATCCCAGTAAGCACCTTTAACTAGGCGAAGTGGGATTAAGTCACCCTGCTCTTTTGCTAGGCGGTTTAGCCAAACTAGAACCGGTAACGCACGCTTTGAATACGCTTGAATAACCAGACCAAACTTGCCCCAGCCTTTCACTAGCTCGCTGCGATACAGTTTTTCGAATAACTTAAGCGAAAGCTCTAGGCGATCCGCTTCTTCCGCATCAATCGTAATCGCAACGTCTAGCTCTACTGCACGGCGCAGTAACTGCTCTAGCGTGTCGCATAGCTCAGTCAGTACGCGGTCTTCATTCGCCACTTCATAACGTGGGTGAAGCGCAGAAAGCTTGATAGAAACAGACGGTGCTGGGCTAGATTTTGAAGAGACGTATGTGTCTCGACCTACGGCTTCAATCGCCATTAGGTAATCTTTGAAGTATTTGTTTGCGTCAGCAGTGGTCAGTGCCGCTTCACCTAGCATGTCGTATGAGTAGGTAAAACCTTTGTCACGCATAGACTTACCGTTCTTCTGCGCTTCAGCAATGCTGCGACCAAGAACGAATTGGTGACCCATCACCTTCATCGCTTGGTGCATCGCTTTACGAATCACCGGCTCAGAAAGCTTGTTCACTAAACGGTTAACCGCTTGACCTGCACTCTGCTCTTTAGATGAAAGTCCAACCACCTTGCCTGTTAGCATTAGGCCCCAAGTTGATGCGTTAACAAAAACCGAGTCAGAATTCTTCAGGTGAGATTTCCAATCCGCAACGCTAAGTTTGTCGCGAATCAACGCATCAGCGGTTGCCGAATCAGGAATACGCATCAAGGCTTCCGCCAGACACATTAGCAAGATGCCCTCTTGAGTATCTAAGCTGTATTCAAGCAACAAGGCGTCGATCATCTGAATAGATGTTTTATCCGCACGGATAGACTCAATCAACGACGTCGTTTTGTCTGTAATTTGCTGCTTTTCAGACTCAGAAGGGGTAGCTAGCGGCAGAAGTTGCTCTAGCCATTGGGTTTCATCCACCATATATAATGGTGAGATAAGCGTCCAAAGATCAGCAAGCGACTGCTCATTGAATTCTGGCTTTAACACATCAGTAGCTGTAAACATGCGTTTTCCTTAATCTCACACCCGAAAAGAGTTCGGGATCTCTACAATGGCTGCAGTGTATTTAGAGTATATAAGGATTACTTGTCAAAAACTCCGAGTTTTTTGCTAAAAACTCGCTTTATTAACAAAACAAACACAAGGTCACATATGAAACTTTAAAATAATATGCCGTTTTGTTTCACTATTTAACAGAAATTTTCTTTTTGTATTGGGATGGTGACATGCCTTGAAGGCGTGAAAAGGTGTGAGTAAAGGAAGATTGACCGGAGAAACCAGCCAGTTCAGCGACCTGACCAAGGCTTAGATTACCTTGTTCAATTAAACGACGAGAACGGTCGATGCGCTTGCCAAGAACGTACTGGTGAGGGGTAATGCCCATTTGCTCTTTGAATAACATATGGAACTGGCTTTCACCCAAGAACACACTACCCGCAAGCTGCGCGACGGAGATCTTGTTTGCTAAATGCTGTTCTATGTAGCGATCCAACGCTTCAAGATCAAAGCGTGAATCTTTGATTGAGGTTTCAAATGCCGAGATGTGCCTTTGCATCAATGCAATCACCGTATCATTGCACGCACGGCTTAATAACAGATCATCAGGACTGGCCTGCATCTCTTGCACCAACATATGGATAAGCTTTTGAATTTGCGCATCTAATTGGAAGTAGACGTTCGATGATTCTAACTGGTTAATCTTCTCTAGCATCAGAGGGTCATCATCGGTTGGCATAGGCATGTTGAGCACGAGAATATCCGACTGACCAACCACTCCGCCGAAAGCATGATCAGAGCTCGCTGTCACCACACAACCTTGTCCTGGGCCAACAAGATTCCCCTTACCACTCACTTCAAATTCCGCCTGACCTTTTAAACCAATCACCACCTGAGAATAATGGTGATCGTGGCAATCCATATGCGATGGCAAAGTGATGATCTCAGCAGGACGAGGGCCAGTAAGGCCTAGCGGAGAAAGGTCTAGGTTAGGAAAGGGTAAAGGTTTAGACATGACAGAAAAATACTCGGGTCAACATAGTAAGAATAATACTCTTAAATGCGCATAAGATGAATTTGTAAATGCTCATGAGAGTTATTTGCTCGCGAGAATGAAAAGATCATTATCGCGATCATCTTGATCATGCCTCCGGAAGGATGATCAAGAGTGTACAAACTACGGGCATTGTAAAACCAATCGTTCCGGCGAATTTAGGGGCTTCACAAGCAATCACACGAACACGAACACGAAAAACATTTTACAGGCTTCTACGACATGGTGGGTAATGTATGGGAATGGACAACCGTTCAGAAAGGCCTAGCAAAAGGTGGCGCGTGGAGCTTCTCTCCTGAAGAAGCAAAAGTGCTTAACGAACTGTACGTACCGCCTTCAACGGCAGCGAACTATCTAGGATTCCGAGTAGTACGAGAGCTGTAGGCTCCCAGTCATAGGCTCAGAACCCCAAATATTTACTCTAGGTTCTCAATTATCACATTGAGCAACATTTATAGGGGAATTCCCCCCTTATGCATAAGCACTCCTAGGAGTAGATTCGTCGATAGAGTAGTAAGTCACTCTGGGTATCAAATTGATGCCTCAGTTTAATTTACCTGACCCTCGTAAATTAGACTGAAAATCTTCTACATGTCGACAAGGCATATCTTGTCTTTAGCCAGCCCCTCTTCAGGCTGGCTTTTTTTTGCCTGATTATCACCCTTTATGCCCATCGATTCTCCGTGATTGACACAGTTAATCAACAGTCCGTTTAACTGTCAGTCACCCCTTATTTTTCGTACTCTAATTGCCATTGCAGCGCTATAAGAAACTGATATCATTGCCATACCTCAGCTTACGAGATAAAACCTTGCCAGATCCACTCAACTCCATACATCGTTCTTTATTCGAACAACTTCCAGGCTGCTGGGGCTGCAAAGATACTGACTCGGTCTTCGTGTATGCCAACCTTGCTTACAACCAATTGATTGGCTTAAAACCCAATGAGACTTGTACTGGCTTGACCGACTTCGACATGCCCAGTCAAACCACTGAGTGCGCACAAGATTTCAGGGCTCAAGACAAACATGTAATGGATACACGCAGTACCCTTAAGATTCTCGATATTCACCCCTATCCAGACGGACGCTGGCACGCCCATATCTTTACCAAAACCCCTTGGCTTGATGATGACGACAACGTCCAAGGCACCATCTTCTATGGCCAAGAGCTTACCGATACCGCGATCTTAGAGGTTGGTCATTGGGTTTGTCAGGCCACAGGAACAAAAGGCAATCAGGCATCGCTTGCGGGGTCAGAGCCGCGTGTGTCTAAACTGCAAAAGCGGCTGACTTCGAGAGAATCAGAGGTGCTGTTCTTACTGCTTTTCGGCAAGAAACCACAGTACATCGCGTCGACGTTAAACATTTCAATCAAAACGGTCGAAGGTCATGTCGCCAGATTGAAACAGAAGTTTGATGCACGCAGTAAAAGCCAATTGATTGAGTATGCGTTGGATTCAGGATTGGGCTCAGTGATCCCAGAAACTCTGCTCAAAAAACAGATCTCCGTTGTTCTGCACAGTAACTGATTGACTGTTCATCTGAAAATGCAGACAAAAAAATGCCGTTGATTTGATAAGTCTAATCAACGGCATTTTTAGATCTGTTAAGCAGCTAAGCGATCAAAAAGCCTAAGGCGCTAGGCGATCAATATCCCAACTGTTGTCTTGGCGAGAGAACAAGAAACGGTCGTGCAAGCGGTGTTCACCACCCTGCCAGAACTCAATGCTATCAACACGAACTCGGAAGCCACCCCAGAAAGAAGGCACAGGAATCTCGCCTTTGGCAAACTTCTGTTTAAGCTCTAGATACTTACCTTCTAAAATCCCACGCGCTGAAATGCGGCTACTCTGCTTACTTGCAATCGCGGCCAATTGGCTCTCTTTTGGACGTGACGAGAAGTACTTCATATTTTCCATAGCCGTTAGCTTTTCAGCCGTGCCCGTAATATGAACTTGTCGCTCAAGTGGATGCCAAGGAAAGTGCAAACTGATTTTGCTGTTGTGCTCAAGCTGGTGCGCTTTGCGGCTACCTAAGTTGGTGTAAAAAACGAACCCGTCTTTATCAACATTCTTCAGCAGAACAATTCGTTGGAATGGCTGACCATTTTCATCAACCGTAGCAACTGTCATGGCAGTAGGGTCCGTCAACTTCGCTTCAATGGCTTGCTCTAGCCATAGATTGAATTGCTCAAACGGGTCTGCGGCCAAGTCTTTGCGTCTCAATCCACCCTTAGCGTATTCGCGACGAATATCTGTCAGTTCCATTTGGTTGCTCCTTTTAATTTTTTTGTGATTTTGCGCCGTAATCCTTTGAAACACAAGTCTAAGCCATGGTTTTGTCTCACAGAAGGTGCTCTGTGTTAACAAGATCTCGGTACTCTCTCCATCATATTGATAATCTTTATACAAACCGATGACAAGCTGAGATCCGAGTGACCAAAATACTGCCTAACCTAATGACGCCCTTTGTTTTATTCTCATTGTTATTGGGAGCTGCAGGGCTGACCGCAACCCACTTTATGGCAGTACAATTCCAAGAAAAAATCGTCACTCAGCAACTCGATGAAGCGGCGAATAAAGCCAATCTACAAATCGATTCTGAACTGGATAAATTCAAACAGATCCCGGATTTGCTCAGTCATGACCCGCGCTTGCTCTCTTATTTTGACTCATCACAACGAGCAAACAAGATTTCCGCTGCGCAGCTCAATCAATTGCTGTTTGAATGGTCGAATCAAAGCCAAGCCGACACCATCTATATTCATGACCCGAGCGGTACTGTGGTCGCTTCCAGTAATTACCAAAAGCCTCGTACCTTTGTAGGTGAGAACTTCTCGTTTCGTCCCTACTTTGCTTCTGCCATTCAAGGTAACAACACACAATATGTCGCGCTAGGCGCTCGTTCGAACGTACGCGGTTATTTTCTGTCTTCACCGCTGTATGTTGAGAATCACATTGTGGGGGTTATCACCGTAAAAGTGAGTTTAGAAAACCTCGAAAACATCCTGACCAGCGACGACTTTGAGATCGTAGTACTCGACTCGAACCAAGTGGTCTTTCTATCAAGCCAAGCTCCATGGCTTTATCATTCACTGTTGCCATTAACGCAGCAACAACAAACGGATATCGCACTTCAACGCCAATACGGTCAAAGCGAAATTTCGATCATCGAAGCCTTTCGTTCTTCAAGATCTCAGTCAGAAGCGAGCAATACCAATCAATCTAGCAACCTTCAATCCAATGAAATCCGAAAAGAGCTCACCGCCAACCAGTTATTCAAGCTTGGTGCTTTTAATCTTTACCCTGCAACGGTCAGCAACAACCAGTACCAAGTTGTCGCACTAAAAGAGACCAGAGCTGAACTTATTAAAATCTTTCAGATCGATGTCATCTTCGTGGTGATTTACAGCTTGGTGATGCTCATCGCTTGGTCGTGGCGCCAGACTTATCTCGCGAAAGTGGCGTTGACCCGACTCAACCAAAACCTAGAGCAAACCGTTGATAAACGTACCCACTACTTGAAGCAATCCAATCAGCAGCTGCAACAAACCCTTTTTCAATACCAAGAGTCGCAGTCGAAGTTGAAACAGACAGAACAAGAGCTGACACAAACCGCGAAACTAGCGGTACTCGGTGAGCTGTCAGCCAGCATTAACCACGAAATCAACCAACCGCTTGCAGCACTGCGAACCTACAGTGAAAACAGCTTAAAGCTACTGGAAATGGAACGAACCGATTTAGTGAAAAGCAATCTTGAGAAAATGATTGGCCTCAACAACACCATTACCGACATCATCGCGCGACTCAAAGTCTTTACTCGCAAGGTCACCAAACAAGAACATCATGTGGCGAACCTGCATCAAGCGGTCAATAACGCCACTAGCATTCTCAGTGCGCTGATGATCAAGCAAGGCATTACGCTAAGGCTAAGCACGGTGCCAGATGACATCAATATTGCGATTCATCCAACCGAACTCGAGCAAGTACTGGTGAATCTGATTCACAACGCGACTCAAGCGCTGCAACATCAAGTTCTTGAACAGAAAATCTTGCAGGAGCAACAAAACCTGGAAAGCGTTGACCAACAGGCTAGCCCACAGATAGGCATCGAATGGCAACTGCATCATGACGCTTGTCAGCTGATCATTTGGGATAACGGAATTGGCATGCCGAACGATAAGCTAGAACAGCTGTTCGACCCGTTTTTTACCACCAAACCGGAAGGCTTAGGGCTAGGGCTTTCAATATCGAAACGGATTATTGAAGCGTATCACGGCACGATCAGCGCGAACCGATTAGAGCCTTCAGGCATGGTATTCTCGCTAAGCATCCCGTTATATAACGATAAGGGCTAACACGCCGTTGTTATCGCTGATTAGAAAACGAATCTCACATACTGCTAATCTCACCTACAGCTAAGGACTCGACTTTTGCACTCTATGCCTAAACTCTATTTTGTCGACGATGAACCCGCCATTCGAGACTCCGTAGAACAAGCCATGCTCATTGAAGGCATCGATATCGTCTGCTTTCCCAATGCTATTGAGGCATTAAAGAAAATAGATACCACGCAAGCCGGAATTGTCATCACCGATATTCACATGCCAGTGATGGATGGCATTCAATTAACGCAAAAATTACTGAGCCAAAACCCTCATTTTCAGGTCATCGTACTTACCGGACATGGTGACGTGCAAACCGCGGTATCCGCAATGAAAGCCGGCGCTTACGATTTTCTGGAAAAGCCATTTGTGGTCGATGCCCTACTCACTGCCGTTAAAAAAGCCGCAGATAAACTCGCACTGGTTGAAGAGAACAACCTATTGCGCAAAGAGTTGGCAATGCAAAATCAGGTTGGCCCAAAACTGATTGGTCAATCTCCATCAATGCAGGCATTGCGCCGAGAATTGATCACCCTAGATACCAAAACTAACCCACTTCTATTGTTTGTTGGTGATTTAGGGACGGGGAAAAGGGTCACTGCACAATACACCCATGATTTACACAGTCATCAAACCGCGGAGCTTTGCCCTGTCGCGGCGTTTAATTTGCCACGCAGTGACGAAGCGACATTCCATCAGTTTGTTTTGCAACTGTTCTTAAAGCATCAAGGTGGAACACTCTATATCCATGAAACAGAAGCGTTAACTTCGCAGCAATGGCTATGGTTAGCCGCTCTAAAACCCACTCTACTTCATGAAAACTCATGCAACACCAATGCAACTTGTATCATTATCGCAACTACAGTAGTTCCTACTACAATTACAGGTGAACTACGCCGGTTTAATTTACTACCCTTGGCGCAAAGAACGGAAGATATTGGCTCTTTATTCAAACACTTTGCTCGTGGTGCGGCCAGTCGCTATCAGCTGCCACCCCCCGTCATTACAGAAAAAGAGATTCAGCGACTCATTGCAACGCATTGGACGGAGAACATTCGTCAGCTTCGCCAACATGCCGAACTCAGAGTGCTGACTCAAATTAAGCAGCCGTCGCTCGACAGCGATACTGATGAGCAAAATGAACTCGATATGAGCATTGAAGAGCAACAACAGTCGTTAAACCAACGCACCGATAGCTTTGAACAAATTATCTTGATTGAGGCACTACATCGCCATCAAGGTCGTTTAAAAGAAGTACAACAAGAGCTGCAGGTGTCGCGAAAAACGCTGTATGACAAACTAAGAAAGCATCAGCTCGATAAAACCGATTTCAAGAACCGATAAGTCTTAAAAAATATATAAATTCAAAGATTTAAAGGAACAAAATCTTAACATTTATAAGAAGTAAGAATACACTCAATAGGCTTGCACTTTTACTTAGCGAACAAGGACTGTTATGAGTCAGAAAAATTTCAGCAAATTGAACGAGACCGAGCTTGAGTATGTCGACGATAAAACAGCGGCACTACTCCTCAATACGCCCACCAGTGCGCGAATTATGTTGTGGGTGATCGTTCTGTTTTTTATTGCTGCTATTGGGTGGTCTGCATGGGCAGAGATCGACAAAGTTACCGTTGGCCAAGGCAAAGTGATCCCCTCCTCTCAGATCCAAGTGGTACAAAACCTTGAAGGTGGCTTAGTTAAAGAGATCTTAGTTAAAGAAGGTCAACGTGTTCAGAAAGGTCAGCAGCTACTGTTGATCGATGACACTCGATTCCGTTCGGACTTCCGCGAACGTGAACAACAAGTGGCGAACTTAACCGCCAACGTGTTGATGCTATCCGCTTCATTAACCAGTGTCGTCATTAACGAAGAGTTCTCTGTTGAAGAGTGGAAAAAAAGCGTGTTGCTTGATTACGGTAAACTCGCCTTTCCACCAAAATTCTACGAGCTTCAGCCTAAACTGGTTAATCGCCAAAAAGCCGAATATCGTCAAGATCTGAATAACCTAAAAAACCAACTTTCTGTTTTTGATCAACAAGTTGAACAGAAACAGCAAGACCTAGTTGAGATTAAGGCGCGGGTTCGCAACCTAAAACAGAGTTACCAGTTTGCTCGCCAAGAACTGGATATCACCAAACCCCTCGCCGATGAAGGTGTGGTACCACGAATTGAATTACTTAAACTGCAAAGACAAGTGAACGACACTCGCCGAGAAATGACCTCAAGCGAGCTAAAAATCCCTCTGCTACGCTCAGCAATCAAAGAATCCATGCTCAGCCGTATTGATGCCGCACTGAACTTCCGCTCCGAACAACAAGAAAAGCTCAATCAAGCGCAAGATAAGCTCTCTGCAATGACCGAATCGGCTGTTGGCCTTGAAGACCGAGTAAACCGTACTGTGGTGGTTTCTCCTGTAACTGGCACCGTTAAAACATTGGGTATTAATACTGTCGGTGGTGTTATCCAACCGGGTATGGACATCGTTGAAATTGTACCGACAGAAGACTCTCTATTGGTTGAAGCGAAAATCGCCCCGCAAGATATCGCTTTCCTACGCCCAGAATTGACTGCCATCGTTAAATTCAGTGCCTATGACTTCACTAAATACGGCGGCCTAGAAGGCGTGTTAGAGCACATCAGTGCCGATACCACTCAAGATGAAGAAGGCAACAGCTTCTACATCGTGCGTGTGCGCACCGAAAAACACAATTTTGGACAGAACGAAGAGTTGCCAATCATTCCGGGCATGACCGCCTCAGTCGATATCATCACAGGCAAAAGAACCGTGCTTGAGTACATGTTGAAGCCACTATTAAGTGCTCAAAACAATGCACTAAAAGAGTAAGGACGTTGGATGTTTGATAACGCCTTTCAGTACGCAGTAAATAGACAAGAGCAGAGGCTATGAAGTCTCGGATTTCGCTATTGCTGCTGGTCCTCACCTCTTTCACCTCTGTGGCGCTCAACAAGAGCGACCAACGGTGGATAGATACAGTGACCAAAACCTACGGCGATAGAGCCGGAAAGCGAGTGGCAACATGGCGCTCAAATATGACGTCATACGACGGATTAAGTGAAAAAGAGAAGCTCAGGTCGGTGAACCAGTTCTTCAACCAGATGTACTTTGTCGATGACAACATACTGTGGGGAAAGAATGATTACTGGGCAACACCACTGGAATTTTTAGGCAGCAACGCCGGTGATTGTGAAGACTTCACAATCGCAAAATACTTCTCTTTGCTTGAACTGGGCGTCCCAGATAAGAAATTACGATTAGTGTACGTAAAAGCACTGGAACTAAACCAGTTCCACATGGTGTTAGCTTACTACTCAACACCGAGTGCAGAGCCATTAATTTTGGACAACTTAAACCCTGAAATTAAACGCGGTTCCAAACGCCCAGATCTAAGACCAATTTACAGTTTTAACGGTAAAAACCTTTGGTTGATCAAGTCGGCAGCAGGCAGCGGCAAGTTGGCAGGGAAATCTTCAAGATTGAGCTTATGGAACGACTTACGTTCACGTGAGCGCTCTCTAAAATTAAACAAACCCATTATCAATTACGATGAGTAGGTACAATGACTTTATATAAACAGCTTGTGGTCGGGATGGTTGCAGTGTTCATACTGCTGATGACGTCAGTTTTTATGATCGAATTCAATACCACCCGTGGATACTTAGAGGAGCAGCAACGCTCTGAGGTAAGTAATACCATTAATACTGTTGGACTGGCTCTCGCCCCTTACCTAGAAGAAAAGGACAAGGTGGCAGTAGAGTCTGTTATCAACGCCCTGTTTGATGGCAGTTCTTACTCAGTCGTTCGATTGATCTTTCTCGATAGCGGTGAAGACATTCTCCGCTCATACCCTGTAAAGCCAACTGGCGTACCAGAGTGGTTTACCAACCTAAACCTGTTCGAGCCTGTTCATGACCGCCGCGTGATCACCAGTGGCTGGATGCAATTGGCCGAGGTCGAGATCGTAAGTCACCCAGGCCCTGCCTACGATCAACTTTGGCAAGCATTCATCCGCTTACTGAGCATATTTGGCACGATCTTCTTGCTCGGTTTGGTGTCTATCTCTTGGATCCTTAAGCGCGCTTTACGCCCGCTCTCGTTGATCATTACCAAGATGGATCAGATCGCCAAGAATCAGTTTGGCGAACCTCTGGCTCGTCCAAAGACAAAAGATCTCACCTTGGTTGTCGATGGTATCAACCACATGTCGACTCAAGTTGAACTGGCATTTAAAAACCAAGCGAAAGAAGCTCAGAAGTTACGTGAAAGAGCATATATCGACCCTGTATCTCAGCTAGGTAACCGTGCTTACTACATGTCTCAGTTAACTCAATGGTTAGAGGAGTCGAGCTTAGGTGGTTTAGCGGTACTTAAAGCGGAGTTTATCAGTGAAGAGTACGATGAAAAGGGCTATCAAGAAGGTGATGCCTTGGTTCATCAACTGGCTGAACAGCTGCAAGCTTCAATTTCATCTCCAGATATCACCATCGCTCGTATTTCTAGTGACGAGTTCGGTTTCATCATGCCAAACATTGATGAGAGCGAACTGAAACTTGTCGCGAGCAGCATCGTAAACTGTATCCAGAGCCTAGGTTCAGACCCAACAGGCACTGCGAATCCACATATTGCTCTTGGTGTGACCTACAGCAACAAGCGTAAAACCAGTACTGAAATCATGTCGCTGGTGGATAACGCACTCTCAAGTGCCAAGGCGAATCGAGAACTTGCTTACGGCTACGTAACCGCAGACGATCACGGCGCAGTGATGGGCAAACAACAATGGCGTATGTTGGTTGAAGAAGCGATCATCAACGACCTCATTACCTTCCGTCTGCAGGCTGCAAACAATGCCTTTGGTAAAACCTATCACCAAGAGGTGTTCTCTGCGATTGAAAAAGATGGCGTGCGTTACGGTGCTAACCAGTATCTATACGCGCTAGAACAGCTTGAAATGAGCCACATTCTCGACCAATACGTTATTGAGAAGATGGTTGAAAAGCTCAATGCAAAAGAAGTAACCAGCCCAGTCGCTATTAATCTCTCGCCAAGCAGTATATCTCAACCAAGCTTCATCCGTTGGATCGGTAAGACGCTTGAACAGAATGCTTCAATCGCTCACCTGTTGCACTTTGAGATTCCAGAAAACTGCTTCATCAACGTTCCGCACTACACGGCACTTTTGTGTAACACCATTCGCAACGCTGAAGCAGTGTTTGGTGTCGATAACTACGGACGTAACTTCCAATCACTGGATTACATCAACGAATACCGTCCAAGCTATGTGAAGCTAGATTACCTGTTCACACATAACCTTGATGACGAAAAACAGAAGTTTACCTTAACGTCGATCTCTAGAACCGCTCACAACCTAGGCGTCACCACCATCGCGTCTCGAATAGAAACTCAGACTCAGCTAGATATTCTGTCTGATAACTACGTAGAAGTGTTCCAAGGCTTCATTGTTGATAAATAGTTGTAAGGGTTATATCACATGCAAGATCCACTATTGAACTCACTGATCTACGTTAGCCGGTATTACGGGTTAGCTAACTCGCCCGAAGCGTTGATCAATGGGCTACCACTATCCGATGGAAAGCTAACCCCTTTCCTATTCCCACGCTCTGCTGAACGAGCAGGATTAGTGGCAAAAGAAAACCGTTCCGACTTAGAAAAGATTCCTCACCTGATTCTGCCTGCCGTTTTACTGCTTAAACAAGGTGAGGCGTGCGTTCTCAACAGTATCGATTTAGAGAAGCAAGAAGCGGAAATCATTACTGCGGAAAGCGGAATGGTGCCAATCATCATTCCTGTCGAAGAGCTGAAAGAACAATTCATCGGCCGCTACTTCTTGGTAAAGAAACAGTTCCGTTATGATGAACGTTCACCAGAAGTTCTAAAAACACGTAAAGGGCATTGGTTTTGGAGCACGATTTGGGAATCTAAAAACATCTACCGAGATGTGTTGATCGCCTCCATTCTGATCAACATCTTCGCAATTGCCGCGCCGATGTTCACTCGCTTGGTGTACGACAAAGTAGTCCCTAACCTCGCCTTTGAAACTTTGTGGGTGCTAGCGAGTGGTATCTTTGTCGTGTTCCTATTCGATTTGCTGCTCAAATTGATGCGAAGCTACTTCATTGATGTTGCCGGTAAGAAATCCGATATTCTCATTTCCTCCAAGCTGTTCAGTAAAGTACTGGGGATTCGTATGGAAGCGAAGCCTGCTTCCGTCGGTGCTTTCGCTAAAAACTTGCAAGAGTTCGAATCCATTCGTGAATTCTTTACCTCTGCAACCATTGGCTCGCTCATCGACCTCCCCTTCGCACTGATGTTCTTAGCGCTAATTTGGCTAATGGCTGGAAACCTTGTATTCGTTCCCGTTGCTGGCGTGGTCATTTTGATCGTCTATGCATTGCTAATCCAAGGCCCACTGCGCCGCACCATTGAAGAAGGATCTCGTCTTGCCTCGCAGAAGTATGCAAACTTGATTGAAAGTTTGGCGGGTCTAGAAACCGTTAAGCTATTCAGCGCGCAAAGCCAATTCCAATTCCGTTGGGAAGAAGCCGTGGCTCACATGGCGAATTGGAATATCAAAAGCCGACGCATCACAGACAGCATCCAAAACACCGCCGGTTTTGTTCAGCAGAGTACTAACGTAGGTATGATCATCTTTGGTGTGTACCTGATTGCGGAAGGTGAGCTTACGATGGGTGGCTTGATCGCTGCGACCATGCTGAGTGGCCGAGCGATTGGTCCTCTTGTTCAGTTATCTTTGCTTTCGACTCGTTACAACCAAGCGAAGTCATCAATGACTCTGATTGAGCAAGTGATGTCGATGCCTGATGAACAAGAAGAAGGTAAACGCTACATTCACCGTCCGATTATTCAGGGCCATATCGCGCTAGATAAAGTGACGTTTCACTACCCAGATTCACCCGTTGCTTCAATTAGAGACTTAACCCTCAATATTAGTCCAGGCGAGAAAGTGGCGATCATTGGTCGTATTGGTTCAGGTAAAACCACACTAGAACGTCTGATTATGGGCCTGTACAAGCCAACAGAAGGCCATGTACGCATTGATGACACCGATATGGAACAACTGCATCATGTCGACGTACGACGCAATATAGGCTGTGTGCCGCAAGACAGTAACTTGTTCTACGGTTCGGTAAGAGACAACATTACTTTAGGCCGCCCTTTGGTGGATGACCGTGACGTGATGGATGCAGCGAACCGTGCAGGCGTAACCGCGTTTACTCAGCAAGATCCTGCAGGTTTAGAACGCCAAGTGGGTGAAGGTGGTGCCTTGCTGTCTGGTGGTCAACGTCAGTCAATTGCCATTGCTAGAGCCTTCCTAGGCCGTCCGCCAGTATTGTTAATGGATGAGCCGACCAGTGCTATGGATAACCGTTCTGAGATGCACATCAAACACCAGCTTAACCAGTTGCTACCAAGCGAGACGTTGATTCTGATTACACACAAAACGTCGATGTTGGACATTGTCGATCGAGTGATCGTTATGGAGAAAGGCTGCATCATTGCCGACGGTCCTAAAGCACAGGTTCTTTCAGACCTTAAACAAGGTCGAGTTAGAGCCGTAAGTTAGAGCGCTCAAGCCATCTAAATAAATCATTATCAGTAGAAACCATAAGGGGAGCATCAGCTCCCCTTTTTCTATTTGTCAGTATCATCACCTAAGCCAAGCATCACTTATGTTCAACACAAAGCCTACAAAGCAATATCCTCTTGCTCCATCTTGAATGAACATTGGATCTCGTATTGGTTGAATGAGAAAACACTTCCGCCGTGAGTTCGCTTGGTTGTGACTGTCTCATCACCAAATTGAATCGTCACTCGGGTATACACTTTTTCGTGTACCTCTACAGTACATTCAGCAAGGTTGGTTTCAAACTCTGCTTCGAGTGTATCTAACTGCGACTTTGTGTTTTCAATTGCGAGGTTGTTCTTCTCACGTTGCTGCTCTATTTCTAGGGCTTGCTCTTCGCTTCTCTCTGCTTTCGGGCGCTTCTTAAATTCTAACTCTTGGCGAATCACACCCATGGTTTGCTCTTGAGTGTATTTATAAGTTTCCTTCAGCTCAGCTATCTTTTGGCGGTAACCATCGTAGCGCGCAAAACCATGTACCTTAGTTGCGGTGTCTCCCTCAACACCTAAGAAGACACATTCTACTTTTCCGCCAACTTTGGCTTCACCACCGCTTAGCGTGCCGTGTTTTTTCAAGCTGTCCATCACGATAAGGTTGTTACCACAGCGAATGTCGTTACTCATACTGTGCACACCAAGTCGAAGGTCATTGGCCGTTTGTAGCTCGGCATTCTGTGCGTAGCTTGCTGTGATAGAGCCTTTACTGAATACCTTACAACTTTTTGGCTCACCCTCTTTGGTCGTGTGGCCGATAATGCCTTTCGCGACTTTGATATCCCCCTGAGCTTGCACTTCGGCCGATTCGATAAAGCCACCAACCGTAACACTTCCGGTCGCCTTGACGATCATCCCCGGCTCGATGTTGCCAGAGACAAAGACATTACCTTTAAATTTAACGTGCCCAGTTGAGACATCGACGTTGCTGACACATAAGGCGTCATCCACTTCGATGGTTCGGTCTTTAATGATGGGCAATCCAGGGTGTGAGGCGAGTAGTAAATTGGGATCTTCAGGGGAGATGTAAGTGCCCTTTCCAGGCTTGATTAAACTGTCTTGTCCAGGAAGCGGTGGGATAATTCGGCCTTGAACGGTAAAGCCAGCGATGCCTTTGGTAGCGGGGGTTCGTTTCATTAAGTGATCATTTTGACCAACGGTAATGGTTTGTCCCAAGTCTCGCATATCAATCTTGCCTTCGTCTTTACTGCGAGGCTTCAATACTTGACGAGTAATATCTTCAACCAAAGCGGCAAACTTAGCGTCTTTACCTTTTACTGGTTGTGTCCCTTTAGCGGCTGGCTGAGTAAACTTTTCGCCGGGCTTAAGTTTGCTACTCATCATCAGAACTTTTCTGAGCGCTAACTTATTTATTCCTTTTGTTATTTGAGCTTGAGATAAACAATGAATGATGTCGCTGCCACGCAGTGGGTGTCCATTGTAGGGACCAGTGACCACGAGGCTCGCCAACATCTCATCATCAGACAGTTCGACCGCAACAGTGGCATTTCGAACTTCGGCAATCAAGATTCCTTCATAAGCTTCACCCTTACCTTCTTTAGCAAGAGTAACGAAACGCAACACCTCTTCTTCGAAAAGAAAATAGTTTGATGCATTCAAAGCTTCCAAGGTTGGTGGCAGCGTCTTGTTATCAAAGCTTGCGTCAACCACAGTCCCGGTTGGCAGACATGCCATTACTTGTTGCTTGTCTTCCGACAATGTAACGATGTTATCCCACATTCGAATTGAGTATCCCTAATGACTCAGTTGTTATTCAGTCTATATAATTCATTCTGCGCTGAGTATCACATTATTAGAATAATCAGCGTCACATCACTTACTTTCGATTCTGCAAACATGACTCATAAATAAGACTTACACATTTTATGATCTGCTTCGCCTTTACAAATACATAGGAAAATTTTTTCAGAATATTTCGTGCGATTGAATGTTGATTCGATGTAGGGCTAGATAGTAAAGGCGAATAGCTTTAGAAGATTAAAGGCTGTACTGGAGAGATAAAACAGAAATTATGTAACAGATAATCAGGGTAAAAACGGGTTTCAATATGGAGCTTCAGTTTACAGTGTAAATCCAATATTCTAATTTACACTGTAAATCTAATTTGTTGCGGTCAGTCTATTTAAATGATGGCTAGCCTATTTACACTGTAAATTTGACAGCAGAGCATCGACATCTTTACGAAACTGAATCTCTGCTTGTTTACGACCAACCAGATTAAACTGTTCGACACAAGTCCCCCACTCTTTCTGCTGAACAACCTTTGCGATGAGTAAGTCAGAAATACCTATGTTTCGATCGTTGCTGAGTAGAATCAAGTTCAGTACGCTGAAGCTGATCGCATCATAACTGTTGCCACCGTTCACGTGATTTCTAACTAACTGAGTTTCAAACTCGCTAACAGTGTGAACACTCTTTGGCAGCAGCGCTCGTACCATATCGGTTTCAAGTGAAACCAAAGAACCTGAAACAAGAAAACAGTAGCTACGCTCGAAGTGATTTTGAACTTGGCTTATCCAGCCTTGAGAGTTTGAGTTAAGCGCCTTAACCATCAGAACCGAGTGACAGCCACTGGCCTGATCTCGCTGGTGGCCGATGTGCACAGCTTCAAATTCACTACCACGCCAAAAAGAAATCAATTCGCTGGTCGCGCCAAAACTTGTCGCGAGATAATCTGCTTGGCTGGTTTGCTGTGATAACTGAGCCAACATCCAACGGCCAATACCCAAACCTTGATGACGCGCTGAAACAGCAATGCGCATCACTCGAAGGCAACGACTGCTCGCCGCATGAGTACAGCCAAGTTGGTTTGCCAGTAATACTGGAGCAAGGTGACCTTGAGGCCTGCGTTTTCCAAGTTGAATTTGAGTAATCAACTCGCTGTCCAAACCACCCTCTTCCGTCACCAACATACAACCTAAACATTCACCTTGCTGCCAAGCGGCGTATAAACGGATTGCTGGATTGTTGAGAAACTGCATTAAGTCATTAGGCGAGGTCTGATAGTGCGCATCCACAAGAAGAGAAAAACATTGTTGTAGCTGCTCAGGATTAGCCAAGCATTCTGCTTTTGATAACTCGACTAAGTTTAATTTTTTGATTGCGTCAGCAGAAAAGCCATCGAGTTCATCAACCACCGATTCAGTGACTGATGCGTCATTACCAAGTAGAAAGCAATCAAACAACCAATCCTCTAGCGGATCTTTGTTATTCCAACGAATCGGTTGTTCGAGCTTAAAGCCTTTCCACCCCGGACGATGCTCAGAAAGCCAAGACTCAAACTTAATACCGAACCCTCGCCCACTGCCTTCGTAACCATGTACCGTGGTTGAAAAGACCATACGGTGATAGATGTCGACCATGGATTTAAGCATCGGAATTGGAATTGCAGCTGCTTCGTCAACCAATAACAGATCGCAATCAGGCTTAGATTTAAGTAATTCATCTGTTGCGACGAATCTTAAACTTCCCCCTTGATGACGAATGTGAGTAGCGTTTACCACTTCGCAAGATTCCAACCCTTGGCCAGCATGAGAAAATACCGGCTCTACCGCTTTCACGGAAGGTGCAGTAACAATAATATTAAAACCGTGACGCTCAACTAACAGCTGCGCTGCGGCAATACCCAATGTCGAGCTTTTACCACGCCCTCTATCCGCAGTGAGAATCAAAGGACGTTTACGATGTCCAGACACCACTTTTTTGACTAATTCAACAGCCGTGTTTTGCTGTTCAAATTTATCCAATCCGTTTTGGGCGCTTTGCATCTGAGGAAGAGCGTGAGTTGCTTGAACTACATCGCCGGCTTCATTGTGTTGTGAAACAGAAATCAGTTTATCGAAATGACGTTTTAACCAACGTTGGCCAAAGCTTTCACTATCTTCAGAGGCATTAACTTTTGGCGGCAACACCAACAACAACCCACCACCAACTAACGAACCCAACGCGGCACTAAAACCATTCGCATCGAACTGCTCTCTAAAATCACAAACAAGAACTTGGCACTCACGACCAAGCAGTTGTTGGCCTTTTTTTACTGGAGCATGAATCACACCTTCAAATGGCGTACCGCCAACCTGGAAGATGCTCGGAGTGTTTGAATCTTGAAGGAAGGTAAAAACAGCAGAGTTTTGCCAATCAAAATCGCCATCAAAGACCACGCCGTAACGGTGATCGTTATGCTGAGCAATATTAGAAAGTGTATGTAGAAAAGTGTTGGTTGGGTTTGTCATAGTTAGCGTCCAGATTCATCTAAACACAGTTTATCACAGCCAAATAAAAAGCCGCATAAAGCGGCTTTAGAGGAGTAATGAAAAGTCGTCGACTTAGTCGAGCTTCGATTGTACGAAGGCGAGGATTTCTTCCATTGTTGCATCATCAACTTTCTTAAGGTTCAACGCCAAGTTTGAACCCTTGCGGCTGTATGATACGCGGCCCTTAATAAGCTCAACTTTTGGAGAAGCTTTCTTCGCTGGCGCTGGCGCCAATTCAAGAATCCAACCTTCCAAAGTTTCTGTCACGTCTTTGGTTAGACGAGTTACGCCTTGAGCTTCGCTACGCTGCCATACAAAACCTTCAGAAGCATCACACTTAGTCAGCAGTGTTTGCTGCTGTTCACTCGTCAATCCACCAAACTGCTTGTGTAGTTTAACAATGGTTGGACGACCAAGGTCGCTCACATTTGGGTAAGCTTGTAGCAATTCAAGTGGTAAAGCGGCTGCTTTCAATGCACCACTCACCAAAGCTTCACTGCACTGGAACATTTTCGCCAGTGCTTTCTGGTCTTCAGCTTCGCCTTTATCTAGCTTCGCTTGCATCTCTTTGCCCTTCTCATAAAGAGAAAGCGGTTTATGAGCGTTAGCTACGTCTGATAGGAATTTAGCGTGTTCGCCGTTAATGTTTTCAGCAACATAGATTAGGAACTCTTTGTCAGCCAAAATACATGACATACGACGACGGCTACCATCAAGAACTTCAATCTTACCGTCTTTGTTCTTACGACCAACTGCTGGGTATTGCTGACCACGTTCTTTCAATGTTGTAAGAACATCAGAAAGCGCATGCTCGTTTAAGAAAGATTGCTCACGAGCGTTCTCTTCAAAAACAACCGTTCGAGTTGCCACTTCAGCCGCAGGAATTCGAACCAATTCAAATGAAACCAAATCTTCGCCAGCAACAGAAAGCTCAATCACTTGAGCCTGCTCTTTTGCGGCTGTTTGCGCTTCTTGTGGTGTTGCTACGCGACGTTTGTTTGCTTTACCAAATAGCTTTGCATTTAAGTCAGATGTTTTAATTGCCATTGTTGTTATCCCTGATTAAGTGAAGGCCAGTTGCTATGTAATACGCGCTCTAATTCTAGAGCACTTTTTTGTACTGCGTCTTGAGCAACAGCTAGAGTTTTCTTACCGCCCTCAAAGTCGCTCACCGTTAGATCGAAAACCGTGCTGTAAGTGTCGGCACAGGTTTCAAAAGCACGGCTTCTTGGAATGGTTGCCATCATTACTTGGTCATTCAACAGGTAGTTCATTTCAGTCAAAACTGACACCTGTTTCTTGTTGTCGTCTTCAAACATGGTTGGCATTAGACGAACAAATTCGAGCCCTTTCCAGTCATCCGGGAACATTTCGTAAACCGTTGGTAAGTGCTGGAAGAAGTTAACCGTTGAAGCCCAATCCAAACGCTTAGCTGCACATGGAATCAGAAGTGCGTTCGACGCGTACATTGCATTCCATACTAGAGGGTCAACGTGCGGGCCGGTATCAATCATAATCACATCGAAGTCATCGGCGATTTTGTCGATAAGCTTCTCTTTTAACAGACGAACAATATCAAGTGACTGATCTTGTGAAAGGCTTTGCCACGCTTCAGCGTTAAACATCGCATCTTCTGGGAAAGCAGAAATTGTCTTCAGATTTGGATACTGAGTTGGCAATAGTACGTTCTTACGAAGAAACTCTAGATCGACGTCTTGGTCTTCAGGCACGTTGTCCAACATGATATCGACAGCAGAATAGATGCTGTCGTGCTCTGCCCCACTAATTTGTGGATTTAGGAACAGACGCAAAGAGCCCTGTGGGTCCAAGTCAATCAGACAGATACGGTAGCGCTTATCCAAATTCAGAGACAAACAAGCGGCTAAGTGAACTGCTGTCATTGATTTACCCGTACCACCCTTCTGGTTTTGTACGTTGATAATCCATGGCTTATTGTCAGCGTGCTGCTTACGTTCATGGAACTTCGGCACTTCTGCCGCGTCCATCAACATGTGAGCTTCTGTCAATGAAATCGAGTAATGATTAGCGTTGTTCTTTGTGAACTGATGGCCATCAGCTTCAAGTTTAGTGATCGCTTCATCGAGCTTACGACGCGTTAAACCAGAACGAGTCTCCATCATAGCTTTAGACATTGGAGGGAAATGTTCATCACTTCGCTCTTCCAAAATAATCTCAATTCGGTCAGCCTGAACTTGTTGAGTTTGTTCGGCTAGCTGATAGAGCTTATCAATCGTTTGTTCTCTTTTCATTGCCAGTTTCCGTAATGATTAACTAAGTACAAATTGTACAGCGATTAACAACAAACACAACAAAAACATGAACATACATTTATGAGTAAAATCACATAAAATAGACCGCGTTTTTACAATTTGATGAAACATCGCCTTAGACAAACACAAAAATGACTGTTTCTATCATGTATAACCATGCTATTTCTAGTCTACATTTTAAATGTTACAGCATCACTTATTTACAATGTAAATGGAATTTCAACGAAAAACCTTCGGAACGATTGAAATACAACCGTAGATTACGGTTGATGTGATTTGCATTCGAATTTGTAGATTTTCAATCCAATAAAAATTAAAAAACACTCAATGACCAAAAAATTCAAAACAGAAGAGAAGATGGGGTGTCAAAAAACAACAGAGGATTGGAACCTAACCGGAAGAATGATCATGGAGCACATCCAGTGTAAGATAATTGATAACGCCAAATTATGAAGCATGATCAAGGCGTAAACTGAGCAATATTGATCCGAGCAACTGCACATTGAAAATGATCAACCTCCGGAAAAATGATCAAGTAAACATAGTTCCGGAAGCATGTAATTTATGAACTAAGTTACGGACAAATGCTTTTGGAATGGGGATTCAACGCCTATAAGGGCTCAATGATTGAAAATTCAATCGACACAGACCAAGAATACACAAACATGACAATTTCATGATCATGCTTCCTAGTTAAGACCCACCCGCTCTAAATACATCAAAGCAATCCATTTCCAGCGGATAGAGACTAAATTTTGCACTCAATAGGGTAGGAACGATAAAAAAGTATGCTCTCTTGATCATTGTTCCGATAGATTGGCCACCACAAGTGTCCACTTAGACAAGTCAAAAGCGACTTAGAAACCGATGTTGAATTCCGATCTGTGGATAAGCTGTATAAGTATAATGATCATGCTTTCGAACCAATAATGATCATGCTTACAATGACTTAATGATCATCGTTCTGATGTTCTGTGATCATGCTTTCTTAAGTTTAATGATCATAGTTTCGGAACCTTTATGATCATGCTTTCCAAGGCGGTTTATTTTAATGCTTTAGATTCAGCCACTTATAAGCAAAGTTACGTCCAGATCATTAGATCACTTAATCATTTAAGATCATATTAATCAAAAAGATCAGTTATTTAAAAGCCAATAAATTCTCTTTATTTATGATCATTCTTTCTTTATCATTCAGGAACTATAGTGAAATTACGGTTAGTGTGATACGGATCAAAAATGAAACCAGAAGAGAAATTGTTAATTAAGGCACGAAGCCACAAAGATGGTCATTTATTTGAGGTATCTGAAACAGCCGTTGAATGGATAGAACAATATCAACACTTCAAAGGTGTCACCAAAAGCATAGTTGAGCTTCTTAACCTAATTTCACTTCGTGGGTTTAGCAGTAAAGACGGGTACGTTTCCACCACTGAGATTATTGAATCAACCGATGGTCAAGTCACTCGCGCAGCCTTACAGCAAAGGCTGAGAGCTGCAGTTAATATCGGATTGTTCAAACAAATCCCCGTTCGCTTTGAAGAAGGCCTTGCTGGTAAAACCATGTTGCATCGCTTTGTGAACCCAAACCAATTGATATCGGTGCTGGGTGCCACCAGCTTAGTGACAGAAAGCGTGAAGCAAAATGAAAAGCAAAAGCGCTCTAAAGCCCTAGCTCAAACCAAAGTAAACAAGCGCTTACTGAATGAACATGGGTTGAATACCCCACCAACGATGAAAGATGAAGCGGATCAATTCATTGTTTCGCCAACCAATTGGGCGGGGATTATTGATCAAGCGTTAGCGCCACCTAGAACTCGTAAGAGCTACCAGAAATCCATGGTTTCGATCTCTGGCACTCGCGCTGTGATCGAGACACGATCTTCTAAAAATATCATGACCGTTGACGATCTGATGACGCTATTCGCGTTATTCACTCTCACCGTTCAATATCATGATCATCACCAAGATGATTACCATCTAGACGCGAAACACACGCCAAACAAAACACCACTCTACATCACTGATATTTTGTCTTTACGTGGCAAGAAAGACAGCGGCCCTGCACGTGATTCTATCCGCGACAGTATTGATCGTATCGAATTCACGGATTTCCAACTGCACGAGCTTACAGGCCGTTGGCTTAGTGAGAACATGCCAGAAGGCTTTAAGAGTGATCGTTTCCGATTCTTAGCTAGAACCATTACCGCATCGGAAGAAGCGCCTACAGAAGGCTCTGACGGCGAAATTCGCATTAAACCGAACCTATACATCCTGGTTTGGGAGCCTTCGTTCTACGAAGAGCTGCTGACGCGTGACTATTTCTTCCTATTTCCGCCAGAAATCCTGAAGCAACATACCTTGGTCTTCCAAATGTATTCGTACTTTAGAAGCCGCATGGCACGTCGCCATTCAGATAGCATGTTGCTCAGTGAGCTCAACCAGAAATTGGCGCGTAACATCGATTGGCGTCGTTTCTCGATGGATCTGATCCGCGAGCTCAGAAAATTGGGTGAAGTCGGGGATCAAGAAGATACCTTCCTGGTTAATCTATGGGGTTATCACTTGACGATCACCGCGTTGATCGAAAAAGGGAAAACGACCGATTATCAGGTAGATATCAAATGTAATGTGGAAGAAGTATTACGTTACTCAAGAGCGCGTACCACTAACGCAGGTAAGCGTAATATGGCACCAACGCTGCCGAACCCACTTCGTAACGAAATGGTGTCTAAGCAGAAACTGGAAGAGCTGTCTGAGATTATCGATGGTGAGTTTGAACCCATTCAGCGTAAAGCACCGTCGCCAAGAGGCAAATTGGGACGTCGAGTTAAGCAGCGTAAACACTCTGTTGAGATCAACGCTGACGAGATCATGATTACTCTCTCTAAATATACCTCTGCAGAGGCTCTAGAACGCAGCATAACGGCTTTATCTGCTATGACGGGGCACTCACATGCCTCAATCAAAGAAGAGTGCTCAGAGCTCATTGAGAAGCTTGATTGGTTGAGAGTAGGGGAGGACGTTATCCCATACGAAACACTGAGTCGCTTGATTGAGCTATATAACGACCGAGATAGCACCAGCAATCGACATCTGTCCATTGAACGTTTGATCTCTGGTTTAGCGGTGCGTCGTAAAGTGTGTAAACAAGTTCATGAAGGTCATTTAGACGAAAATGTGTTCCTTGCGCTCGATGAAATGGCGATTGGCCACTAGTCATTATCCTATCGCGATAAGCCTGTTTTACCGCCGCTGAATGGATAGTTTTGAACACATTAGGTGCTGATTAAAATCGCACCTAACGCTGACAAAGTGATGACAAAGTAGCGCATCTAGTTGATTATTATTTATCCCGAATAGACAACCTTTGTCCTTTCTTATGATTAATAGATTGGCTCATATTTTGTTACATCATACTGAATAGATTTTTGCGAGTTCCCAAGGGACTCGCTTTTTTTTGCCTAAAATTCAGTCAATCATTAAAATTCAATAGCTTACAGAGTTAAACGCCGAAGCATGATCAAGGCTCGATCATGCTTTCTACGGATCTAGCTCTGGTGAGATTCTGATTTGATGCTTGATCGAGAAGGGCTTGATCAGTGGAGATGGCGTTGAATAATGCCTTGATCATCGTTTCGGGGATGGGTTGCCATAAAGCGTACATGCGACTCGATCAATTTTTCAGACTCTGCTTTCCAACGTGGTTCTTGCTGTTGGTTCGTAAACTCCAAAGCCAATACACACAAGTGTTGTAGCCGCTGTGTACACCACTCTTGCAATCCTGCTTCTGATTTTGGGTCACATGACACCGCTTGCAGCTTACTGTAGGCAAACATTAGGTATTGGTAGGCTTTATCTTGATGGCTTGAGCTGTTGGCCTCCTGCGAAGCCAAGTCCGGATTCGATGAATCCGCGAGGTGGCGATAGAAAGTAAAGATTCTCAGGCATCCGTCTAGCCAACATGCGATGCCTTTGCTCTGCTCATCCGTGATCAATGGCCCCCAGAGCGCATCTGGAGGCGTTAAGATCAAAGGTTCTAACCGGTCCACTTGATCATGCTTTCGGTCTTTGTACCAATCTCCGATCCGCTCTAACCAAGTGTCTAGTTCATTCATGCAACGTTATCCCACTGTTTTACAAAGTGATTATCAGAAACTTGTTTGATTTCATGCTGTATTTCACTGCTCTGCTCTCGAATACGATCAGCGTCTATTGAATAGTTTGGCTCATTTTTGACGAGTTCGCCAAATGGCAGATCGGGATCTGGTACCGCAGAGATCAACAACTTAGTGTACGGGTGTTGTGGATTGGTCAAGATCGACTGGGTTGATCCCCACTCGACGATCTGCCCTTTGTACATCACCGCCGTCTCTTCAGCGATGTAATGTGCCGTGGCAAGGTCGTGGGTTATGTACAAAAAGCCTATGCCTAACTCTTTCTTCATTTTTTGCATCAAGTTCAACACGCCAAGTCGAATCGAAACGTCCAACATCGAGGTGGGTTCGTCAGCAAGAATAACCTCAGCGCCAACGGCCAGTGCTCTGGCTAGGTTAACCCTCTGTCTTTGTCCCCCACTGAGCTCGTGCGGGTATTTGGCTAGCGTTTCGATGGGTAACTCCACCAGCGTTAATAACTCTTTGAGGCGCTCTGTGAGAGCCTGTTTAGTGACTACCTGTTTATGGATCTTAAGTGGGCGCGTTAAATGGTGATCAATAGTGTGAGTGGGATTGAGTGAACCAAAGGGGTCTTGAAAAACCATTTGCACACGGCTGCGATAATCCAAGATATCTTTACGGCTTTTCAGAGTAGAGATGTCTCTGCCTTTGAACAGTATCTCTCCCTCTGTCGCAGGGTAAACCTTGGTCATCAATCGTGCGCAGGTGCTTTTCCCGCAGCCTTATTCTCCGGCTAAGCCGAAAATTTCGCCTTAGCCTATGTGAAAGCTAACGGATTTGATTGCATTGAAAGAGGGGAAAATGAGAGTTGGATCAAACCACATTTCTTATGGGGAATCTTTTAAATATAATTGCAGAAAATGGCTTTGGCAAAGTTTAAATGAGGCATTTATTAATTAGCTTTGTGAAGCGTCGGAATCATCACACTTCAGTACAGAATTTCTTAACAAGCGAAAAAGCATTTGCTACAGATTACCTGTCCATTACATGGTGCTTTTCGGAGGAAAACATGTCCATTAATTCTATCAACCATGATGAAATGACAAATATTGCAAACAAGTGGGATGCTGAAGAAGAAGTATCTTTCAAACCAGAAAAGAAAATGAAGTCTGCTGAAGCTCGTCGTCGTATCGAGACTCTAAGAGAAATTAGAGAAAGCGGTTTGAGTCTGGAAGAAGCGAGGGAGCTAGGTCTTATTCACTAATAATCCCCATTGCATTTAGAAGGGTGGCACAACGCCACCCTTTGATTTATAAGTGTTTTTTCATGTTTCCTATCCAGATTTAATCAACTCCTTGATTCTTTGGCTCACTGTTCTGTTTAGCCTAACCCTTTTGATATTACGCTTTTCAGATGAAAAACACGCACATGGCATACTCTTGAGCTAAGTTGTTTGACAGTCATATTCAACGCCACTAATTTTAAAGTTAAAGCAAAAATATGCGATGTCGTTGGTAAGGAGAAGGCTATGTCTAATTCTGTGGCTCAAGCTAAAGAAGTGCTGTTTTACGAACCCGAAGATCCGAACGGATACCTGTCAAATTTTGCCGCTTGTCCTATCAAGGTAGGTGATCAAGTTTGGGCAACCAGCGAACATTATTATCAAGCGATGAAGTTTGCCTCCGAAGCGCTACGTAATACCATTTTGGAAGCCAGTACACCTGCTGAAGCGTTCTCTTTAAGTCGTGACTACGAAGACCAAGTTCGCGAAGATTGGTATGACATTCGTGTTGAAGTGATGCAGTTCATCGTCACCGAGAAGTTCAGACAGAATCCACAGTTTGCGCTGTTTCTTACCAAGACCGGAGATTCGGTGATCAAAGAACATTCGCACAAAGACCACTTCTGGGGCGATGGCGGCGATGGAACCGGCGAGAACCATTTGGGTAAGATTCTGATGGCAGTGCGTCACCAGCTTCGCACTGATTCGTCGATTCAGATAGCGGCATGCTTATCATTACTCCTTAGACGCATTTAAAAGGCCGCCCTGCTATCTAGTATGAAGCAGGGCGGCCTTTTCGGTTTTAGAGAGTCAGGCATCAACGAGAGTTAACGTACGTGACTAAGCTATCCGTTGATAAGTTCTACGTTACGCTGGTGCTATAAGTAACTCTGTACGATGTCGTCAAGCTGTCCATCGTCTTTCATTTGGTCTAGGCGTTGGTTGATGAAGCTTTGCAGCTTAGGATCCATCTCAGGGTCAAACGCCAAATGGATAGGGTAGTTATTGATGACAGAACCAAACTCTTGCATCTGGTAATCATCAATACTCAGTTTTTGTTCGTTTAGGTTGTATTTGATTCGTGATTCCATTTCCACAAACACGGTGTCGCCAGGTGCTCGGTTCAGGACACGAAACGCAGCAGTGTAATCTTTTACTCGAATCTCGTTGAGCTTGCCCTGTTGGATATAAGGTTCCAAGTTCGGATACTCAAATCCTTTCAGCAATACTACGGCTTTCCCATCGAGATCATCGATTGTATTGAACTCAAATGGCTTTTTACCGCTGCTGAGTAATACGTGTTTTACATTGTAAATCGGGTCTTCAGATAGGTTCGCAGATTGAATATTCCCCCAACTAGGGCTGCCATAGGTAACCCAGTTTGGATTCTCTCTCGCATCGAGCTTGTCGATCATTCGATTAAAAGGGTAGGTGTGGTAGTTGATCTCATATTGGCTGTCATCAAACACGGCTTCCACAATATCTGAAACAATTCCTCTGTGAGATGACCCGTCAGTTTCGATTTGAAAAGGTTGCGCTTGGCTCGCAATAATGTAGTAGTGAAGAGGTTCGCTTGCAGAAGCATAACTGCTTGAAAACAAACTGACTATGGATGCAACGATAAGATGTTTTTTCATAACCTTCCCTAGTTATTTGATGAATGACTACTATTATACTAGTTGAGTAATTGTAGTTTGCTAGGATAACAATAATGGTAATTTGTGTATGGTGACAAAAGGAAAACGCTACGTTGGACTCTCCCGACAGTTGATCGGGATGATAATAGCGATCAGTACCTTATTCACAGTTATAGTGACAGGTCTCGGGTTGTATGTAGAGTACCAAAGTCGAGTTTCTTTTATCAGCTCTCAGATCGAGCAGGTCAAGGCTGGCTACCTTTCTGGTTTAACGGCAAGTTTGTGGGTTGAAGATCGAGAGCAATTGTTTGTGCAAGCCGAAGGCATCTCTCGCCTCCCTTCGGTCAGTTACCTTCTTATCGAAAGTCCCGATGAAAAAATTCTAGAGTTAGGTCAAAAGACCGAAGGCCAATCTTATTCTCAGTCTTGGGAAATGGTGCACCAGATGGGCGGCACAGACTTCCCGTTGGCGACGCTCACGGTGCAATCAGACTTGAGCATGATCCTAGATGACTTTGAAGAACGAGTGTTATTGTTGCTCGCCTTCGAAGCCGTTAAAATCTTCTTGTTGTCTCTCGTATGTTTAACCATCGTCTATCGTCTTGTCGTAAAACGTTTGATGACTATGTCTTCCCAAATCAACCAACAACAGGTCGAAGACAACAAACCGCGCTTTATAACGCCAACTCACTCTACTTACAAAGATGAGATATCGACTCTAGAGAGTAGCTATAACCGATCGGTAGAACGTATTCGTCAACAATATCAAGAGCTGGAAAAAGCCAAAGACGTTGCTGAGGTGGCCAACCGCAATAAAAGTGAATTTCTTGCCAATATGAGTCACGAAATCCGTACACCAATGAATGGGATTATCGGGTTGTCGTCTTTGCTCTCTGAAATGGATATGCCGAAAGAGCAAAAAGAGTACATCAACATGCTCAACACCTCTTCGCTTACGTTGCTCGACTTAATCAACGACATTCTCGATTACTCGAAGATCGAAGCGGGGCGACTAGAGCTTCAGCAAGAGCCGATGAAAATGATGGGCATTGCGGCCGACGTTGAATCAACCTTTCGAGTGAAAGCCGAACAGAAAGGGCTTCGATTCCAATTAGCGATCGACCCTAAGATCCCAACCATGGTGATTGGCGACGGCACACAACTAAGACAAGTCCTAAATAACTTAGTAGGTAACGCGATTAAATTTACCGAGCATGGCCACGTCACGCTCTCGCTTCGTTTGGAAGAGGTGGTTGAGCCTGAGCAAAAACTCAGAGTGAGGTTCGAGGTTGTCGACAGCGGTATCGGTATTGCAGAAGACAAACAGAAATCGGTGTTCGATAAGTTTCAACAAGCCGACGGCAGTACCACACGTATTTATGGAGGCACAGGGCTTGGTCTAACAATATGCGAGAAGATAGTGACATTGATGGGCAGCAAGCTTGAACTCACCAGTGTTGAAGGTAAAGGCAGTACCTTCTATTTTACGGCTGACTTTGACCCGTGTTTAGAAGCCGATGAAAGCAATATCGATTTCAATAAGGTTTCGGTTCTGCTTGTGGATGATAGCCAGCTGAACATGCGTATAACGTCTACACAGCTTCAATCCTTTGGCGTTAAGTCTGAGTGCTGTGAAACGGCAAACCAAGCGTTAGAGTTGGTTTCAGAGTCTGTGGCTCAGTCATCACCTTATGATCTCGTTCTGATAGACAAAGTAATGCCGTCCGTTGATGGCTTTCAACTGGCGAGAAGCTTAGTTGAACGCTTTGGTAGCGAGTGTCCCAAGTTAGTGATGATCTCTGCTGACCCTAGAAAGCAAGATGAAGCTCGTGCTAAACAAGTCGGTTTTGTTGCCTACATTGCGCGTCCTTACCAAGATAATCAGCTTAAATGGACCATCAGTGAGGTACTCGCGAGAGCGGCTGATACTTCAGTCTTTACCTATCCGAACAGAGGAGAGGTTGCGTTTAAAGACAATGAACCTGTGCCGTTAAGTAAACCTGCAGCGGTTGTTAAAGATGCTCCCATTGTCTCTGTAAACGCCACACCAGCCGATAAACAAGCTCCAATTCAAGCAGAGTCAAAACCTGTCGCAGTTGCCGGAGAATTTAGTGGTACAGTTTTAGTTGTTGAAGACTCGCGAGTAAACCAACAAGTCGCCAAGATGATGCTCAAGAAGCTTGGCTTTGAGGTTGATATTGCCGACAACGGTGAAATTGGTGTCGAGAAATTCAAAGTCAACGAATACGAGATGATTTTTATGGATTGTCAGATGCCGGTTCTCGATGGCTTCGAAGCGACCAAGCAGATCCGAGCGCTCGAAGAAGGGGCTGCAAAGCATATTCCAATCATTGCGCTGACGGCCAACGTCGTGCAGCGAGACAAGCATTTGTGCTTCGATGTAGGCATGGATGAGTTTTTACCTAAACCGGTTAACCAAGGCAAACTGAGAGAGATCGTAGCGAGTTTCTTGTCGAAAGAGACGGAATCAAACAAAGAACATGAGCAGCAAATTGTTTAGTTGAGTATCTCTAATCTTACTTTCATTAAAAGAGTAATGAGGCGAATTAGACATAGTCTTTTATGCCGTTGGTTATATTTGAAGTATCGTGTGAAAGAAATGATAAAGGTGGCCTGAAAAGACCACCTTTTTTGTATGTGTCGGTTTGAACTTAATCTCTATCGATTGCGAACGCAGACCATGCTTGACGTGTCGGCATCACTTCGACTCGGTTAATGTTGATGTGATCTGGCAAGGTTGCGATATAAAACATCTGCTCGGCAATATCCTCTGCTGACAACGGTGTAGTGCCTTGGTAAAGGTTGTCTGAAGCCGTCTGGTTACCTTTAGTTCTTACAAGAGTAAATTCCGTTTCTGCAATACCAGGGGAGAGGTCAGTCACTCGTACCCCTGTGCCTTGTAAGTCACAACGTAGGTTGTAACTGAACTGCTTTACGAACGCTTTGCTGGCACCATACACATGGCTTCCTGGGTAAGGCCACTGTCCGGCGATTGACCCAACATTGATGATTGAGCTTCCTGCGCCTTTTTTAATTAACGTAGGCAACAGCGCATGAGTAACATTAACCAAGCCTGTGACATTGGTATCGATCATAGTGTGCCAGTCTTTCAAGTCCACATCAGGCGCGCCTTCTGGTGCCAAAGCTAACCCAGCATTATTGACCAATGCGGTAATCGATGAAAATTCAGCGGGTAATGAATCAATGGCTTGTTTTACGGCGTCTGCGTCTCGAACGTCGAGTTGAATTACATGCACAGGCACCGTTAATTCTTCCTTTAGGTCGAGTAGCCTTTCGATTCGACGACCAGACAGCACTAACGACCAGTTATCTTCTGCGAAACGTTTTGCTGCCGCTTTGCCGAAACCAGAGGTTGCCCCTGTAATGAACGCTATCTTATCCATAAATACATCCTTCTAATTTGAAATTAACATAAGTAGTGCCATGCCGATCAAAATCGGCGCGGTCGTTGTTTTTGCAGACAAGTTCGGTACTGATAGATACAGTTTTTGCCCCAGTACATTGCCAATCAAAGCTGCCGGTAATAGCCATAAACCTGTGATGAACGATTCTTGGTTAAATGCGCCAATCCATATGAAGCCGATCAGTGAAATCGCTGAACTCAGCAGAAAAAACACAATCGCGGTGGCTCTCTGTTCACTGGTTTTAATGGTCAGGTTCATCAAATACGTCACTAATGGCGGACCTCCTGAAGAAGCGGTGGTCATGCTAAACCCCGAAATGGCTCCCGCCCAAAACGCGTGTCGTTGGTGCAACCAAGTGAGGCGTAAGTCCAAAATAATCAGCGTGCTAGCGACCAAAGACATCATCGCGATAAAGGCCTTCAAGCCTGATTCCGATATCGTGCTAATGAAATACAGCGAGAAAGGCACCGCAACCAACATGCCAATACACAGCGGCGCAATAAGCCGGATATTGATGGTGGTTTTACTTCGCTTGAGCAGAGGAAAGGCACTTAAAAAGTCCAACAAGATAGCGATGGTTACCGCTTGCAATGGTGGAACAATAAAGCTGAGGGAAAGCGCTACGATAATCGCAAACCCAAATCCTGAATAGCCTCGAACTACTCCTGCAAACAGAATCAATGTCATCGCTAATCCTAATTCCACTCTTGCTCACCTCTTTGCTTTTGATATTGCTGCTGCGTTAATTAGCGTTCGATGAGACCTGTCTCGTCTGCCTTTCAATCTATTCACACCTAAGAGTTTTGAATAGAGCCAGATCGACGATTGGATTGGGTCAGGCAGTTTGTTGGATCGGGGATGAGACTTGGGCTGATGTACTGGCCCAATGTTTTGTTGAAACTGACACTATGACCTCCGCCCTGTTTGGGATGAAGATTATTCCATCCGATAGCGCAGCCTTTTCAATGTCGTGTTTTGTGTCTTTCATTATCGAAGGCGAGCCAAGCACGAGCGGCTGTGAATCTAGTGTTGTTAATGGAGACGATGAAATGGAAGTATCAACAGAACAGCTTGTGAACCAAGATATTATCGACCTCGACAAGAGCGTATTTCATTCTTGGTCTATTCAAGAAGCAGCGGAGCCTATCGCCATTGCGGGTGGGCAAGGATGCAAAATGTGGGACTACGAAGGTAAAGAATACCTTGATTTTAGTAGCCAACTGGTTAACACCAACATTGGTCATCAGCATCCACAAGTGATCAAAGCGATTAAAGATCAGGCTGATTCATTAGTGACCGTTGCCCCTGCGACCGCCAACCTCACTCGTGGTTTGGCGGCTAAGCGTATCTTGTCGAAAGCGCCAAGCTCGTTTAAGAAGGTGTTCTTTACCAATGCAGGGGCAGATGCCAACGAAAATGCGATTCGCATGGCGCGACAATTCACAGGGCGCGACAAGGTGCTATCTGCTTACCGTTCTTACCATGGCAATACAGGTACTGCTATTGCTGCGACGGGGGATTTTCGTCGAATTCCAAACGAGTATAGCCGTGGGCACGTTCACTTCTTCAATCCATTTCTCTATCGAAGCGAATTCAACGCGGCGACTGAGGCAGAAGAGAGTGAGCGTGCCCTGCAGCATTTAGAGCGAGTGATTGAATGCGAAGGACCAACGGCGATTGCGGCGATTATCCTAGAGACGATTCCGGGAACGGCTGGTTTTCTCATTCCGCCCAAAGATTACCTTATCGGCGTGCGTGAGCTGGCAACCAAACATGGCATTCAGTTGATATTCGATGAAGTCATGGTCGGCTTTGGTCGCACGGGTAAGTGGTTTGCGTTTGAGCACTTTAATGTCGTGCCAGATCTGATTACTTTCGCGAAAGGGGTGAACTCGGGTTATGTGCCGGCTGGTGGCGTGGTGGTCAGCGAACCGATCGTTGAGCACTTTAAGTCAAACTTCTTTATGGGCGGCTTAACGTACTCTGGTCACCCTTTGGCGATGGCTTCTATCGTTGCAACGCTCGATGTGATGGAGCAAGAGGGCATTGTCACACATGCTGATAACGTCGGTAACAGCGTTCTAGGGCCGCTCCTACTGAGCCTTCAAGAGTTGCACCCTATGATTGGTGATGTGCGCGGTAAAGGGATGTTCTGGGCGGTTGAGCTGGTGGAAGATCGTGAAAGTAAAACACCTTTAAGCAATGAAAAAATGGGGCAATTGAAAGCGCAATTGACCAAGCGAGGCCTGTTGACCTTCATTGTGAATAACCGCATTCACGTTGCGCCACCTTTGGTTATTCAGCCAAGCGATATAAAGAAAGGCGTTAAGATCATTGATGAAGTGTTGTTTGAACTCGCTTCTTAAGTCTCCAATAAGATAGCCAGCACAGCAACCAAGGCACTTTGACAAAGAATTCCCCGTTCTTTTCAACGTGCCAAACCTAACCTTCAGAAACGACAAAAGAGCATCGATTGATGCTCTTTTTACGTTCTTTCACTAAATCAGTCTGGTCAAACTGCTCTTAAGTGATGCTAGATCTTCATCACCTCTGACAGCTCTTTGATACCGGGTGCGATCAGATCTTTGTCGATGGCGTGAAAGCCCAATCGAAAATAGGAATTGGGGTCATATTCTGACAATGCTTCACAGCCCGATTCCGTTTCGGTATTCGTCATAAAGTGTGAATAGCCTGTCTCAATCAATATGCCCTTTTGGGCGGCTCGTGAAGCTAAACGCTGGCTATTGATGTGGCTGGGCGTTTGTAGCCACAGAGAGTTGGCCTGCTCGCTTTGAGCCAGTCGCTTGCAGTCAGGTAAGTACTTCAAGACAGCATCGTTGATCAGCTTCCAGCGCTGGCGAGTGTTTTCTCTAAAGCGCCTCACAAAGCTGTCGTAGTAGCCTTGTTCAATAAAGTGCGCTACTTCCATCTGAACACGGCTTGGCGCATGTCGGTACATCAAGCGACGCAGTATTCTAAGGTCGTAGATTAACTCTTCAGGTGCCACGATGTAGCCTAACCTCAAGCCGGGTGCCAGTAGCTTAGAGAAGCTGCTGACGTAGATGACTCTCCCTTCCTTGTCATTGGCTTTTAGCGCGGGTTTAGGATTCCACTCCACGTTGCACTCGGCGTCATAGTCATCTTCGATAATTACCGCGTCATTGGCTTTGGCCATTTCAAGTAACTGAGTTCGACGCTCATCACTCATGGTGACGCCGGTTGGAGCTTGATGGCTAGGCGTGACATAGAAGTGATCACACAGTGAAGAGTGCTCATTGAATCTCAATCCTTGTTCATCCACTTGATGCGGGTGTAATTGCGCGCCAGAGAGATTGAAGATGTGATTCGCTTCTTTGTAGCCGGGGTTCTCGACTCCGACTCGACTCTGATGGTTCATGAGCAAAGTCGAAATCAAATACAGCGCATTCTGCGAACCTAAGGTTATGAGGATCTCATCACTTTGGGCATGAATACCGCGCTGTGGGAGCACCCTTGTGCGTATCTGTTCGACCAGCATGTCGACGTCTTTATCGACCTTGTCGCAAAGCCAGCGGTGATCATGTGGGTCTGAGGTGACCTTTCTTGTCGCTTCTCGCCATTGAGCTAATGGGAAGTCATTGATAGAGGGTTGGCCAAAAATAAATGGGTATTGGTAACAACTCCAATGCGAGGGTTTGACGATGCGTGGGTATTGGCCCAATTGCAGCTTAACGCGTTTGCTCCAATCCGGTGCATTGTCGCTGTCGGCTGATTCAAAATGATCCAAACTCGCGTCGATAGTATCACTCGGGTTTTCATACTTTTCTGAAAGGTAATAACCACTGCGAGGCTTACTGATGAGGTAGCCATCGTCGAGCAAACTGTCGTACACCAAGGAGACAGTATTGCGTGAAACACCCAATTGGCTAGACAGCTTACGACAAGACGGAAGCGCTTGTTCAGCCGGAAAAATACCATTCAATATCGCCGTCACCAAATAGCTACGTACTTGTTCTTGCAGGCTTCTTTTGGAATCAAACTCGATGAAACAATTGTGATTTATCGCCATGAGATACAGTCCTTATTCTCAGTGAACCTCAGTCCAATTTGTATAAAAGAGCAAGAAATGCGCCAGAGTTCATATTGATGTTTTAAGAGTGTGTTTTGCTCTCTCTCAACCCCGAAAATTACGTTGTCCCAAACTAGAAAATCGTTCTGTCCCAACCTGAAAATTAAATTGGCTCTACGTCTCCGATGCATTCCGTTCATAAAGTAAAGGCAGGCAAATAATCTCGATAAGGAAAGCGTATGAAACAGGGAATGACGATGAAGGCATGGGTTTCAACAGCGGCAGCGACAGTTGTACTGGGTTGTTTTGGAGTCGCACAAGCATCGGAGCTTGCAGCCATCGAAAAGCAAGGCTTCATGAAAGTGGCGACAGAAGACAACTACTCTCCATTCAACTATATCGACCGCGGTAAGCCTGCGGGGATTAACAAAGATTTGCTTGATGAGTTACGTGAATATTCGAAGTTCGATATCGAACAAGAGATCTTACCTTGGACAGGACTACTCGCTTCGGTATCTGCGGGTCAATATGATGTGGCGTTAACTGGCGCGATCATTACCGATGCTCGCTTGAAGGCCTTTGATTTCACTCCACCTATCGCTTCAGCGCAGCATTACTTCTTAACCAGAGCTGACGCGGAAGATATTAATACGGTAGCCGATTTAGATGGAAAAACAGTGGGCTTACAAGCGGGCAGTGCTTTGCTAGAAAGGCTTCCAGAGCTCGAAGTGATGCTCGAAGCACAAGGCAAATCTTTGGGTAAAGTGGTGCAGTATCAATCCTACCCAGAAGCGTATTCCGACTTGGCAATCGGCCGAATAGACTATGTGATCAACAGTGTGGTTTCAGTTAACGAGGTAGTGAAGTCGAAGTCAAAGGTATTCAAAAAAGGCGAAGCAGTCTCTGGCCCAGGTTTCGTTAGCTGGCCAGTTCCTAAAGATAATCCTGAGCTTTTGGCTTACCTAACGGAATTCTTCCTACACCTTGAGCAAACAGGAAAAATGGCAGAGTTGCAGAAGAAGTGGTTCGGTGAATCGTTCGACCAACTCCCTTCAGAAGCCATCACTTCGGTTGAGCAGTATCACAAGCTAACAGCCGTTCAATAGATGAATAAGCATGCGCCGACACAAACAGTTAGCGGCTGTTTGTGTCCATGCCAATGGGTTCAAAGCGGTTTAACCCATGAGTCTTTGGCGCACAATCTATCGAAAGAAGTCGCTGATCAAAGAGGTCGTTTATGGATTATTACGCTTGGGAACAGTTGCTACAGGGCGCGTGGGCAACGGCATGGATATCGGCAGTATCGATTGTATTAGGTGTCGTCATCGGCCTAATGATTGCCTTAGTTAGAATGATGAAAATCCCGTTTGTGGATCAAATGTTGGGTATCTATGTCAGCTGGGCACGAGCAACGCCTTTGGTGACACTGGCTCTGTTTATTTTCCTTTCTTTTCCGTCATTTGGCATCAATTTAGATAAACACGTTTCTGCTATTTTAGCTCTCACACTCAATACATCGGCATTCAATGCAGAGATTTGGCGCAATGCCTTTCTTAACTTTTCAAAAGGACAAATGGAAGCGGCAGAAGCCATTGGTATGAGACGTATCACTTATTTTCGCCGCATCATGTTCCCGCAAATGGTGATCATGAGCCTACCAGCGCTAGTCAATGAGATGTCGTTCTTAATCAAAGGCAGCCCAGCGATTGCGGTGATCGGCATCGTCGACCTAACTCGTGTCACCAATCGAATCTCTGCGGTTACCTATGAACCACTTGGGCCGATTCTATGTGCCGGTGCCATTTACATGTTGATTATTGGCGTGTTGGTGAAGTTGCAAGCGGTGGCTGAAAACCGAGCTACTTATCTGCAGTAGTAAGTGTGGCTATCAGTAATCTACCTCAGTCACAGCTATCAACAACAACCACAGTTTAGCCGTCATGGCTACTTGGTCAGAAACACCATTTACCTGCTTGTGATGCGTTATTGAGCGGGTAAGTTTAAGGAGTAAATATGGAAGAATGGAATATTATCTGGCAACAAAAAGAGCTGTTTGCTTCAGGGTTTGTGACCACATTTTATCTTTTTGTTTCGTCTTCAATCTTGAGTTTCATCATTGGCATCGGTTTGTTGTATTGCCTCGAAAACTCAAAACTTGGTGTGAAGTACACCATCAATAGTTTGATAGGCATGATGCGCACCTTGCCGTTTCTTATCTTAGCGTACCTGCTCTATTACGGGTTGCCGCAGGTTGGTATTCGACTCGATGCGATTACAGCGGGAATCATCGCGCTAAGTCTCTATCACGGTACCTATTTTTGTGAGATTTTCCGAGGTGTTCGTAAAGGATTAGAGCCAGGTTACATCGAAGCGGCGCACGCTTATGGCTTCTCTAAATTCAAAACATTTACCCGAGTTATTACCCCAAATGTGTTGTTTAAGTCGGTTCCACTGATCACGAACCAACTCATCATCTGCTTAAAAGACACTGCGTTTCTTAGCATCATCACCGTCGCAGAAATTACCGCGGCCGCCAACAGCATTCAATCGACCTACTTCATCCCATTGAATGCGTTCATCATTGCTATCGCGCTCTACTGGGTTGTGAGTATTGCACTTGAAAGCATCACCAAACGAATCCAAACCAAAGTTGAACTTAGAGGACTTAGCCATGCTTAAACAATCAGAGATTATTGAAACGGAAGCACCGATTAACCCTTCTTTGGGCGTGAATTTGGAAGTGATTGAGTGCGAGCCACTATTGGAAGAACGAGAGACGATCATCAAGGTTGAAAACCTGTCGAAACAGTTTGATGGCATCGAAGTACTGCGAGACATCAACCTCAACATCAACAAAGGCGATGTGGTGAGTATTCTCGGCTCGTCAGGTTCGGGGAAATCAACGCTACTGCGTTGCATGAACTGGTTAGAGCAGCCAGAGCGCGGCACGATTTTTATGGGTGATGAGCGTATTGGTATCAACTCTGAAACGGGTAAGCCACTCAAATACAAAGAGTTGGCGAAACTTCGAGAGCGTCTTGGAATGGTTTTCCAAAGCTTCAACTTATGGCCGCATCTCACCGTGTTGCAAAACGTTATGGAAGCGCTCGTTCACGTTAAGAAGATAGCGAAATCAGACGCCGAAGAGATGGCACGTAAGCAACTCGATAAGGTTGGTATGTCGCACAAACTAGAGAACTACCCAAGCATGTTATCGGGTGGGCAAAAGCAACGTGTCGCTATTGCCAGAGCTCTCGCGATGGAGCCGGATGTGTTGCTGTTTGATGAACCAACGTCAGCACTCGATCCTGAATTGGTCGAAGAGGTGTTGTTGGTGATGAAGAAACTGTCGCAAGAGGGCTACACCATGGTGGTTGTGACACATGAGATGGAGTTTGCGCGTCAGGTATCGGATCAGGTGGTATTCCTTGAGAAGGGGATATTGATTGAGAAATCCAACCCAGAGAAGTTCTTCACTAACCCAGATTCACCAAGGGTTAGACAGTTCCTCAAGCTTGATTCATGAACTAGATGATTCACATCACCTTAATGTTTGACCGCTAAATCCTAAACTCCGACTGAATCAGTCGGAGTTTTTGTATGTGTGGGGTTCTTCTCTCAAGCAGGCACAGCATGACCCAATGCTATCAATATGGATCACCACAGAATCGGGTCGCCAGTATTCCAGTTCGCAGTCCATTAACTCGCCATCTTGTTTGTAGTTCACTCGGCAGATCTTAAGAACAGGCTGGCCCTCAGCCAAATTCAATGCCTTAGCGACATAGGCTGGGGCTGAAGTGGGAATTACATCAAAACGCGAGCGTTGGGTCTCGTAGCCGTATTTTTCTCGGTAGATGCCTGTTAGTGACATGGTGAGGTTTTCCGACAAGACACCATCAAATAAGGGCGCTTTCAGTACATTTTCAACAAACAGCACTGCTCTACCATCAATAAAACGCAAGCGCTCAATCACGTGTATTGGCGTTATCTGCTCTATCTCTAATGCTTTGGCGTAATCGCCTGTCGCCATCTCTGTACGGGTGCTGAGCAGTCTGGTTTCTGCTATGCGGTGTTGTTCACGAATCATTTGATGAAAGTGAGAACGTGATAATGGGTTATAGCGAACACGTTCGGGTGACACATACCAGCCTCGGCGCTCTTCTCGGTATATCAAACCTTCGGTTTCTAATGAGACCAACGCATCTTTGAGCGTAATTCGTGTGGTTGAAAACAGCTCGCTGAGCTCTCTTTCGGATGGCAGTTTTTGCCCTTCGGTGAAGATGCCTGATTGAAGCTGCTCTCTAATGCTCGCCTTAATTCTGCCTAGCTGTGTCCCTGATTGCGCTGTAGCCAATGTTCTCATTACTGATCTAGTCCATAAGTTCGTATGCTCAATAAGGTAAACCATGGAGTTAACAGGAATGTGACAGTAAACAAAGGCTTACTGTCATATGAGTGAAATATAACTGCCACGAAAATGCACCCTAACTGTCAAATAAGTTGCGCGAAAGCGTCACACTCTGGCGATAGCATACAAAAAGAACTTACTGACCTAGTCCAGAGGGATAGAGACAATGAAAACTTTGCTTAGCCGTTCAACTGTATCGCCAGCCAAACTGATTGGTTCACCTGCAAAATTAATCGGCGCAACGCTAATAACGGCAACACTTTCAATGCCAGCGATGGCGAAGGATGCTGATCTTGAGTCACTGATTGAAGCATCAGGATACAGACATGAGCTCGGCTCAAGAGATCTCGAAATTTGAAGCAGAGAAAAGAAACGCAACTGCAGATATCGGTGATGTTGGTTTCGCCTTTGCACGTGTCGCTGTGCAGAAAGACGTAACGCAGCCATACAAGCCAACGACTTGGGATGACATTCCAGATTGGGCGAAAGACAAAGATGGTCACTGGGCTCTGGCTTACACAGGTACTATTTCGTTCATTTCAAACAACAACCTTGTTGAAGATGCACCAAAATCTTGGAGTGACTTACTAGAAGGTGACTACAAAGTAACAGTGGGCGATGTTGGCGTAGCAGCGCAAGCAAACAACGCGATTCTAGCGGCTGCATTTGCTAACGGCGGTGACGAGTCAAACCTAAAACCAGCGATTAAATTCTTTGGTGAGCTAGCGAAGCAAGGTCGCCTATCTTACACAGATCCAAGCATCGCAAACCTTGAAAAAGGCGAAGTGGAAGTTGCGATCATGTGGGATTTCAACGCATTGAACTACCGCGACACGATCGACCGTGAGCGCTTTACGGTAAACATTCCACAAGATGGCTCAGTGATTTCTGGTTACACCACCATCATCAATAAATACGCGAAAAACCCGAACGCGGCGAAGTTGGCTCGTGAATACATCTTTAGTGACCAAGGCCAAATTAACCTAGCAGAAGGTTACGCACGTCCAATCCGTAGCAGCGTTACGCTACCTCAATCAGTACAAGACAAGCTGATCTCGAACGAGCAATACAGCAACGTGCACCCAGTATCTGACTTCTCAGCATGGGAAAAATCAGCACGTCGCTTGCCACGTCAATGGCAAGAAAGCGTATTGATTCACCAGCAATAACCCCGCTTAACACGCCACCTGTAATGGGTGGCTTATAGTAACAAGCAATAGAGAATAGACCATGAGCAATAAGGTTATCCTTGTTGTTTTAGATGGACTGAATTATCAGGTAGCCCGTGATTGCATGGGCTACCTGAACGGCCTTCTAGAACTTAGTGACTCGAAAAACAGTAATCACAGCGTTTCCCAAAATCAACAGGGCACTTCGCAAATCATGAGCACGCAAAAAAACAAACTGCGCGCCACTCTTTACCCTGTGCAATGTGAATTGCCGTCAATGTCACGCCCACTGTATGAGTGCATTTTAACGGGAGTTCGCCCTGTCGAGAGTGGTATCGTCAACAATCAAATCGTGCGTTTATCGAATCACGAGTCGGTATTTAGCTTGGCGAAGTCGCAGAACAAAGTGACGGCTGCAGCGGCATATCATTGGGTGAGCGAGTTATATAACCGAGCGCCATTTGATGCAGTACGTGACCGTTTCACCAACGATGAAACCATGAACATCCAACACGGCTGTTTCTACCATTGGGACCACTACCCAGATGAAGCCTTGTTCTTGGATGCAGAGCACTTGCGCGTGACTCATCAGCCTGATTTTTTACTGATTCACCCAATGAACATTGACGACATGGGACACAAGCATGGGCTGGATTCTCGCCAGTACCGTAATAGTGCTCGTGGCGCGGATATTTACCTATCAAACTATCTTGAGAAATGGGTAGACGATGGTTATCAAGTGATCATCACCAGTGACCACGGCATGAACAATGACTTGTCTCACGGTGGCATTCTGCCTGAAGAGCGTGAAGTGCCATTCTTTGTGATTGGCGATAAGTTCACACACCAAGCCTGTTCAGTGAAACAGACCGATATCTGCGGCAGCGTCTGTCAGTTACTCAACCTTGAACACGATAAATCTTACACTCAGGAATTGTTGGCCTTATGAGCAGTTCTGTAATTACGCAGAGCGATGGCTCTGCGCTTCAACCCAAAACCAAATCTTTGTTTCAACGCTTCAAGCCCGCTTTGTGGCTTGCGCCTTTCGCGCTGTTTTTCTATCTGTTCCAACTGGCACCTATGGTTTGGGTGCTGATCAACAGCTTCTTCTACGACGATGAGCTCTCTCTCGAAAACTATTCTGAAATATTCGATTCTGCCTTCATGATGCAGGCCTTCGGTAACAGTTTATGGCTGTCGATTTGGTCGAGCATTGTTGGTTTAGCGATCGCGACTCTGCTCGTCTCATCATTGCGCCGCGTTGATTCTAAAATCCGCGATGCGGTGATTGCCTTCACCAATATGAGCAGCAACTTCTCAGGCGTGCCTCTGTCGTTCGCATTCATCATCATCTTGGGCACCAACGGTGCGATCACCTTATTGCTCAAGCAGTATGGATTACTGGGCGATTTTGACTTGTACGGCAAGTGGGGTTTGCTGGCGATTTACATCTACTTCCAGATCCCATTGGCGGTGTTGTTGCTCTATCCAGCGTTTGATGCTCTGAGTGACGACTGGCAAGCCGCTTCGGCACTGCTTGGCGCGAAAACTTGGCAGTACTGGACCAAAATAGCGCTGCCTGTGCTGTCTCCAGCTTTGTTCGGCACCTTTATCATCTTGATTGCCAATGCGATTGGCGCCTACGCAAGTGTGTATGCGTTGACCTCGGGCAACTACAACGTGATTACGATTCGAATTGCGAGCTTGGTATCGGGCGACCTGTTCCTAGAACCCAACCTAGCTGCCGCAATTTCTGTGATTCTGATGGCGATGCTGGCCTTCATCACTGTGATTAACCAATGGCTGATCAGCAAAAGCTACGCAGGGAAGAGAAAGTAATGAACACCGTAAATACTCGCTTTCATAAAACGGTTGTCTATTCGATTGTCGGCATCATGATGATTCCGATCTTAGCGACCTTTATCTACTCGATCTCCTCGCGTTGGGGCGCCACTATCCTGCCGGATGGCTTCACGTTAGATTGGTACATCAACCTGCTGACGGATCCTCGCTTCTTGCAAGCCTTTGGTCGCTCACTGTTTATCTGTGTGGCAGGGCTGTCATTGAGTGTGGTGTTGGTTCTGCCTGCGATTTTCGTGGTGTTTTACTATTTCCCGAAACTCGACAAGGTGATGAATATCCTGATTTTATTGCCGTTCGCAGTACCGCCAGTAGTTTCGTCAGTCGGCTTACTTCAGTTGTATGCCGATAGTGAGATTTCTTTGATAGGCACACCGTGGATCTTGATTGGTACTTACTTCACCATCGCGTTGCCATTCATGTATCGCGCGATTGCCAACAGCTTTGAAGCGATTAACTTGCATGACTTGATGGACGCGGCACATCTGCTTGGCGCAAGTACCACCAAGGCGTTCTTATTGATTATTCTGCCAAACCTTAAGAAAGGCTTAATGGCGTCACTGTTCTTGTCGTTCTCGTTCCTATTGGGCGAGTTCGTGTTCGCCAACATCTTGGTAGGAACACGCTACGAGACACTGCAAATCTACCTATACAACATGCGTCAAACCAGCGGCCACTTCACATCAGCCCTTGTGATGACGTACTTCCTGTTTATTTTCTTACTGACTTGGTTGGCAAGTCGTTTCAGCCAGGGAACAAAATAATGAGCTATGTAAATGCGAAAAACCTCACCAAGCGCTTTGGTGACAACACGGTGTTTGAATATATTGAATTTTCCATCGAGAAGGGCGAATTCATTACTCTGCTTGGCCCGAGTGGCTGTGGTAAGTCGACTCTTCTGCGTAGCTTGGCAGGCCTGAATCCTGTTGATGGTGGCGAGATCTGGGTCAACGGTGAAGAGATTACTCACCAAGTGCCGCAACAACGTGGCATCGGCATGGTGTTTCAATCTTATGCGCTGTTCCCGAACATGACGGTTGAAGGCAATATTGCGTTTGGCCTCAAGATGAAAAAGCTTGCTGCTGACGAGATTAAACGTGAAGTGGCGAAAGTGATTGGACTGGTGGACTTAACGGGTAAAGAGAAATTCTACCCGCATCAGCTTTCGGGAGGTCAGCGTCAGCGTGTTGCCTTGGCAAGAGCCTTGGTGGTCAAGCCGCGTATTCTATTGCTCGATGAACCGCTTTCTGCACTCGATGCGAAGATCCGAAAGCACCTACGCCAACAGATCCGAGATATTCAGAAAGAGATGAACCTGACCACGATCTTCGTGACTCATGATCAGGAAGAAGCGATGATCATGTCTGACCGCATCTTCTTGATGAATAAAGGTGAGATCGTACAAGCAGGTACACCCGAAGAGATCTACACTCAACCATCCAATGAATTTGTGGCTGGGTTCATGGGTCACTACAATCTGGTGCAAGCGAACAAAGCCAAGCAACTTTTCAATATTGAAACAGAGTGGAAAGTGGCGATTCGACCTGAGTCTATCTACGTGAAAGAGCAAGGTCGACAATATGGCGAACATATCTCTGCGCCGAAAACGGGCACGATTCGTAACCACCAGCTTTTGGGCAACGTGATTCGCTACCAAGTGGACGTTGATGAGTGTGAATTAACGGTCGACCTACTTAACCGTTCTTCTGAACGACTGTTGGCAAACGGCAGCCAACTTGAACTCCTGTTTAACCTTAACGAAATTCAACCTGTGAGAGCCTAAGATGTTCAAACCTTTGTATGTATTTGATATGGACGAAACGCTGATCAATGCCGATGCAGCGATGCTCTGGAATGAGTTCTTGGTTGAAAAGGGCATTGCCACAGCGCCCAACTTTATTGAAGAAGATAAGCGCTTAATGGGCCTGTATTCGGAAGGTAAATTGAATATGGAAGATTACCTCACGTTTTCCATGCAGCCATTGGCCGATATGCCAACAGAGCAAGTGACTGCGTTGGTGGAAGAGTGTGTTGAACAGCATATTTTGCCTAAACAGTTCAAGCAGTCGAAACCTTTGATTGAGCAGCTTGAGAATGATGATATTGATATGCTGATCATCTCTGCCAGCGTGACTTTCTTAGTGGAAGCGGTGGGTCGTAAGATTGGTATCGAGAATGCACTTGGTATTGATTTGATTGAAAACCAAGGTCGTTTCACGTCTCAGATCTCTGGTGTGCCAAGCTACCGTGAAGGCAAAGTGACGCGTTTAAAAGAATGGTTAGACAATCAAGAAACCAACTATTCAGATATACACTTTTATACGGATTCAATCAACGACTTACCTTTGTGTGAACACGCTGATTTTGCTTACCTGGTGAATCCATGCCCGCGTTTGAAAGCGTTAGCCGATCAACCGAATTGGTCGATTCTCAACTGGGATTAACGCGAACCTTATATTCGATTTAGGTTCGTTCTAGAACTCATCAAGCCGCTGACTACAGCGGCTTTTTGATTCGTATTATTCTATTTCTAGTTTGTAACCTATCCCGTAAATGGATTTAATGTAGTCACATTTTTCATTTATCGAGACCATTTTTTTGCGTAAGTTTTTAATATGGCTATCGATAGTGCGATCACTGACCACTCTTCTATCGTCGTAGATTTTATCAATCAATTGATCGCGACTATAAATGCGGCCAACATTTTGATAGAGAAGGTGCAAAAGCCGAAACTCAGCTGGCGTTAAACTTAGCTTAATACCACATAGGACGGCGGTCATACTCAATTCATCAATATCAATGGCGTTCGTTGTTGACGTGGCTTGGGGCTTGTTGGAACGGCGCAAAATATTTTTCACCCTCACAACCACTTCTCTCGGGCTGTACGGCTTACATATATAATCATCTGCACCCAGTTCAAGCCCAACGAGTCGATCAATCTCTTCGACCTTGGCTGTCGCCATAACCACTGGGATGTCACTGAACGTTCTCAGCTCTCGATAAATATCCAACCCGTCTCGATTGGGTAGCATGAGGTCGAGAATAATGAGTTTAGGCGATGCTTGCTTTACCCAGTCAATGACAAGGTTACCATCGATAATATGATGACTTTCAAGGCCAGAGTGCTCTAAGTACTCACACAGTACACTTGCTAATGCAGGCTCATCTTCGACGACTAAAATCACGATTTTATTTCCTTTGGTAACGCTATGATGATTCGTAGTCCACCCAATTCTGAGTGGTCGGCAGTAATGTGTCCTTGGTGCGCTTCAACGATATTTTTACAGATAGATAAGCCAAGCCCAGAACCGCCACTTGATCGACTGCGCGATTTATCAACGCGGTAAAGCCTCTCAAACAAACGCGGAAGTGATGCATCAGGTACACCTGGATCACTGTCTTCAACGTTGATAATAATACTATCACTAATGTCGGTAACATCTATCGATACATGCCCATTATCGCTAGTGTATCGTGCGCTATTTTCCAACAGATTCACAAACAGTTGTGTCAGTAATCTCTCATCACACGAGGTAAACAGTGGGGCTGAATGGTCATAGTGCTTTGTTAATGTGATGTTTTTTTGTTCTAAACGGATCGAGTTTTGAACGATCACAGAATCAATCAGTTTATGTATATCAACGTTGTTTTTAACATTGAGGTTAAATCCGATGTCATACAGGGAGAGTTGGTGAAGATCCTCAACGAGTTGACCCAACGTGATGATTTGTTGATGTAACGAGTCGATGTATTTTGGCTCAGGAGATCGGATACCGTCTTGTAGCGCTTCTAGTTCACTTCTTAGCACGGTGATAGGCGTTCTAAGTTCATGTGAAATATCCGATAACCACTGTTCTCTAAGTGTTTTCTGTTTTCTTAGTGTTTCGACTACACCGTTGAATATTCCGATGAGATCGGACAATTCATCATTGCCGCTTTTTTCAATGTAGAAATCGAGATCGCCATTTTCGATAGATTTGGCACCTTTCGACAAAGCACGCAATGGTTTCAAAAATCGCCTAACAAGAAATAAAGCGATAAGGAATGAAAGCAACACGGTAATCGAAGCGATAGTGCTTACATGCGTCGTTTGTTGTTTGAAAAAGCTTTCTGCCAAAGGCCCTGATATTTCATCCATCTGGACGATGGAGATATACCCAATCACTTGATCATCCCGTGTTATTTCGACTAGTGCTTGATGCTGACCATCTTCAAGGTGATGTAGGTTTTCAGGAGGTCCAATTATAGCTCGCCCGTTTTGATCTAAAATGTTGAGTCGTTGCCAAATAGGTTGAAGATCTGGCGCTTCCGGCTCTCTTAATGGTGGTGGCGATGGGTGTCTGTCACGAGCATGTGGTCGTGAGGGGCCACCAATGCTGCTGGCGATTAAATGTGGTTCACGTTCTAGCCGCCTCCACTTTTCGGAAGGTGAGTAATATTGCTTTAAGTTATTGGCGAGTTCTTGAGCTAGGGCAATCTCATTATTATTTGTGAAATCTTGGAGCCCTCTTTGAAAACTGGAGTTAATAAAATAGGTCAGTACAAAGAGCATGGTCACGCATACCATTAGTATTGAAACAAACAGTTTAGTGAAAATTGATATGCGCACGTTCTCTCCAGAAGTTAAAGTGAATTAGGACAGTAAAATGAATTAAGACAAAAGTGAGTTAAACCAATATTAGTCACCAATCGTGTGGGAAATGTGGACATTGATTTCTTTATTCATCTTAGGCCATGTATAAGCATCTTTTTGTTAGAAACGAATAGCGAGCTGACAGGGTGCTATACCCCATCAGCTCGCATTGAATTATCACTATTTTTGGATAACCCTCTAACCATTATTGACGTCTTGGTGGTGGCGGCGGAACTTCCTCTTCCGATAGACCACCGCTTCCATCTGCGTCTAGTTTGTCAAAGTCATCGGCGAGTGGACCTCTGAGCTCTTCTAATTGTAACTCGCCATCACCGTTTGCATCCATTTCTTCAAAACTTGGCATTTCTCTTGGACCTTCACGGCTTTCAGCACACGCTTGAAGCGCGAATGTCGATGTCAGTAAAAGTAATGCTGTCGTGATTTTTTTCATAATTTAATTCCTATTCGTAACCAAATATAAGTGTATTTCTTTGACGCAAATAGGTTAGCGATCAAATTAGCAGAGAAAATGGATAAATCTAGGAGATGAAAGTTAGCGTTTAACTTTAATAGGGCATCAGTTCATCAGCCCATCAAGTCAGGTTGTTTAAACCTCCATTGTTTCTACATAGTTTCCACATTTTCTATTTTTATCCTAGTCCATTATTGAACTCATGAATTTAATGCCTTTAGCAATAAAGGCAGAAAGCTATCGTTGGTATTGAAATGGATTATTTTTTAGGAGCCGTAGAATGAAGGCAATGGTAAAAAAATCAGTCGTTGTCTCTTCTACGTTGTTGGTTGCTTCTTATAGTAACGCTGCTCTTTATAGGGTGGTTTTGGAGGAATCACCAGTAGAAACGGAATCGGTGTATGGGGTTGCAGTTGAACCAGAGCTTGGTACAACGGATTGCTTTAGTACCAGTTGTGGTGACACCGATTACGCATTCGCAGGGGAAGCTCAAAATGCAGAACCAGGTTTTTCCTTTAAAGAGGAGGTCCCTTTTGGTATCGATAACACGTTCTACTATTTGGATTATGACGATATCTATAGCTACTGCACAAGTGAACTTGGCTACGCGACTTGTGAAGCTTGGAGTTCTTTGTTGTGGTATGGCGATGAGGATGCAGGCATTGGAGGCTTGAGAAATGAGCGTGATGCATATTACGAGCTGAGCTATCAGACGAATTCCACGGCTTTCTATGACTCTTATTCGTTAAGTGATATCCCTGATGTTGGCAGTAATCCACCTGATGTGAGCAGTTATAGTTATTCCTTTGTTGATGGAACAGAGGAGAAGGTGATCACTAAAGTTGACGAGAATGGTTTTGTTCTTGGTAACACCAGCAGTGGTTATTACAGCTATAACAACCAATATATTCAGTTGTATAGGCAGCGTGGTTACTACGATACAGGCACTGAATTTACGGTTCTCCAACCTGAAGCCGATACCAGCATTACGATCAGCGATGCTGACGGCGAAGCGAATATAATCTCCCAAATGGGAAGAACGATGGCTTTTGATTCTTTCAGTTATGGAGGGGAAAGCTATGTGGTCGGAAGCGCGTCCGTTGCGACTTTTTATTACAGTGATGAGTATAAAGATTATGACTCTCCGTACACATCCGACAGTGATGCAGAGGATCTAGATAATTGTATCGATGAAGATATTGAGCCTGCTTTATATCCAGAGTGTCAGAACTTTGCTTTTGCTAATCGAGCTTTTGTCTGGAATATAACCGATGCGAATGGCCCCAATGATGATGGAAACCGTTTCTCAGTATCTGATTGGGAAACCAGTTCGACCTATTACTCTTACAACGATGATGAAGCTTCAGCACAGGCGAGTGTGAGGGCTGCAACGATTTCATCTAGAGGGACATATAGCTCTTATCCTGTTTTAGTCGGTTACAATACGGAGCTAGATGATTCTGATAACTTTCTTATGCAGGCTGCTGTGTTTAGGCCAAGCAGTACGTCAAATTTCAGCGTTTCGGAAAATGCTTGGACGACGACATTTATCGCTAATGCGACGGTAGAAGTGAGTGATTCATACATTCACAGTAATTCTGTCGCAACAGATATTAATGAAAACATGATGGTTATTGGTTATGCAAAAAGAGATGGTGATTATCCGTCGGATCGTGTGTCTGATAATCGTATGTTTGTCGCTGATGCGAATGACACAACGCCAACAGCTACATTCTTCGCAAGTTTAGGTGAAGACATTTTCTTTGATAGTGCAGAAGGAAAAGCAAGTGAGATCAATAATTACAATGAAATTGTTGGCTATGTTGACGCAGAAACTCACTCTGAAGTAGACGGCCATGAAAGGAGGCATCGCGGCTTCATTTTCCCTTACAACGACATTGGTACCGATGCTGATAGACGTGCAAGATATAATGATCAAGCTTGGTGGTTAGACGACCTAACTAACGGTGGTGACGACAGTGATGCCAACAACCACTTTAGAATATTGGACGCAACCGACATTAATGACGCGGGTGTTATCTCAGGGACGGCAATACAATGTTTTGCGAGTGAAAGTAGCTCCTCTTCTATGGCTTATGATTCAACCGCACACTTTGCTTATTGTAATGATGGAGTAGGTGACGAGAGGGTGGTGGCTGTAAAACTTATCCCGATATCTGGAGCAACAAGTGAAGACATTGCTGAAAGAAGTGATGATAGCGCTGAAGATGTTGAACGTAGTGGTGCCGGTACCGGGCTATTGGTGCTTATCAGTTTAATGTCCGTGCTTTCAGTTCGCTTGAAAAAGTCTCGTTCTGTGATTGCCTAAATTGATGACGTGCTCACGAGAGAAACAACCTCTATTTGACCGTCAACCATTAAAGTAATGGGTTAGGTTTGATACTTCGTCCCATAAGAATACCGCTGGGATATGAAGCTTTTTAAAAGAGCATCACCTGTTTTGTGATGCTCTTTTTACGTTCAACATACACTTATCTCTTTCTGCTTTAGCCAAAAAAATCACTTGTAACAATTAAGCAACATCTCTTGCTTTGCTGTAAATCAAACCACCACTCTTCAATCCCTTGATAGCACTCACTTTCCTGTTGTGAGGGTTTGTGTGTAACAATTATTTTACAATTTGACGGGTTTTTAGCGTTATTGCCCATTTCCTTCGATGCATTCCAATCTTTCCGCTTGTGGGCCAAATTTAATTAAGGACAAAAAACACGTAATACAAAACCAATAGGTACAAGGAGAAAGTTCATGGTGGATACATACAACCCGCTTGGCACGGATGGATTCGAGTTTGTTGAATACACGGCCGTTGACCACAAGGGAATTGAGCAACTTAAAGCACTGTTTGTGTCACTTGGTTTTGCTGAGGTCGCCAAGCATCGCTCAAAAGAGGCTTGGCTGTATCGACAAGGTGACATCAACTTTATCGTCAATGAGCAGCCACACAGCCAAGCGGAAGCGTTCGCTAAAGTTCACGGCCCATCGGTGTGTGGCATGGCTTTTCGTGTTAACGATGCAACTGCGGCAATGACACAAGCTTTCAGCGGCGGTGGCGAAGAGTATAAAACAGAAATTGGACCGATGGAGCTGAGCATTCCTGCCATTTACGGCATCGGTGAAAGCCTGCTCTATTTTGTGGATCGCTACGGCAAGCAGAGCATCTACGACGTTGACTTCCGATTCTATGATGACGCGGAAGAGCGCATGGCGAAAGCCGATGTTGGTCTTTATGAGATCGATCACCTCACGCACAACGTGAAACAAGGCAATATGGACCTGTGGTCTGGTTTTTATGAGCGTATCGGTAACTTCCGTGAAATTCGCTATTTCGACATTGAAGGTAAGCTGACAGGCCTTGTGAGCCGCGCCATGACCTCACCATGTGGCAAAATCCGCATCCCTATCAATGAGTCTTCAGACGACAAATCACAAATTGAAGAGTTCATTCGTGAATACAACGGCGAAGGTATCCAACACATCGCACTTGCTACGGATGATATCTACAAAACGGTGAAAACCTTGCGTGATCGCGGCATGGACTTTATGCCAACTCCTGACACCTACTATGAGAAAGTTGACGATCGTGTGAAAGGCCACGGTGAAGACACCGAACTGCTGCGAGACCTACGTGTTCTGATTGATGGCGCGCCGACCAAAGACGGCATCTTGCTGCAAATTTTCACGCAGACGGTGATCGGGCCTGTGTTCTTTGAAATCATTCAGCGTAAAGGCAATGAAGGCTTTGGTGAAGGTAACTTCAAGGCGCTGTTTGAATCGATTGAAGAGGACCAGATTCGTCGAGGAGTATTAGACGATGCATAAATGGATCTCGTTTCCTCATCGGGAGGGGGTGTGCTCTAAACAAGCGCATGCCGACTTCCCCGAAGAGGCAATTTATGAGCGAGAGGCGGGCCGAAGTGGATTCTTCGGCCCTGCCGCTCATTTTCATCACCAACATGCCCCAACAGGTTGGTCGGAGTGGGAAGGTGATTTACGCCCTCGCGCTTTTGATTTTACGCTGGTGGAAAAAGCCAGCCAGATAACCCCTTGGGCGGTGCCTCATCTTTTGCACAACGCTGACTGCAAAATCCGAGTGTGGCGCATGGACGAGAAGATGGATTTCTTGGTGCGTAATTCTGATGGTGATGAGCTGCTGTTCATTCACCAAGGTAGCGCCGATCTCTATTGTGACTATGGTCATCTAGCCGTGAGTGAAGGGGATTACGTGATGATCCCGCGCTCAACCAACTGGCGTTTAGAGCCAAGTGAGCCGATGTTCATCTTGATGATTGAGAACACAGACGCGGCTTACTCCCTGCCAGAGAAAGGCATGGTCGGTAATCACGCGGTGTTTGATCCGGCGGTGCTCGACATACCTTCTATCAATGAGCAATTCCGCGCTCAGTATTCAGAAAATCAAACTCAGGTTCAGGTGAAACGCCACGACAAAGTCAGTGTGATCACCTATCCGTTCAATCCATTGGATGCAATTGGTTGGCATGGCGACTTAGCGGTGGTGAAAGTGAATTGGCGCGATATCAGACCGCTGATGTCACATCGTTACCACTTGCCACCGTCAGCACACACCACTTTTGTTGGCGCAGGCTTTGTGGTGTGCACCTTTGTACCACGCCCGATTGAGAGCGACCCCGGTGCATTGAAAGTGCCTTTCTATCACAACAATGATGATTACGATGAAGTGCTGTTCTATCACGCTGGTGACTTTTTTAGCCGCGACAACATTGAAGCGGGCATGGTGACCTTTCACCCGGCGGGGTTTACGCATGGGCCTCATCCAAAGGCCTTCAAGGCTGGGCAAGCGCACAAGAAGAAGTTTACCGATGAAGTGGCGGTGATGATCGATACTCGCCATGCGCTGCAGTTCTCTGAGGAACTCGATAGCGTTGAAAACAAAGAATATGTCTACAGTTGGCAAGAGAAGTAAGGGGCAACAAGGATGAAATTAGCAACCAAGAAAAATGGTACTCGCGATGGCCTATTGATGGTCGTGAGTAGAGACCTTAAACAGTGCGTGCCAGCGACGGAGATTTTCCACGCGATGCATCTGGCGCCAACCATGCAAGTCGCTTTGGATAATTGGGAAAGCGTTGCGCCTCAGTTAGAAGAGTTATACACCTCGTTAAACAACGGGCATGTGACGGGCAGTGAAGTGTTTGCGCCTCAATATTGTGAATCGCCTCTGCCACGCGCTTATCAATGGGCAGATGGCAGCGCGTATGTAAACCACGTTGAGCTGGTGCGTAAGGCGCGTGGTGCTGAAATGCCAGAAAGCTTCTGGGTCGATCCTTTAATGTACCAAGGCGGCTCAGACGCGTTTATCGGGCCGCGTGACAATATTGAGTTTGCCAGTGATGAATGGGGCATCGATTTCGAAGGTGAGGTTGCGATTGTCACCGGTGATGTGCCTATGGGCGCTAGTGCTAAGCAGGCGCATGACTCGATTCGCTTGCTGATGTTAGTGAATGATGTGTCGCTGCGCGGCTTAATTCCGGCAGAGCTCGCCAAGGGCTTTGGCTTCTTCCAATCTAAGCCTTCTTCGGCGTTCTCTCCGGTCGCAGTTACACCTGACGAGCTTGGTGAACAGTGGAAAGGCAGCAAGGTGCATTTACCGCTGATATCGACCTACAACAACCAGCCTTTTGGTTGTCCGAATGCAGGCGTGGATATGACCTTCAACTTTGCCGAGCTAGTGGTACATGCCGCGAAGACTCGCCCATTGTCGGCAGGCACAATCATAGGCTCGGGCACGGTTTCTAATAAGCAAGGGACTGACCACGGCACCTCAATTGCCGAAGGCGGTGTGGGTTATTCATGTATTGCCGAAGTGCGAATGATTGAGACGATTCGTGATGGTAAACCGTCGACTAAATTCATGTCGTTTGGCGATTCGATCAAGCTTGAGATGTTTGATGCAGCGGGTGACTCCATTTTTGGTGCGATTGACCAAAAAGTGAGCCAGTATCGAGCGGTATAATCCACGTAATAGGATTTCTGTATGAGCGAGAGCATCGTGAACAAGAACATTATACTTTACGGTTACTGGCGCTCTTCGGCCGCCTATCGGGTGCGTATTGGATTAAACCTGAAGCAACTCAACTACGAGTCTAAATCGGTGCACTTGGTGCGTAATGGCGGCGAGCAGCATGACCCACAATATCGTGAGCTCAACGCCAGTGAATTAGTGCCCGTGCTGGTGGATGGTGAAGTTAAACTCAATCAGTCGCTGACTATTTTGCAATATTTGGATGAAAGCTATTTATGTGAGAGCAGCCCAGACTCATTGTTGATTCCCGAGCAAACACCATTGCGCTATCAAGCACTGGCGATGGCTCAGGACATTGCGATGGAAATTCATCCTCTTAATAACCTGCGCGTGTTGCAGTATTTGGATCGAGAATTGTCGTGCGAGCAAGAGGTGAAAATGGATTGGCTTCACTATTGGATGAGCCAAGGTTTCTGTGCTCTAGAAGAGAAGTTGGCAAAGCACAGAAAAGCACATGGCGACTCGGTGTATAGCCTCACCTATTCACCTTGTATCGTCGATATTTGCTTAGTGCCACAAGTCTATAATGCACTGCGTTTTGGCGTTGATATGTCGCCGTATCCGTTGATTAACTCGATTGTTGAAGCGTGTAATCAGTTACCCGCTTTTATTGGGGCGATGCCAGAGAACCAAGCGGATGCGAATGCACCGATGTGAACGGAAACAAAGATTTATTTTGCTAAATTGAGGATGTTTTTTGAAAAGAGGGGAGAAACCTGGACTGAGTATCCAAATATTTAACCTGTTCTAATAAGAGTTCGAACGCATGCTTTTGTCTTTATTCAGAAGCTTAGTATCTTAATACTATCTGGATAAAAAGAAGCCTCCAATGCTGGAGGCTTCTTGATTTCTACATTTTAACGAGCGCGAGTGACAAAGGTGATATCAGATATTGTCACTCAGGTTGTTTGCACCTTCTACCTTAGATTGTTCAATCTCAGACTCGGTTCGCCACTTGCCGTTGTAAAGGTATTCACGCTCTGGGAGTGGGGTGTTTATAGCCCTAAAATCAAACATCTCATCGGTTTGATACTCTTTGAAATAAACAGGCGTGCTAAACAGTCTAGCTTCTGGCTTCGCTTCAAACAGCTTTTTGTGGTCATTAACCTCGGTACAGTCAAGCTTATATTCCTTTACTAACTGATTGACCATAGACTCTAAGTCAGACACAGTTTTAAAAAATACGTAATAGTGAAATCGATTGTGTAAACGTGAAATTGTGGTGTTTTCCATATCAATATATTCACATGTGTCATGCTTAAAAAAGAACTTAATCACTTTTCTTTTCTTGTTGTAGTCAGCAAACAGCCAATCTTCACGTTCTCCGACTCTCACTTCTGTTGGTACATCAGGCTGGCGTTTTAACATACCAAATGAGAGTAAAATAAGGGCGCCAGCTCCCGCTAATGCCATTGGGCCAACCACCGCTACCATCGTCACGCACACCACCGCGCCTATCCAACCAACAGCTTGCGTGGCGGTATTTACCCACTTAGGCATATTGCGACGCTTTTTCATCACAAAGCCCTTGTCAGAAAAAATGTAGTCATACCTATAATCGAGGCCGATCGTGAGATAAAAGACGCCAGCCATCATCACTGACAAGATAAGACCAAAAAAGGTTACGACAAGTGTCTCACTTGTGTGTGTCAAAAATACAATTACAAATAAGAAGCTCATAAATGGCAACGCGGTTAACTTGTAATGGTAACGAAACGGCTCCTCTACATCATATTTGTGCCATGTTGTTAAATTGTCCCCGGTAAGAATCTCTCGCTCTTGCGCCTCTTGATAAACTGCCAACTCTTCTGGGGTGATGTAAAATGGTGAATATGCCAAGGGTTACTCCTGAAAACCTAATGTGCCGACAACGGGGGTAAGTGATTTCTGAATGGTGCTTTGTTTGCTATTGTCTGAAATCACGCTATAAGTTGCACTCTGTTTTATGCCGTTTTGGAACCAATACTCACGCTTGGCTGGGGCATCACCTTCAACATCATACGATACTTTCATGGCAAGGTATTGATCGGCTTCTTTAATTGGTAACGTTACCTTATACACCAGCAATTCTTTGCTAGCTTGGCTCTGAGTTTGTAACGTGACTAAATCAGCGTTTTGATGCCAAGAGCCGGACGTCAACTCATCTTCAGTTGCTTTGGTATTGGTACTCACGATAATCCCGCTCGTTACAGCACGTCTTGGCAGTTGAATATGCACGTCCAAGCCAACTAACTCACGATGTGTGTATCCTGGATAGGCTTGGATTTTTTCAATAGGCTGATGGTATACCATTGGCTGTTGAATAATGGATTGTAAGTCAAACAGCGCTTGCTGCACTAAGGCTGAATTATGCTTTTCTCTTTCGGGTAAGCTTGGAGATTGACTCCACTGAGTACGACTCGGGTGATACCCCCAAGGCAGTTTATCTAACCATTTTTGAAAATCATCTTGCTTCAGCTTATTCAACCCATAATTAACAGCTAGATATGCAACGGTGAGAATTGCCAAACCTGCCGTTACAGGCCCACCAAAGGTCAAGTTTAGTGCAAACTGTCCTGTTAACCCTCCGTATGCTTGGAACATGCCGACAGCAGATATTGCTGTTAATACTAGAGCATTTGTTACATGCAAGTATTTTTCAAGACCATAAACCTCATCAGCACTCTGCCAAGAACGGAATGCCTCAATACCTGAAGCTAGCGCCCCCAAAGCCCCTGTGATCGCGAGCCATTTATTGAATACCTTCAAGTCTTCAAGGATCAGGTTTTCAAAACCACGAGAATTATTACTTACTAACTCTTTTAATACTTTGTATGAATGGGCTCTCAATCTTGGGTCACCCTTCACACTCTCCCATAATTTACCCGTCCGAATCCCCGTCCACGCACTGGCGGTATAAAACAGCTTTTGTTGTATGTCTAAGAATTCATCTGAATTCATCAAGCCTGTATCGGCAATACTGCTCATGGCATCGGTCAAGGCAATGCTGTTAAACAGAAGAGCGAGAAACCCCAACCCACCCGCGTTTTCGAACAGTTTGTGTAAATCACCTGCGGGCTCGCTGATTACCCTTGCCCTTAATTCTACCGTTGCTTTTGGTAGATCGTCCGGAAGTATAATGCGTTGTGGGTATTCTAAAGTGGTCACTGCTAATCGTTTTTTAAGCCGCTTCTGATTCTTTAACGCCTCTTTATACTTAGCTGTCGCCTTGCGCTGATTTTGATTCACCTCAGCAATAATACTGTTGTTTTTCTTTAGCTCAGCAAGGTTATCTTCAATGCGTGTTTTCCAATCCTTAAAACCTTGAGCATAATTTTCATTAATACTTACTGGCATCGTTTGCGCCATACGCTCAGCTATACTCGCTCGCCATACAAAACCATTTCGAGGCAATGGCTTAGCCAACGTTGGCATCAATAGAATGGAAGCTTGAGAGGTAAAACTCACACCCAGCTCTAACGCCCCCTTTAAAGCAGCGCTAATAGAGGCTTTGAATAGGGTATCGAGCTCTTTAAAGCCTTTTGCCAAGTCTTTCAAAATGTCGGTTTCGGAGGTGTTTGGGTTTGTAACAAAATCCATGACCTTCGCATACATCCCCGTTTTATTGCTCACGGAAGAGACATGCTCTAACCATGTATCTTCATCGCTTGACGATGTTGATAGGGGCTCGGGAATGGATTTTTTCAACTCATTATAGACACTTCGACTGAAACCAGAGGTATAGAGTGGTAATAAGCTGGTCGGTTTCTCCCATTGGCTTTCTGCCCAAATGCGGTCTTCCTCTTCAATCACAAGGCTAAACGCTTCTACCGCCGCTAGGTGAAGCTGATAGAGGCTATATTGCGTCTCCTCGCTGTAAAGGTCGAAGACACGTTCGAGATGATGAGGAGTGAGCGTTTCTAATACCGAAATAAAGTCACGTTTTACGGAAGTTACTTGAGCAAGCATGGTCTCTTTTTGCTCTGACAGCGCCTGCATTTCGCTCAGCATTTGCTTCCAGTTGAGCTGCTTACGCCAGCGTTCAGTTGCTATCCATTGCTCGTATTTGCCAAATCGGTTTGCTGAAATGCCATATTTCTTCTGTATAGCCTCTGCTATCTCTGAAGTGGATTTTTGATAATCATCGATAGCTTGCTGGGAAAATGAGGATGGCATTCCTTTGATGATAGCTGCTTGGGATTCACTGGTAAGGTCAACCATTGCTGAGTTGTCATAGTAATCCGCCATGTCCATATAGAAATCAAGCTCTTGATGATTGCGCTTTACTCTCCATGGCATGTCTATTTCATCACTCGCCCCAAACATAGATAACTGCATGGCGGTTTGCATCAAATGCCATTGGTTCGAGAACTGGTCAATAAAAAGGCGGTAGGGGCTGGCGGCTCCTACAAAATGCAGTGACATGTCTTGTATGTCAGCGGCGTAATCTTTGATGGCCACAAAATAGGCGGCTTCCTCTTCAGGAAGCGTTGCTTTTAAATCACTTTCAGAGGCAACGGGTTTGAAGGGGGAGGCGGCTTCATCGGCTTGTGTACTCACTCCTGAATCCGCAAAGCGACCATCATCGACAGCAGAGGCTTCGATGTCTGCCACTTCAGAGAGTTGAGCGATAGGCGCAATATGGTGCTGTTGCGAGTTCGCTGTGAGTACCACGGTTTGCATGCGGTCAATATGACTGCTGGGATTGTTCACCACAGCAAGAAACATTTTCCATGTCCATCTATGCTCTGAAAAGCAAAGAGATAGAAGGCTTCCTTCAGTATAAGTAAGGAATGTACTTGGGGACTCTGGCACTCCCCTCGTCTCGGATTCTGGGCTTTCTGCTGCCCCGAGTTTATGAAGCGCGAATTGTGTCCCTTTCACTTCGTATTCATCAAGGACCTTCCTAACCGAATCATAAACATAAAGCCAACCATCGCGCACCTGACGGAGTGTATAGCCAATAGTGTTGAGCTTTGCTGGTCCTTTGCCTTGCCATTTAGTTGGTAAACCAAATGGTGAAGCGTCTTCACTATCGAGCTGGTCAATAGCATAACGTACTGGAATGAAATGTGCCGGTCCACCTTCTTCGGGCTCATTCCTCTGCGTCATATCAATCGTTCTTGGCTCAGGTTTTGAGGGCGGGTCTATTTTCTTGGTTTCTCCTTCCCAAAACATGCTGCGCTCAGGTGGTGAGCCTGCAATATCATTTGAGGGCGCTGTTGAAGTTTCAGTCAATGAAGATAAGGAACCATCGCTTTCATACGCAGCAACGGCTTCTTCGAGCGTGTAAGGATGGTCATTCCACAGCATGGATGTTTTGGGAGGAAGAGGGTTGCTCATAAGCTCACGAAATCGATAAGGTTAATATTACCTGCTTTAAAGCAAGTTTTAGACCAACGTCTAGCCCTTATAAAGCGCTGTTACGGTTGTTTCATAAACGAAAAATTGTACGATTATCCAATAACTTGTACTGATTTTCTAACTTTTGAGTTTAGTGGGGAATAGAAAATTGCTACTGACTTTCTGTTATGGTGATGGGTAACTTGCAGTAAACGCAAATATTAGAAAGAACAGCAAAGGGCTGAATGCTTTTGAACTTGCACCTTTGACTGGCCCTTTATCTCATAGTTCTGTTCTAACTATTAAAGCGAAACAACACTCTTTATCTCTTCCAAAACCTCGGCGTTAGCGATAGCCCCGAGGTTTTCTACACTCTTGCCATTGATCACCTGTTTCACCGCCAGCTCCACCAGTTTGCCAGATCGTGTTTTTGGCACATCGCTGATCGCAAATATCTGGCTTGGCACGTGTCTCGGCGAACAAGAGGATTTGAGTTTGCTTTTGATGGCTGTCAGTAACTTTTCATCTAAACTCACACCTTGCTGCAGCTGAACAAACAGCCATACCTGTTCATTGCGGTCGATGTTTTTACCGACTGCTATCGAATCGATGATGCCGTCAATGGTGTTCACTTGCTGATAGATTTCGGCCGTACCAATTCGCACGCCACCGGGGTTGAGTGTGGTGTCGCCTCGCCCGTAGAACAGGTAGCCGCCATGTTCGCTCTGTGCGACTTCATCACCATGATGCCACACATTGTCGAACCTATCCCAATAGGTGCTGTGATAGCGCTCTCCGGTGTCATTCCAAAAGCCAGCGGGGAAGTTGGGTAGGGAGTTGGTGCATACTAATTCGCCACGTTCGTGATCGACCTTTTGACCAGACGAATTGAACACCTTGATGTCGACGCCGAGCCCGGCCTGTTGGCACTCACCGCGATATACAGGCGAGATTGGGTTACCCAAAACAAAGCAGCCACAAATATCCGTGCCGCCAGAAATCGACGCTAAATGCAGGTCTTGCTTGATGTGCTTGTAAACGTAATCGAACTGCTCTGGGTAAAGCACAGAACCCGTCGAGCACAGTGTTCTTAATTGAGGCAGAGAGTGGCTGTCGATTGGTGAGAGTTCGGCTTTCTCAATCGCTTCTATGTACTTGGCTGAGGTGCCAAATGTCGATACGTCAGCACGCTGCGCTAAATCCCATAGAACGTTAGGTTGCGGGTAAACCGGGCTACCATCAAAGATAACCAAACAAGCACCGCTGGCGAGCGCAGATACGTGCCAGTTCCACATCATCCAACCACAAGTGGTGTAGTAGAACACGCGATCTCTTGGTTTAATATCGCAATGAAGCTGATGCTCTTTTAGGTGGTTGATGGTAGTGCCACCGACAGAATGCACTATACATTTGGGTTTGCCTGTGGTGCCGGAAGAGTAGAGTACAAACAACGGTTCATTGAAGCCGACACGAGTAAATCGAAGAGGTTTTGTCTGATAGTGATTAATGATGCTGTGCCAGCTTAGAATCGACACATCATGTTTAACTTTGTTTTTCTTTAATTCGTTCTTCTCTAAATCGCTCTTCTCTAAGTCATTACTCGGTTTCAAATAACCGATCTCACACACCTGTTTTAATTCGTTTAAGTGTTCGATGATTTCACGGTTCTTGCCCGCCATATCGAACGTTTTGCCATTGAAGGTGTAACCGTCACAGGTGAACAGCACCTTAGGTTTCACCTGTCCGAATCGCTCAATCACACTCTCTACTCCAAAATCAGGCGAGGTCGATGTCCAAATCGCGCCTAAGCTGGTGGCGGCTAGCATGGCTATCACGGTTTGTGGCAGATAGGGAGTATACGCAGCAACTATATCACCTTGTTTCACTCCGCTATCGACAAGCCATTGCTGAACACTAGAGACAGCTTCACACAGGGTTTCCCATGTATAACTCTGTTGTTCGCCACGTTCATTCTCAAACCAAATCGCAAGCTCATCAGGCATGGTGTGTGCCAAACGCAGCAAGTTCTCGGCGTAGTTTACTTGTGCATTGGGAAACCAAACCGCATCACGGTTCGATTTAGGCTGCTGCCAGCGGCTCCCACCTTGAGCTTTGATGGTCTCGCTTTCTGCCTTGTTAATAGAGTCTTGTGAGCCGACTACTCCACAAAACTGCCACACGTTTTGCCAAAACGATTCCGGCTGAACTACAGACCATTGGTGGAGTTCGGCATAGTTTTTTACGTCCCTATCTAGGTTTAACCAAGACTGTTCAAGGCTATCGATGAATCGGGTTAAGTTGGCATTGGCGATACGCTGCTCGCTTGGCTGCCAAATGGGCTTATTGCTTTCGTGCATTCCTTTACCTTTAACAAAAAGTTAACGTTTTCAGTCTGGTATTTAGGTTTTACAAAGTCAAAAGTTCAGCAAAATAAGCGCTTGGTGGAATTGTGTAAATAAAATATTACACGATCGCTTGTTTCGAAAAATCGCGCAAATTGGCGCTTATAAGGAGTGGAGATAGGCTTAAAGTGAGACATTCGAAAGGAGGTGTGTAATGACTCAATATCATTCTAAGCCCGTGAGCCAAGAGGGATGGGTTGAGTGGAGCCTCGAAGAAGATGCCATTTGGCACGACTTGGTGAAAAGGCAACTGGACGTCATTAGTGACCGCGCTTGCGATGCCTATTTGCACGGTCTGACCTTGCTGGATCTGCCATTGGACAGAGTTCCTCAGTTGCCAGAGATAAATAAAGTGCTAATGGAAACAACCGGTTGGCAAGTTCAGCCTGTGCCTGCATTGATCGATTTCGACCGATTCTTTGATTTGCTCGCCAACAAGAAATTCCCAGTTGCGACATTTCTGAGAACGCGAGACGAGTTCGATTACTTACAAGAACCTGATTTCTTTCATGAAATTTTCGGCCACTGTGCCATGCTCACTAATGCTGATTTCGCAGCATTCACTGAGCATTATGGAAAACTAGGCCAAGCCGCTACATCCAAACAGCGTGCTTATCTGGCCCGTTTGTATTGGTTTACGGTCGAGTTCGGTTTAGTAAAAGAAGGCCAACAATTGAAAATTTATGGCGGTGGCATTCTCTCTTCTCCGGCGGAAACCATGTACGCATTGGGCGGTGATTTGGCGGTTCGTGAGCGGTTCGATCTGCAAACGGTGTTAAGAACCCCTTATCGAATCGACATCATGCAGCCGAAATATTACGTGATCGACGAGCTATCTGAGCTCTTTAAAATCAGTCAGAAAAACCTATTACAGCAAGCTGATCTCGCCATCGACGCGGGGTTACTACCACCACTTTTTGAACCCAAGGAACCAACACATGTTGAATGAACAAAAATGCGAAGCCTGCAGTATCGACGCGATTGCTCTCAATAAAGATGAACAACAATCTTTACTGTTGGAGTTGTCTGATTGGCAGATCATCGAAAGAGACGGCATCCCGCAGCTTGAGAAGGTGTTCAAGTTTAAGAACTACAAACAAGCATGGGCATTCAGCAATAAAGTGTCAGAATTGGCAGAAGAAGAGTTCCATCATCCTTCGATCTTATTGGAGTGGGGCAAAGTCACCGTCACTTGGTGGAGCCACTCAATCAAAGGCTTGCATAAGAATGATTTCATCTGCGCCTCACGCTGCGATGTGTTCGCGGTGAGTGAATAGTTTTGTAGGTTAGAAGTTACTCTTGCAACCTCTGTGATGCGATTAACTCATTATTCGGCTCATTAGGTGAGTTGAATAATTGCCTTAAACAGCTCATAGTATGAGTTGAATAAGTGATACTTTCGCATCATGGGGTGTAATATGTGGATTTGGCAGCAAGATAATTGGCCAAACTTTGTTTGGGATAATCAGAAAATAGGCGTGAGGTTAAGAGAAGTACGGCTTAATCAGGGCATTCTATTGGGCAAGATTACCTCACAGTCGGCAGATCAATCCCAAACCATGCTCGACACCTTATTAGCGAACATAGTCCATTCCAGTGCGATTGAGGGAGAAAAGCTGAATGCCTTCTCTGTTCGTTCTTCTTTAGCCAACAAACTTGGCGTGAGTGAAGAGCGACCTTTTCCTACGACAGAACAAACCGATGGTTTAGCTGAAATTATGTTGGATGCGGTGCAGAACCTAACAGAGCCACTAGCGCTTGATAGGATCTTACATTGGCACGATAGACTGTTTCCTCAAGGCTACACCATGTTTAACCCTGTAGTTGGAGGTCAGCTACGAGGTGACGCTCCGATGCAAGTGGTATCAGGAAGAATTGACCGCCCAACCGTGCACTTTGAAGCGCCTAGCCGAGACATTCTTGATGCTGAGCTAGATACATTTATCAAATGGTTTAATGATTCACTTACCGACGCCACACTCGATCCTCTATTGCGAGCCGCAATCACTCACCTTTGGTTTATCACCTTACACCCGTTAGATGATGGTAATGGTCGTATTACTCGATTGTTGACCGACTTGGCGTTAGCACAGGCCGAGCAGCAGTCGGTACGCTTCTATGCGATGTCGGTGGGAATTCTCGCTAACCGCAAGCATTACTACGAGATATTGGAGCGAACCCAGAAAGGGGGACTCGATATTAGCGAATGGTTGATGTGGTTCTTAGATACGTTAGACGAGACGTTTACAGGGGTTTTCGCTGAGGTCGACCAAACTGTATATAAGACCAACTATTGGCGCAGCATCGACCAAACCAAGCTTACAGCAGAGCAAGTAAAAGTGCTGAATAGGATGCTCGATGGTGATTTTTCAGAAGGTATCAATGCCAGCCAATATCAGAAAGTAGCAAAGGTGAGTAGTGCCACAGCAACACGTCATTTGAACGCTTTGATTGAGCATGGCTGCTTAGTTAAATCTGGTTCTGGTGGTAGAAGCACGCGCTATCTGTTGCCGGAATAGGGCTCACTTCAATTTATATACTTAAAGGTGCTGAGAATGTTGGCAGTTCTTTAGCCACAGAAGGTTGTTAAACGAGCCAACTTATAGGTTAAATCTCGCTCCTTCTTTTTACTACTATTAAAATGTGCAAATACAATGACAAATGAAGAAATACAATTATATAACGATATAGTTAAGTCTGGGTTTCCTGTATTAGGGACATTATGTGGTGGTTTAGTTGGTGCAGCATCAACTTATCTTTTAACAAAGTTGAATAACGACAATGACGAAAAGAAAGACGCTCAAAAGCTGCGGAATGATCTGTTAATGAAAACTGCAAATGATGTAGCAGAATTTGAGCATTTAATGGCGATTTATACGACTACATTAGCGAATTATCTAAGAGATCAAGTCGATGACGGCTCTTTGAAAACAGCTTACCTAAATTCATTCAATAGTAATCTAACTTTGCGTAAGGCTAGAATGAATCTCCATATTCTCGGAATGGAAGCATCGTTAGAGTTATTAGAAGGGTATGTTGAGGCTACAAGAGAAGTGCTAGCTTATGGAAAGCGGTTAGATATAAAAAGAGCTATTGAACTAAATCAGAAGATATCTAAGGGTCCAATTTTATTCTATCAATCATTATCGATCGATCCTTAACGCCTTTTTGTTGTTTAGTAAGCTAACTTTCAAAACTCTGCTTTTCACTTTTTAGTTGCTCTTCACCAAACGCACTTTCCCAAACTAGCTTGACCTGCATCAGTGACTTGCTTAGTTTCTTGTCTCATAAACCCTTTCGGTTACTCATAGTATTGGTTTTATGAGGCTGCTCTATGATATATTTCTCGGCCAAGTGTATTACAGACGAAGGCTAGCAATGTCTATCAACCTTTCACTCCTTCCACCCAGCGAGAAAAATAAAATCGAACTGGATAAGCAAGCATCGTTTCTTGTATGGAAACTGAAGCAAGCGAAATGTGGCCCTGAAGCCATTGTTGAAGAAGCAATGAAGCTAGGTGACCCAGAAGAAAAGGCTTGGTTTGATCAGTCTGTAGAAAAATACAAACGGGTAATGGGTGTCGCATAAACGCAGACAAACCTTGCCCAGCAGTGCTGTAGAATTGAAATGACACAGTAATTTGCTAGAATTTGCACCGTTAATTGAATCAGAGAGAAGATCCCGATGGGAAGAAGTTTTGAAGTGCGCAAGGCCTCAATGGCGAAAACTGCAGGCGCAAAAATTAAAGTTTATTCTAAATACGGTAAAGAGATTTACGTACTGGCTAAGAACGGCAGCTCTGACCCAGACATGAACCTACCTCTTAAGCACCTGATTGCTAAAGCGAAGAAAGACCAAGTACCAGCTCACGTTATCGACAAAGCGATCGATAAAGCGAACGGCGGCGGCGGTGAAGACTTCCAACCAGCTCGTTACGAAGGTTTTGGCCCAGGTGGCACAAGCGTAATCGTTGACTGTCTAACTGACAACGGCAACCGTACTTTCCAAGACGTTCGCCAATGTTTCGTTAAGACTGGTGCGAAAATCGGTGTTGAAGGTACTGTTTCTCACATGTTCGCTCACCAAGCTGTATTCCAGTTTAAAGGCGAAGACGACGAGATCATCCTAGAAACGCTAATGATGGAAGACGTAGACGTGACTGACGTTGAGCTAGAAGACGGTGTTATCACTGTATTCGCTCCAACGACTGAGTTCTTCAAAACGAAGACTGCACTAAACACTGCGTTCCCAGAGCTAACGCTAGACGTTGAGGAAATCACTTTCGTTCCTCAAACTACGACGCCGGTAGCGGAAGAAGATTCTGAGAAGTTCCAGAAGTTCTTAGACATGCTTGACGACTGTGATGACGTTCAGCAGGTTTACCACAACGCTGAGCTGTAATCTTTACAGTAACAACAGTTATTAAAAAACCGAGCCTAGTGCTCGGTTTTTTTATGAACGTTATACCTGATTTTCCTTGATCATCGTTCCATAATGTACGGCTGACAAAGCGTTCTCTGGTCGCGATTTATCGCTGAACTTCATTATATTGTTCGTCTTATCCCGACATGAATCTGATTTAAGTACTCCCTGAGTATCATCGGGGTGATCGCCAAGCGTATTTAGTGTACAAAGAAAGAAAATATCAGCCAAAGGCTTTGACCCTGCTTATTGATGCATTGATTGAGAGTGTTCGATCTTTTCATAGCGATGGTTTGGTCAAATAAAAGGAGAAAGAAATGAAAGTAAGTTTTATCGGGCTAGGCGTTATGGGTTTCCCAATGGCAGGCCATCTAGTCAAAGCCGGTTTTGAAGTAACGGTATTTAACCGCACTCACAGCAAAGCGCTAGGCTGGGCTGATAAACACCAAGGTAAAGCGGCTGAATCTGTGGCTGAGTGTGTAGCGGAAGCTGACGTGGTATTGGTTTGTGTGGGTAACGATGACGACGTACGCAGCATGACAACCAGCGAAACAGGCGCATTGGCAGCGATGAAGCCAAACGCGATTCTTGTCGATCACACTACAACGTCTGCAGTTCTGTCTGAAGAGCTTGAAGTGGCAGCGAAGCAAGCCGGTATTCGCTTTATGGATGCACCTGTATCTGGTGGCCAAGCGGGCGCAGAAAATGGCGTGCTAACCATCATGTGTGGTGGCGAACAAGCGCTTTTCAACGACCTTCAACCTGTGTTCGAAGCTTACGGTAAGTCGTCAGTTCTTATGGGTAAAGTCGGCCAAGGCCAACGCGCGAAAATGGTTAACCAGATCTGCATTGCAGGAGTGTTGAATGGCTTATCTGAAGGCTTAGTGCTTGCTGAAAAATCAGGTTTGGATATCCCAACTCTGGTTGATTGCCTTAAAAACGGCGCTGCTGGCTCATGGCAGATGGAAAACCGTGCTACCACAATGGCACAAGACAAGTTCGATTTTGGCTTTGCAATTGATTGGATGATCAAAGACTTAGGTTTCTGTCTAGATGAAGCTGAGCGCCAAGGCATCCAGCTTCCACTGACTGAAAAGACCAACAACGCCTACAAGGCACTGTCTGCCGAAGGACAAGGCCGCATGGATACATCAGTATTGATGAAAGCCGTGGTTGAAGAGACAAAGAAGTAGAAAGATCGAAGTAATAGGAACTTCGTTTAGATAACTAAAAATAGCCGCGGATTAGCGGCTATTTTTTTGGTTTGAGCTCTGCCGAGTGCGTTAATCCAAAATAAATCCCCTCCTAGCCTCCCCTTGATTCATATGTAGATCCCTTGCTGATCGTGGAGAGGGGAGGAATAGAACATCGATCGTTAAAAGTGTCGATATATGTTCAGTGCTAAAGAAAGTTCTCCCCCTCTGCTAAAGATCTAGAGATATTGATGAACCCAGATTGAGGGGGAGGTAACTATGGCTAATTATGCGAATAGTGTTCGTCTAGTTCCTATAAGGTTGAGACCCCACTCACACCGCCTCTCAACCATTCACTCCTTATAATTACCATTCGTCGCATTGGTAAAACTGCACGACAAATTCTAGTTAACCTTTCAACGTCAACATTTGAAAGGGATTAGAAATCATGACTACTTCACACTCATTAAATTCAGGCTCTACCACTTCTTTGTTTAAGCGTTCATTACTGATTGCGCTTGTTTCGTTTGCTCCGTCGTTAGCTTTAGCGAACCCGAGTTCAGACGTGCTTGATATTTACAACCAAGCGGCGCAAGGCAATGAAGATTTGGTTGAGGTGGCTTACGAGCGCCTGAATGACATGCTGCAACAAGACGGTGCGACGCCACTGACCTTGGTCTACTTAGGAAGCACAGAAACCTTAATGGGGCGTGATGCGTTCTTACCTTGGAATAAGATGAAGTATGTGGAAAAGGGTTTATCGACCATCGATAAATCACTGGTTCTGCTTAAAGACGAAGACCAACCGATTCATGAGCAACCTCGTGTTCAAGGGCTACCAGATTCGTACCTAACTCGCGCTATGGCTGCGGTGACTTACACCTCTCTACCAGACATGTTTAATCACTTTGATCGCGGTTATGACCTGTTCCTTTCGTTACTCACTGAAGAGGACTTTCAGCAACAGCACTTCTCTGCAACTTCATGGATTTATCGCTACGCAATTACCGCTTCGATTCGTGCTGAAGACTTCGAGCAAGCACAGGTGTGGCTAGAACAAATGGAAACCGCCGATGCTGGCAATATCGAAACTATGACTGCGAAGGCCCTAATAGCGAAAGCAAAGTAACAGCAGCGAACGCTAAAGAATGATGGGTAATCAGAGGACAATGAAATGATTGAATTTAAAGGTATCGGCAAAGCGTATGTGACTGGCGGTCAACGTGTTGATGCATTAAGCGGGGTCGATGGACACATCCAACGCGGTGAAATGGTGGCGTTGTGTGGCCCTTCTGGGTCAGGGAAAAGCACGCTGTTGAACATTCTTGGTTTGTTGGATATGGACTATCAAGGCGAGATAAACATTGATGGTAAAGCGTATCCGACTGAGCAAATTGCCGCTGCGCGTTTTCGTCGCGGGTCACTGGGTTTTGTATTTCAGCGCTTCAATCTGGTTCCAGTGATGACGGCACTTGAGAACGTGGCCTACCCATTGATGTTGAACCAATGTTCGAAACAAGAACAGCAGACCAGAGCACAAGAGATGTTGGAGCGTGTTGGGCTAGGCGAATATGTACATCATCGCCCAGACAATCTTTCAGGCGGCCAGCAGCAACGTGTCGCGATAGCCAGAGCGCTAATCCACAACCCAAGCTTAGTCATTGCCGATGAGCCGACCGCTAGCTTAGACAGTCACACCGCCAACCTTGTGATCGACATTATGAAAGAGCTCGGCCATGAAATGGGCACCACCTTTATTGTCGCAACGCATGACCCAAGAATGGCGCAGCGTTGTGACCGAGTCATTGAACTTATCGATGGTCAACTGGCACTACAAGCCACAGCAATGGAGGCAATCTCATGGGCAAGTTAACACAAAGAATGAGCACTTTTTTGCTTCCTACCTCGGTGCGTTTGGCGTGGCTTAATTTATTGAGAAACGGTCGCCGTAGTCTGCTTTCGGTATTGATCATCGCAATTGCCGTATTTGCGCTGACCTCGGCTGGAGGTTATGGGCTTTATACCTATGAATCTCTGCGTGAATCGACCGCGCGCGATACTGGTCATCTTACTTTGAGTACGCCGGGATATTTTGAGCAAGATGAAGACATGCCGCTGAGCAATGGTCTAGACAATGTTCAAGCCCTAACCAAGAGCATTATTGGCGACAGCGACGTGCGTGGTGTGCAGCCTAGGGTCTATTTTAGCGGCTTGGTTTCTAACGGCAGCAAGTCGACCATCTTTATGGGAACGGGTGTTAATGAGCGTGAGTTCGACATGAAAGGTCCATTCCTTGATGTGCGCAGTGGTCAAACTCTCTCAGATGTGAAATCTCCCAGATACGACAGCCAAGAGCCACAAGTGATGCTGGGAACTGACCTTGCTCGCAACCTCAAAGTTGCGGTTGGTGATTGGGTGACACTGCTCGCGACTACCAGTGACGGCGCATTGAACGCTTTTGATTTTAAGGTGCAGGGTATTTACTCGACAGGAGTGCCTGAGCTGGATAAGCGTCAGCTTTACGTTCATATCACCACCGCTCAAGAGCTTTTGGCTTCAGACAAAGTCAGTACCTTGTCGGTGTTCTTATTTGAGACAAGCAAGACCTCGACCGTTCAACAGCGTATCCAAACAGCTTTAGATCGAAATAGTGCGAGCCAAAGCGATCAAGGCACAGAGATCGAGATCACCCCGTGGCAAGATCGCGCGTTTTTCTACACCAAGGTGAAAGATCTTTACGACCGTATCTTCGGCATCATGGGCGCGGTGATGGCATTGGTAGTGTTTGTGTCGTTGTTTAACACCATGACCATGTCGGTGACCGAGCGTACTCGTGAAATTGGCACCTTGTCGGCACTAGGCAGTTACCCGTCTGAAATCGTCGCAGGTTTCTTAAAAGAGGCGGGATTGTTGGCTGTGATTGGCAGCGCGATCGGCGCGTTAGTGAGTGGCTTCGTGTCGGTGTTATTGCTGGTGGTGGATATCCAAATGCCACCACCTCCCGGCAGAACCGAGGGTTACCCACTCAACATTTACTTCTCATTGGAATTAGTTGGTTACGCCACTTTAGGTGTGTTGACGATATGTTTGCTAGCTGCTTATTTTTCTGCTCGCAAAGGCGTGAATAAGCCAATCACGGAGGCGCTGGTTTATGTATAAATTTACTCGTTCACTCACTGTTTTAGGTTCTGTATTGGTTTTGGTTCTAGCATCGACACCAAGCTGGGCAGTCGATTCACAGCAAGTTACCGAGATGATTGCTAAGGCAGACAGCTACCGTTTGAACAGCGAACAGGCATCAAAAGTGGTATCTCTGGTCGCGCTATATCAAGACGAGCAACTAGACAAAACCCGCGAATACAACGTCTACACAAGACCAAACCGAGAGTCGCTGGTCGTGTTCAAGTCGGCGGTCGAGGCGGGTCAAAAGATGCTGATGATAGAGGACAACTATTGGTTACTGATGCCGAAATCGCGCCGACCTATCCGAATCACACCAATGCAGAAACTCTTGGGTGAAGCTTCGGTAGGGGACATTTCGACGCTCACTTGGAGCGAAGATTACCAAGGTAAGTGGGTTGCCGAGCAACAGGTTGAGAGGTCGACTGGCGAGACACTCGATACTTATCATCTAAAGCTAACGGCGAAAACCAAGGGTGCCAGCTATCAATCGATTGATCTGTGGTTAACGGCAGACCGAGCGTTTCCTGTTAAAGCGGATCTGTATCTGCGTTCAGGTAAGTTAGCCAAGCAAGCTTGGTTTACTGAAGGCGTGCGAGATGGCTTGCCAAGTGTAGTTTCGATGACTTTGCTCGATAAGATTCAACCAAGTAAGAAAACCGTGATTGAGTACCGCGAGGTAAGCGAACAAGCTTTAGCGGACAAATACTACAACCCTGCTTACTTATCACGTAATAGCGTGTCTGGGCTTTAGGTGGGTGCCATGAAAGCTTCTAGTCGTCGATTCCACATTAAGCCTTTAATCGCTAGCTTTCTTGCATTGTCTTGTGTGAGTAACACGACTCAAGCGGACGATCTGAGCCTAGCGTGGGACTGGCAACTGAGTGCTGAAGCCGTTGAATCGCGAGAGTCGCCATTTAGCCCTTTTGCATCTGATAATCGTCAGTCACTCAATGGTTTGTTGGATCTTGAAGTTGGATATGGCAATTGGCTTGGCCTGTTTGCCGTGAAAGCCAATGATATTTTGACTAATACTCCTCAAGACCAAGACGCGAGCTTTGAATCGGAATTCATTGCGCGCGAGCTGTTTTGGCAAGGTGGTGTTGAACTGTCTAATTCAGCGTTCGGTGATCACTACCTTGATGTGACACTCGGTAAGGTTCGCCTAGATTGGGGTGTTGGTTATGGCTACCGACCGTTAGACATTATCAAGCCTTACCGACAAAACCCTGTTGGCATTGTCGCAGAAGAGGGCGCCGGTGTGGCTTCAGCGTCACTGTTCGATATGACGGGCGAATGGACACTGCTTTACAGCGATTCGTCATGGACTTCCCAAGACGTAAATGAATTCGAAAAGCAGAATCAGCAACAAGGCTTTGGGATACGTCGTTACAATCTGGTTGGCGACCACGAATATCAGTGGGTCGCTTATTACGACGATGTACGCCATGGCTTACTTGGGGCGAGTTTAGTGTCGGTGTTGAATCTCGCTTGGGAGTTTCATGGCTCGGTGGTTTATCAGCGACAAAGCCTTGGCTACAGTCAGCCGGATTCAATGCTTAAACCGGTTTATCTTGAAGAGCAGGGCGAGGCTTATCAAGCGTTAGCAGGATTAACATGGGCCAATGACACGGGCCATAATGTGGTGCTGGAATACTGGTTTGATAGCCGTGCTTGGAGTCATTCTGAGTGGCAAAGCGCGATAGAAAGTGCAGAGTCTTTGTCGGTTAATCCGATGACATCTTCGTTGGTAGGTTCTTATGCGCAAGGCTATCAGCACGCCAATTTGGTTCAACACAACATCATGTTTCATTGGTCTCTGGATTCGACACATGGCTGGCTTGAAGATATCACGCCAACATTCGATGTCATGTTGTCTCCTCAAGATGGCGGTTTTATTGCGACTCAGTGGCTCAATTATCAGGCTTTAGATAATGGCAATTCATCGTTGGATTTGGAACTTGCTGCACGCTTTCTAGGTGGTAAAAGTGATTCTGCTTACGCCAGTTTACCCGATAGTCATATGATTCTCTTAAATATCAAAGGACGATTTTAATGGACACTTCTTCAAACAGTCGATTTTCATGGATTAAGAGTTTCGCGTTCACCACGCTATTTTGTGTTCTTATTGCGATTACAACCCATACGATTTGGGGCGGCGGATTAACGGTTAACCTGGCAATCAGTTTTGGCTTTGGCTACAGCGCCGTGGGTTCTTCTTTCATCTTGGTGAAGTTGTTTAAGAGGACATCTCGAACGCTTGAGGTGGGTATCTCAATGGTGATCGCGATGACCTTTGGTACCTTGAACGCACACTATTGGTTGAACGGGTATTTCGGGGCTAATATCTCGGACCTTAAATCTGTAGTCTTGCTCGGTGTGATCTTCTGTTCGGTTTGCTATTACTATTTCTATACTCGGGAGCAGCAGTTACGTGCCGATAACGAATTGGAAGTGGCCAAGCGTCGTCAGGCCGACCAAGAAAAGGTGGTGGTGCTAAGCCAGCTTAAACAACTGCAAAGCCAAATTGAACCGCACTTCTTGTTCAACACGCTTGCGACCATCAATGTATTGATTGAGAGTGACAGCGCGAAAGCCAAGTTGATGCTCGAAAAACTGACTGACTTATTACGTGTAACTCTGAAAAACAGCCGCACCGAGCAATCGACCATCGCACAAGAGGTCGACTTGTTAGACGCTTATCTTAATATCCAAAAGATACGCTTGGGTGAGCGCTTAACGTTCTCGATTGAAATACACGAGATTAGCGATTTGCAGGTGATTCCACCGTTCTTGATTCAACCTTTGGTCGAGAATGCACTCACGCACGGCATCGAGCCCAAAGCCGCTGGTGGCCAAGTGAATATCCGTATAGTTCAACAAGCACAGCAGCTAAAAATTGAAGTGTCAGATAATGGCGCAGGGCTGAAAACGCCTTCTGCTAAGGCGGGTCACGGTGTTGGATTAAGCAATATTCGTCAAAGAATCGAAACTCTTTTTGGTGATAAGGCGAGCCTAACGATTACTGAACACGCTGAAGGCGGGGTAGTCTCGACGATCTTGTTACCGCTGACTGACGCAGCTGCCTAGAATTACAGACCAAAAAGCACAGAAAAGAGACAAAAACAGACGATTTACAGTGTGAATTTAAAGGACTAACCATGAACAACCCAGCAATACAGCCGAGTGTAACGGCGATTATCGCAGACGATGAAGCACTGTTAAGGCACCACTTAGACAAGAGCCTTGCTGAGGTTTGGCCGGAACTCGAGATCGTCAGGAAGGCACAAAATGGGCTAGAGGCGATGCAGAGTATTCAGCAGCTCGAGCCTGATGTGGTCTTTCTTGATATTCGAATGCCAGAGCTAGATGGCATCTCGCTCGCGAAACAATTGAACAAGCTAGATTCGCCGCCATTGATTGTATTCATTACGGCTTATGACGAATACGCGGTCAAAGCTTTTGATCACAATGCGATGGACTACCTGCTTAAGCCAATCAATGAAGAGCGTTTACTGGCCACATGTCAGAAAGTGCAAGCGCGTCTGTCGAGCAATCAAACACAAACAGGTACCACGCCAGAACAGCCCGATATCACGGCGTTAATGGCTCAGCTTCAACAACTATCCCAGTCGACGTCACAGCAAACGCAGCCTCCTTATCTATCGGAGAAAAAGTATCTCACATGGCTCAAAGCCAGTGTAGGGGAAGACATTCACCTAATCGCTGTCGATGATGTCGCTTACTTCAAAGCAGAAGACAAGTACGTGTCTATATTTAAGAAGGGTCAAGGGGGATCGCTAGAGGAGTATATTCTTCGCGTGTCACTAAAAGAGTTGATAGCGCAACTCAATCCTGATGAGTTTTGGCAAATCCACCGTTCAGTGGTGGTGAAAGTGTCTGCTATCGATAAGGTGAAGAAAGGACTCTCTGGCAAGATGTCGGCGTATGTGTCAGGTGAAAAACTACCCATCAGCCGCGCCTCACAAGCGTTGTTTAAGGGTATGTAGAGAACTGGCTGAAATTTATGTAGCTTATTGATTTTAAATAGATGTAGTTAGCGAGTCTAAAATCGATTTAATAGGCTCTTATCTAAATGCCTATTTAAATGAGCACAGCGATCTTACATAACGATTGGTGATTTATAAAATAAAGATCCAGATCACAAAGATACTCATCAGGTTCAATATTAAATAATAATCGTTAGCTCAATCTGTATATTGTCGATGAATGACATTAAGAGGTTGTTATGAAAACATATTATTTAGCGACGGCTCTATGCCTCACCTTAGTTGGCTGTAGCTCAACATCAAAAACTACCGAAACGCCAATCCAGCCGGATCCGGCATGGACTTCAGGCCAACTAGAAAATGGCCTTACTTATCATGTTTATCCAGATCATGAAGAATCCGTATCTGTTCGTTTAGTCGTGCACGCCGGTTCGATTCAAGAGACTTCTCAACAAGAAGGCTACGCGCACTTCTTGGAACACATGGCATTCAATGGCAGTAAAAACTTCTCTCAGAACGATGTGATTCGTCTATTCGAAGACGCAGGCGCTAGCTTTGGTGCTGATATTAATGCCTACACCTCTTATGAAGAGACGGTCTACCAGTTAGATTTGCCAGATAACATCCAATTGCAGTCTGCTTTGACGTGGATGCGTGACATTGGTGATGGCCTGGATCTATCAAGTTCAGAAGTCGAAAAAGAAAAAGGCGTGGTTCTTGGCGAGTTTCGTATGGCTCGCCTCGATGATAAGTCATTCGGAGATATATATTATGATTACTTCGTTGAAGGCGGCCCGTACGAATCGCAAGATGCATTAGGGACTAAATCGTCGATCGTGAATGCTACTCCTCAAGGCATCACCAACTTTTATCAGACTTGGTATCAACCTCAAATAGTTGAGCTGGTCGTTTCTGGTGATGTGGACATCAAAACTGTGATTCCACTTATTGAAGAAAAGTTTTCTAGCTGGGAGCGTGGCGATACGCCGAGACCAGAGAAACAGAAAACGACCTCATTCAATGAAGATGATTATGTTGAGTACGCAGGAAGAGAAGCGCCAAGCATCACTCTGACGTTTAACCGCGGTTCAAATATAGTTGAAAATCATGCTCAGCAGAATCAACGCAGGTTAGATGAAACCGCTCAGCAATTGATTCAACGACGATTAGAAGCGGTGTTCAATGATGCCGCGTTCCCGACTCAATGGATTGCATCTGATAGTTATCGAATGGGCGCTTTTTACTATTCGTCAATAAGTGTTGGGTTTCCGGCTGGAGACCGTGAAGTTATCCAACAAGATCTGCTTTCTACATTGGCATCATTGCGTGATTTTGGTGTTTCGGAAACGGATATTGCTGGCGAACTGTACTACTACCAAGACTTGCTGGATAACATCGAGCATAACTGGGATAAAATGGACAGTGTTGAACACGCGAATTACAAAGTGAGTGCGTTAGTCAATGATCGAATAGTCCAATCACAGAAAGATTATCAAGCAAGCTTGGAAGCTTTCATCGCTAACTTGAGCCTTGAAGTGATTAACGACAACATCAAGAATCTACTTTCTGATGATTACTTTATTGTTATTGGGATGGATGACTCCGAAGACAGAACAGCGATCATCAACTCTCTCGATAGTTTAAAAGCCACGTATCGCGAGGCGGGAGTTCCGCCGCTTGCGATTGGAACAGCGAGTGCTTTTGCTGTACCTAGCTCGCAAGGCGAGGTTGTACTTGCTGAACAAATGTCTATTGACCCATACATCCAAAAGTGGACGTTAAGCAATGGCATCGACATGTGGTACCTGCGTGATTATGAGGCAGGTGATGATGTTGGGGTGATGTACATGAGCCTCGGCGGAAAAGCCGCTTTGGATCCGAGCTTGTACCCAGCTGTTGAGGTTGCGTTACCTACCTTCGCTCGAAGTGGTGTCGGTGAGTTTACGGGCTCTGAGCTTTTAGCGTACTTTGATCGTGAAAATATTAGCGCCGATTCTTTCATTGGCAACACTCGCCATGGTGTTGAATTTAGTATTAACAAAGATGGGCTCAAAGATACGTTTGCTGCGCTTTATACCTTCATAACTGCGCCTAAAATTGTTCCCGAGCAGTTAGAGGCAGTGAAACAGGAGTTTGTACAAGGTCAAGAATCTTTCTTGAGCAGCCCTGTCGGTCAGTTTGAGCGCGCAAGAAACCAGAATATCTATCGTCAAGACAGTGGCCACCTCTTTGTTGATAAAGAACGTGTTGAAGCGGTTTCTGTGGAAGACGTCGCTAATCTTCATCAGCAATTGTTTGGTCAAATGAGGCATAACCAATTGGTGATCGTGGGTGACATCGACCCAAGTGAATTAAAGCCTTTGGTTGAGCAATACTTGGCTTCGATTCCATTAGAAAAAGCTGAGGTTCCTGAATTTAAGGTGGCTTACAAGCAGCCATCTGAATCACGCATTGATTTAGCGATCAACAATGTGAAAAGTGCAGAGTACATCTTACGAGTCATCTCTGAACCTGAAGCCGAAACCGACCAAGGCGTAACGGCAAAAGATATCTTCACGGAAAACTTGCTAGAACGACTGCTGGCGGCTCGTTTAGATGCTTATATTCGTGAAGAGTTGAGCTTAGATTACTCGCCATATACGTATTCATCATCCGCAGATAGTGAGCTGAGTGGTGAGTGGGTTATCGGGGCGATGGTAGCGCCGGAGAACGTTGACCAAGTCGAAGTGGCGATCGATAAAGTGATTGCAGACCTTTTACAAGGCGTCTCTGAAAAGGAAATGCACGCAGTCGTGAAACAGTTTGAAGCGGACTTCACGCCTCTCGAGATGAGCTCTATTGACCAAGCATGGTACCTGTCTCGTTATTTACTTCATGGTTACGATATCGAAGCTTTGTCTCAAGTTGAGCGAGTGGCGAGGTCGATTACTGCGGAAGACATGAATCAACTTGTCCAACGCATCTTTGGTGAAGATAGCCGTAAGGTTAAGAACATCATGCGTCCTAAAGCCTAAAGCTTGAAACCAACAGAAAGAGACAACTCAAAGCCAAGCGAGCACCGCTTGGCTTTCTTGTTTTCCCACCATTCATAACGTCTATGCCTCACCTGTTGTTAAGCCGTTTTAGATCTATGTAAATCTAAATTTTGAGATCGCTTAATCGGTTGCATCGTATCATTTTCTAAAAAAATGTTTTAAATCAAGACAGCGTTTCATTTGTATTGTAGATTGACGATCTACGAGAATGTTGTTTGGATATTAGATTGCTTAAACTGGGTACCCGATTAGTCTTAATGTTGTTTTTACTGAGCTTTGGCTTAGTGAATTCTAACGGCTATTCGTTTCCTTCTAAGCCATTTCAAATATACTCGGCTCAAGAGCAATCTTCACAAAATGATCTTTGTAAACAAGCTGATACGGATAATCCGTCGAGCTACTTAGAGTGCGATAAGGCTCAGTTTGGCACCGTGCCTTCTGGTGACAGTTCCAACTATCACGACACCGAATCAAGCCTTCAAGCAGCAAACTTCAGACGTATGCTCAGTAATGAGCAAGAAAGCGTGGCCGATCTTGAGCCTGCTTATCATCTACTAATCGACTTCTCTCCCCCTTCAATACTGGCTTCTCTGCTTTTCAACACACCGTTGTTGGACTCTAAGCAGCATTGGACCAGTATTGTGAGTTCTCCGTCTTCCCGGCTTTCGGGGTGGAAAGAGGGCAACATCCAATACTCGCATTTCCGAGAACTTCTTAGCTAATCGTTTGACCCTAAATTGGTTGTATCGATGGTCACTTGTGCCCGTTGAGCTCGCCAGTTAACCAAAACAAACATAGCGACATCAGCTTTAGCATCACTATCTTTCAATCAGCTTGTTCTGGTTGTGATTAGCCATCGCTCGTGTTCGCAAAATATTAGTTCAAAGAAGAGATCTTGACTGTGAAAAAACGCATTCAAAGAAAACAAATAAACCACTACTCAAAGTGGAAATACGTGGTGCTTATCGCCACTATCATCATCATGGTTCTGAGTGCTTTACCTTCTTGGTATGGCGAGAATGCGTCGGTTCAAATTAACAACCGTTCTGAACAGACCATCGATGCTAGCCAAATTACCCAATACCTTGCGAGCGAAGGCATTCAAGCCAAATCGGCATTTCAAAAAGACCAACGTTTAGTCGTAATCTTGGAAGACGCAGAACAACAAGCGAAGGCTAAAGAGGTGCTGAATGAGCGCCTATTGGACAACGCGACGGTTGCGCTAGCGATGGAGCCAGCAGCTCCGAAATGGCTGACTGACATGGGCTTCGCACCGATTCAGCTAGGCCTTGATTTACGTGGTGGTGTGCAGTTCCTGTTAGAAGTAGACATGGAACCGGTTTACCACGCACAAGCGCAATCTGTAGTCGATGAAATCACCAGCCAAGTGCGTTATGCACGCGGTAAAGTGGTGAACAACCAAGTTGAGTTTAACTTCCGTACTGATGCCGATTTCGAGAAAGCACAGAAACTGATTCGCGAAGAGTTCCCACAATGGCAACGTGACCGTTCAGATAAATCGCTAACGTTAACTCAGTCTGAAGAAGAACAAAGAACGCTACGCAACCTAACGGTTCAACAAAACCTGCAAATCATGCGCAGCCGTATTGAAGAGCTAGGCATCACTGAAGCATCGATTCAACGCCAAGGTGAAAGCCGTATCCGTATCGAATTACCGGGAGTACAAGACCCTGCAGCCGCGAAAGATGTGATTGGTGCTACGGCTTCATTAGCGTTCTACTCTGTGTACGACAACGCAACGCGCAATACTCAAACTCTGAAAGATTCAGATGGTAATCGTGTCGTGGTTGCTCGCAAAGCAGTGCTGAGCGGTGAACACATTATCGATGCACGCAGTGGCATTGGTGAGATGGGCAGTGCAGAAGTAAACATCACGTTGGATTCTTCTGGTGGTAAGAAAATGTCTGAGTTTTCTCGCCATAACATCGGCAAGCCAATGGCGACCGTTTACAGCGAATACAGCCGTGACAGAGCCGGTAACAGCGAAAAAACCAGTGAAGTGATCAGTGTGGCGAACATCCAATCTCAACTGGGTAGCCGTTTCAGAATTACAGGTGCAGGCAGCATGGCAGAAGCACAAGAGCTTGCTCTACTGTTACGCGCAGGTTCATTAACAGCGCCTGTTACCATCATTGAAGAGCGTACCATTGGCCCATCTCTGGGTGCTGAAAACGTAACGAATGGCTTTGCTGCTTTGGCTCTTGGCCTTGGTCTTACTCTAACGTTTATGGCGCTATGGTACCGCCGTCTTGGCTGGGTCGCGAACTGTGCATTGGTGGTTAACATGACCACGTTGTTTGGTTTGATTGCCTTGCTACCGGGTGCGGTGTTAACTCTGCCGGGTATTGCGGGCTTGGTACTGACCGTTGGTATGGCGGTAGACACTAACGTGCTTATCTTCGAGCGTATTCGAGACAAGATGAAAGAAGGGCGCAGCTTTGCTAGCTCTATCGATCGTGGTTTCGATAGCGCATTCTCGTCAATTTTCGATGCTAATGTCACCACCATGATCGTTGCTGTGGCTCTATACACCATTGGTAATGGACCGATTCAGGGCTTCGCTCTGACTCTAGGCTTAGGTCTTCTAACCAGTATGTTCACGGGCATTTTTGCTTCACGAGCGATCATCAATTTGGTTTGGGGGCGTGACCAACGCCACGATGTAAGGATTTAAGCATGAGTACTTCAAAAATGACTATTTCAGACCGCTATTTTTCAAATAGCTATATTTCGGATAAGAATATGACTCGCCTTCGTAAGGTGATGTCTGCGATATCTATTGTGCTGTTCATGAGCTCTGTGATGCTGGTGGCGGTGAAAGGTTTTAACTGGGGCTTGGACTTCACAGGTGGTGTGGTTGCCGAGGTTCAGCTCTCTGATCAAGTCACCAAAGATGCGTTAAAAACAAAACTTGATACAGCTTTCCAACAAGACGTGCAAGTGGTTGGTATGGCAGAACAGGATCGCTGGACAATCCGTTATAGCCAACTGACAGACGCTCCACAGCCAAACTTAGTGGATGCTTTGTCTTCTGTTAGCGACCAAGTAAAAGTGCTTAACAGCAGCGTGGTTGGCCCTCAAGTTGGTCAAGACATGGTTGACCAAGGTGGCTTGGCGGTATTGGTGTGTTTCCTAATGATCATGCTGTACCTGAGTGTACGTTTTGAATGGCGTTTAGCACTCGGCGCCCTTGCCGCGATCATCTATGACGTGACGCTTATCTTGGGTCTGTTCGCTTTTACTCAGTTCGAGTTCAACCTGACTGTGTTAGCGGCTGTGTTGGCGATTTTGGGTTATTCATTGAATGACTCGATCATCATTGCCGACCGTGTCCGTGAGATGCTGCGTGGTAATCCAAATGGTGACACTGACAACCTGCTTAACGAATCGGTTAAAGCGACCTTCTCACGCACCATGGTGACCTCAGGTACAACGCTAATCACCGTATCTGCACTTTGGCTACTTGGTGGCGCTGCGCTGCAAGGTTTCGCGATTGCACTGGTTGTAGGTATTGTCAGCGGTACGTGGTCTTCAGTTTCAGTAGGTATCACACTGCCTAAGTTACTTGGTCTACAGCCTTGTCACTACCAAGTGAAAGCGCCGGTAGAAGTTGAGGGTGAGTACCCTTAGGTTATCTATTGGTTAACAGTACAACTTAGTCAGTAACGTCAACAAAGCCCTTCGTTTATAGTAAAACGAGGGGCTTTATTTTTTATAAGAGTCAAACAGTTACAGAAAAGAGAGCCTATTTCAAAAAACGATGGATTGAGCAGGCAAGCCCTCATGATATGAAGTATGTTTAGATGACGTTAGTAGAAATGAGGCAAGGGAATGGAATATCGACATCAATGTCATGTAGGCGACCATGGTGATGCACTGAAGCATCCAGTATTGAGTGCACTTGTTCAGTCATTAATGCAGCAGCATTCACGCCTCAACGTTATCGACACGCACTCAGGTACAGGGTGTTATGACCTCACCACCGCACCAAGTAATCACGCCGGTGAGTTTGCTGAAGGGGTCGGGTACTTGTGGCGCAATAAGGCTTATCTTCCTCCGGCATTCGCTTCTTTTATGTCGGTGCTGGAATACTACAATCCGAACCAACTTATCTCTCTCTATCCGGGTTCTGCAGCCATCACCTACCAACAAGGCCGCAGCCAAGATAGCTTCTATTTTTCAGACATTCAGCAAGATGAAGCCGACTTATTACAAACCAACATTGAGAAGCTGCAACGCGATCTTGATGTCTCAAGTAAGCTAACTATCACCGCAGGCGACGGGCTCAAAGCGCTGCCTGATGATGTAGCTAAGCATGATAACCATCACCTGATCGTTATCGACCCTCCCTATGAAACCGATGCTGAATATCTCGCAGTGATTGACGCCTTGGTGAAGGCTTATCAACAATCTGAGAAAGTCTCTGCGCTGATTTGGTATCCGCTGTACACCGATGACAAAAGCTCACTGATTTTGAACCACTGCGTGACAGCGGTGAAAGATGGTTTGCTGCCAAGCCCGATTAAATCGGAATTACGACTGCGCGATCCAAAGGGCGATGATCGCCTGATCGGTAGTGGTTTACTGCTGTTTAATCCGCCCCAAGGCATTGCTGGAAAGGTGGCTGACACGCTCGATTATTTACACAATCAGCTCGCAACCAATGGTGAGGGCTATTGGCAAATGAGAAGTCTATAAATCTGATTTATATGGGGTTTATGATGAATTTCTAGACGCTGTTCACTAAATCACTGTTATTTATGTGGTTTAAATTGACCAAACGCTAACTTTTATCGATTGATTAATTGCAGTGAATCATTTAAAAATAGAATATCAATGCGCACAAGTGCATAATGGCTCATAAGTTAAATAATTAGTCCCAGATTAATATCAGATTGTGGTTTACCCCCTAAACTGCATTAGGCTCGCACTAGTCATGCGAGCCTTTCTTTTGCCTGAAGGAAAATCTAAGGCAGTTCTATCAATTTAAGATTCACTACAACACTGGATAATCGATGTAGCCTTTTTCGTTGCCGCCGAACAGAGTGGCGCCATCAAGTTCTGATAGTTCGCTGCCGTTTTGTAGGCGTGAAACTAGATCTGGGTTAGCAACGAATGGGCGACCAAATGCGACGAGATCGGCGTAGCCTTTGCTTAGTACTTCTTCGGCGCGTTGTGGTGTGTAGCTGCCGGCAACGATGATGGTGTTAGAGAACAAGGCTCTTAGTTCGACACGGAAGCTTTCAGGGATAACTGGAGCATCATCCCAGTCGGCTTCTGATAGGTGTAGATAAGCGATATTACGAGCTTGTAGCGCTTTTGAAGCTTCTAAAATCGTTGGCACGATGTCTGGGCAGTTCATGTCTTTGAAGGTGATGAACGGAGCCAAGCGCACACCTACTTTATCGGCACCTATCTCTTCAATCACAGCATCAACCACTTCAATCAGGAAGCGAAGGCGGTTCTCACGGCTTCCACCGTAGTTGTCGGTGCGCTTGTTTGAGTTGGTTCTTAGGAATTGATCGATAAGATAACCATTACCACCGTGGATCTCGACACCATTAAACCCTGCTTCGATGGCTTTCTTTGCTGCGTCCGCAAAATCTTGAACCACTCGATCGATGTCTGCTTGGGTCATTTCTCTTGGCTGGATGCAATCCACCATGTTGCCGTTTCCATTCTCATCAGAGATCCAAACCTGAGTTTCTATTGGAGCCAAAGCGGACGGTGCTATCGGCAGTTCGCCTTTTTGAAAGGTAGGGTGAGACACGCGGCCTACGTGCTATAGCTGGCAGAATATCGCGGCACCTTGTGCTTTAGCTGCTGTGGTGACTGACTTCCAACCTTCGATTTGTGCATCGGTGTAAACTCCGGGAGTGAATGAGTAGCCTTGAGAGTCGTCTGATATCTGCGTTGCTTCGGTTATGATTAGCCCTGCACTGGCGCGTTGCTGGTAGTAGGTCGCCATCATATCGTTTGGTACATTGCCAGGTTGGCTAGTACGAGCGCGTGTCATGGGCGCCATAACCACACGGTTTTGTAGTTCTAGATCTTTGAGTTCTGCTGTTTCGAATAATTTGCTCATGGTATTTACCTTGTGTCGGTCATGTATTGATTGATTTAGCGTGCGGTGGTCACTATTTCGATTCCGCAGGGCTGAAGATAGAGTCGTTTTGTGGCTTTTCAGCTCGGTTGGCTTTCGCAATAAGCAACAAACCAATCACTGGGACAACAACGGCTGCGAATGGAATCATTCCTGCGCCTAGCTGGCTGTCGAGTACCATGCCGCCTAGGAAGCCACCGAAGGCATTAGCCAAGTTAAAGGCTGAGATATTCGCGGTTGCTGCTAGCTCTTGCCCTTCGCCACCGTGGTTCATTACTCGAAGCTGCATAGCAGGAACGTTCGCAAATGATGCAATACCAAAGACAAATACCGCTGCAACGAATAGGATTTTGTTGTCTACCACAAGGCCAACTACAACCAATGACACGATCATTGCAACGGCCCAAAACATTGAAGCTTTGCCTAGGTTTTTATCTGAAGAGCGTCCGCCCAAGGTGTTACCGATGATTAAGCCGACACCCACAATCACTAAGATCCAAGTAACAGACTCGTGACCGTAGCCGGTGATGTGCATAGCGATTGGCGCAAGGTATCCGTATAGCGTCATGAAGCCAGACCAAGCAAAAGCAGTGATTGCCAAGCTGATCAGCAGCATTGGGTTTTTGAACGCTAACAGCTGAGTTTTGATGTCTTTTGCTTCACTGTGACCAGTCGATTTGATTGACGTTAGAATAGAAATCATCGCAATCGTGCCAAGTGCAGCCACGGTAAAGAAAGTGATGTGCCAGCCGAATTGCAAGCTAACCCAAGTACCCGCTGGAACGCCAAGAACGTTAGCGAGTGTTAGGCCTGCGAACATCTGACCAACGGCACGACCTGCCATTTTTTCAGACACTAAGTTGGTTGCGACAACCGCACCGATGCCATAGAAAGGGCCTTGCACTAAGCCTGCGATCACACGGCTTGCCAGTAGAAGTGGATAGCTTGGCGCTAAGGCGGATAACACGTTGCCAATAATGAACAGTGCCATTAAGCCAATCAGCACTATCTTCTTATTAAAGCGCGCAAGGTAGATTGTTAAGATCGGGCCGCCGATAACGATAGCCAACGCGTAAGCACTGATAAGGTAGCCAGCTTGACCTTCTGTGATTGAAAGTGATGTGGCGATTTGTGGAAGAATGCCTGCGATAACAAACTCAGCGGTGCCAATTGCAAATGCTGCGAGTGTCAGTATCCAAACTTGGAATGGCATCTTTTCTTGTGTCATGGCTTCTGATTTCATGATGAGTTACCTATGTAAATTCTTATTTGTTAGGACGTTGAGATAAACACCCTCACGATTGTTCTTTATGTCTTTGCGGGGTGTTAGCCGAGTAGAGCGCCGCCATCGATGTCGATGATTGACCCTGTGACGTATGGGTTATTAATTGCGAACAGGTAACCCATGGCTATCTCTGAAGGCTCGCCAACCTTACCTGCGGGTAGGTTGTTTTTGGCGTTGTCGTACATGTTTGCACGAGCGGAATCGTCCATGTTTTTGTAGGCTTCTGTCATGGTCAGGCCGGGGCTAACTGCATTGACTCGAATGGGGGATAGCTCTTTCGCCAGTATTTTGGTTACGCTTTCTAGTGCGGCGTTGATGGCGGTTTTTACGTAAGTGCCAGCCGTTACGATTAAGTGATCAAACACGCCAATCGATTCGAAGTATTCACAAATTGACTTTTCATTGCTGATATTAAGGCCTGTATGTCGGCTAGCGACGTGCACTGTGTTGTTTTCGTTTCTCAATTTCATCGCGAGTGCTTTACCGATGCCTGATGTGCCACCAATGATGACGAAAGTGCGCTGCTCTTGATTAGTCGATTCGTTAGTCATGCTCTGAATTCCTGCGTTGTTCTGTTGATGTTTGTCATTATATTTATTCGACTAAATTTGATAATTGGTTAAAATATAAATTCATTATTCGGTTAATCTGAATAGTGTCGCTGAGTATTCAGATCGAGCATTAAGATCGAGCATTAAGATCGAGAAGTAAGACGAAGAGACGAAGAGACGGAAGCGAGAATCGTATGGATAAGTTTTCAGATATGGCGATGTTCGTCAGTATTGTTAAGCATCACGGGTTAGCGGCGGCTGGGCGCGAACTGGGTTTATCACCTGCGACCATGACAGCAAGGCTTCAAGCGCTGGAAGAGCGATATGGTGTGAAGTTGTTGAATCGAAGTACGCGCCATGTGTCTTTAACCGACTCTGGCGAGCTGTATCACAAGGCGTGTCTGGAGATATTGGATAATGTCAGTGAGGCCGAAAACCTGATCCAAAATGGCGTCAAAGAGGTCAAAGGTCCACTCAAAATCGCCGCGCCGAAAGACATCGGAAAGCAGTACATTCTTCCGATTCTCTCTGAGTTCTGTCAGCAATATCCCGACGTGATCCCTTACCTCTACTTGAACGATAACCTCTCGAACATTGCTGAATCTGGCATGGATATCGTGGTCCGTTATGGTGAATTGGTCGACAGCAGTTTGATATCCAGACGCTTGTCACCAAGCCGACGTGTGCTGTGTGCTTCTCCTGAATATCTTGCCAAGCATGGAACACCGTTAACACCACAAGATTTGGTTGATCACGATTGTTTAGCTATGCTGCGCAGCAATGAAGAGCTCAAGACATGGCACTTCCAAGATCATGATATGAAGAAGTCGATTACTGTTGTTCCAAAGCGATTTTCAGACGATGGCGAAGTGATTCGCTACTGGGCATTAAAAGGCGAGGGCATTGCTCTTAAATCGGTACTGGATGTGCAAGGCGACATCAATAACCAGCGCCTTGTGACGCTGCTTAATGGCTACATGAAGAACTTCAACACCGCGATGTCGGTGTCGAGTGCCGATTTGAATGTGGTGTACATCAGCAAGAAATATCAGCCCAAGCGTATCCGGTTGTTTCTTGATTTCTTGTTTGAGCGGTTTGGCGATTTGGTTGAAAAGTCTAGTTAGATTAGCCGAGAAGCAGCGCATGACAGATCTCTCGAACTCAACACCCGGGTACGGACAGAGAACATTGAACTGGTTATGATACGACCAACATAAGGATGTGATTGGAGAGAAAAATGAAAGTCGTCGGAGATACGGTTATCCAACCTTTTCACAAGGCAACCTGCCATTGCGGTGCGGTTGAACTAGAGTTCAGCTTACCTAACGGGATAGAAAAACCACGTCGCTGCGATTGCTCTATCTGTCGTCGAAAAGGCGCGATTGTTGGTTCTGTTGCGTTGGATGGTATCAAGATCCTCAAAGGTGCGGAGCATCTCAAGCTTTATCAATTCAATACCAACACCGCAAAGCATTATTTCTGCTCAAACTGCGGCATCTATACCCATCATCAACGCCGTTCTAGCCCAAATGAATACGGTTTTAACATCGGCTGTTTGGAAGGGGTAAACCCTTTTGATATTGGTGATGTGGTGACCAACGATGGTGTCAATCATCCAGCTGATCGCTAATTTATTGAGCATAAAAAAGGAAGGAATTATGTCTGAATACGGAGCGATCATTCGCTGGAAAAAAGCAGAAGATGACGTCTTTAGCGACAATCAATACAGTCGAGGTCATACGTGGGAGTTCGATGGTGGTGTCACTGTGCCTGCTTCGTCCTCTCCACATGTTGTGCCACTGCCGTTTTCGGTGGAAGCGAATGTTGATCCAGAAGAAGCGTTTATCGCGGCACTTTCTAGCTGCCATATGCTGACGTTTTTGGGCATTGCCGCAAAGCAGAAGTACGTGATCGACTCCTATGTCGATGATGCGATTGGTGTGCTGGAAGAAGATGAATCTGGCCGCTCATCGGTCACTAAGGTGACTCTGCGCCCTAAAATTGTGTTTTTAGGTACCAAAAAGCCCACCGCCAAGCAGCTCGACAAACTGCACCACTTGGCGCACAAAAACTGCTTTATCGCGAACTCGGTAAAAACGGACATTGTGGTAGAAACTAAAGCGTAAACCACACACGTTAACATCCAAAAACCGCGAGGTTGCTTAGTGCATCACTGGCGGTTTTTTTGTGTCTGTGTAATCCTACGTACGGTTTTAATTGAGTGACAGTTAGAAAGTTTTGAGAGATAGGTCGAGAGCTCTTGAATGGTAGGAATAGATTGGTTAGCAGAGAGTTATGTTTAGCGTCCCATTGAATAGTTTTGTACATCGTGTGAGTGATAAAAGCCAAGTGATGGTGAATGCTGCGGAATGTGGATGTCAGTTGAAACGAGTTCGTCGTTCGCGTAATTGGCTGTTGGTCGCTCAAGAGTATCAACTCGTTGAATTTAAAACGATGTTAACCCATGAAAAAGACGGTTGGATAGCAATTGCAATCGACAAAGTGCTGCCTAAACCCGTGGTGTGTTTGGCATCTCTGTTGGCCGCTACACCTTCAATGACTGTGGCTCAGCTGGTGATGGAATCTGGATGTTCAATGGCCGAAGCAAGACGTGCTATTGATGAACATGAAGGTCTGTAGGCGTATTCAAATCGTGTGAAAAGAGAATTGCGAGCAGCAAAAAGCCCGTAACGATATTGCGCTGGAAAACGTCATATCGTTACGGGCTTTATCATCTGTGCTGCTGTTAAGCTAAGCCATGCGGCTTATGAAGCATTGACTCGATTAAGAGTTCGCTACTTTTACACGAATCGTGTTTTTGCCAAGCTTTGACAAGTTCAGCTTGTTTAGTGCCGCTTTAGCTTCTTCTTGCTCTGGCATTTCAACAAAAGCAAAGCCTTTTGAGTCGCCAGTTTCTTGGTCTAAAACTAGGCTGCACTCTTTTACTGAGCCAAACTCAGAAAATAGCACACGGATGTCTTGCTCAGAGGTAGAGCGCGATAGGTTACGAACTAGAAGTTTCATAATAAACCTTGAATATGAATTTACGCCGAGCATTGTCGCACACTTTCATGCTCACCCTCACAAATAATTACTCTAATCATTTCTTTGGTAATGTGTCGCTCTATTTACCGATTAAGCGAGCTGTTTACCTGCTAGCCGCGGTTTATCGTGATATCTGACACGAATCCATGCTCTGTGCTGGTCAACGCCTGTTGTAGCATCTGAGCGGCTTCTTGCGCGGTCATAAAGCTCGAGGTATCCATGCCTTTACCGCTTGTATTCCAAAACTCGGTCGCCATTCCTCCAGGGTAAACCGCCACGATTTTCATCGGGTGACCTTTTAGCTCTAACCTTACCGATTCGATAAAGCCTTTCACGGCCCATTTTGCCGCGCAGTAGGTGGACTCTTCCGCTTTAGCACCTTGTGCCGCCGTCGACATCACCACAGCGATGGTGACCGATTGATCTTTGTAGCGCTGTACAAGCTCGCGAATCAAAAAGATCGAAGACTCAATATTGTTCTTCAGCATGTCGCTGATGATGGTTGGATCTTGCTGTTCTATCTTACCGAAGTACCCACTGCCAGCGCTGTGGATCACCAGCTTCGGCATTTCAGGTAACGCATCCAATAACTCGCTCACTGAGTGCGGGTCACAGAGATCACACGCTTGGCTAATGGTATTCGCAGGTAGGCCTTGCGCCACTTCTGCTAAACGTTGTGCATTGCGACCTGTAATGGCTACGCGCTGAGCGTCGGCGTTAGCATATTGTTTCGCGAGAGCTGCGCCTAAACCGCTGCTTGATCCGGTAATTAAAATCATACTGTCTTCAATTTGTAGAGTTGATTCGAGATAGTAAGGGGCTAGGCTAAGATTTTCTGAGATCTATGGCTAAAGTTGAACGATAGCCTGGTTGATAGGTTGATAGGTTGATAGGTTGATAGGTTAATAGCTTGGGTGATCGGTCGAGCGGTAAGGCTGAGCTAAGAAAGTGGGGGAAAGCCGTTAAGAATCGACGGGTTTAGCAAGAAATAACAGCGTTAAAAAACAACGAACTAACAAGTAAAAGCGCCGGCATAGAGCCAGCGCTTTTGAGTAATCATAAGTGATTATTCGTCGTCGAACTGTTTGATCGTGAACGCGTCTTCGATTCGGTTAAGCTCTTCTTGTTCTTTCACTCGCTTCTCTTCTTGCAGAGTCGCTCTCGTTTCGTTGAAACGTTTTTTCTCTGACTTAGTCAGGAATTTTACAGCTTTTTTGTTGGTCAGTGCGTAAGCAACTACGTCTTCACCTTTTTCTCTGCGGTCGTTTACGCGTTGTGAGAAACGTTCATTGTCGCGAGCTTTACGCTCCGCTGAGGTCAACTTGCTCATGCTTTAAAGCCTTTTCAATTATTCATGGTAGGGAATCTACGCTTAGCGAAACAAATGGGGACTGCTTAGTGTCAGTCTAGTCCATTTGTATGCTGGTGGCGCATCTTAGCACAATGGCTTGAGCATGCAGGTATGCTATTCGAGGGATCAAACAAAACAGCCCACAATTTTCGTTGTGGGCTGTTTTGTTACGTACTGTAGATGTAGTCATCGTTTTAAAACTAAGAATCAGAAACGGCAGTTACATCAAATCTTCTCGATGTATAAGATGACCTCTCCGACTTTAAAGCCAAACTTAGACATCTCAGTCTTGTTGAACAAGCGTTTATCGTCCATTAAGAACATCCAATCATCGAGCACCACTTCATAGGTGCTGCCGTCTACTTCAATTTCTAGATCATATTTCCAATACAGCGCAGAACCTTGGGTTTCACCATAAGCGGTTCCAACGACATCGTTGGCAGTCCCAGAATAGGTGTTTTCGCCCGTTTTGATCAGATTCCAAACGCGAGTTGAGCGCTCGCCATCAGCAAAAGAGAACCACTCTTTTATTTCTCCGTTGTCACCGTCCCAAGTCGCGATCAGTTTGGCATCAAAGCGGCGCAGTAAGTTACCAGAGCGGTCTAGCACCATGCCGTAGGCCATTAGCTCGCCATTAAAAAAGGTTTCAAGCTTGAGCTCTGGCGTAGTGTCGACATGGTCTTCTAAACTTGCAGAGCCACAGCCCACTAGCCAAGTGAGTGAAAAAAATGCCAGAGCAAATTTTATTATTGTTGTTTTTGGATTCATTTGTTCAAACCTAAAAGTTGTTTACGAAGACCGGGTTCAGAGGTGTTTTCAGACAACCAAATCGCTAGAAAGGCTTCACCAAATTGCTTGTCTTGGATGGTGCCGATCGGTTGTTCATCGAAATAAAAACGACTTACGTTATCTTCAGCGACACGAATCGTGAGTGTGCTTCCTTCTTCCACGTTCGGCCACATCGCGTACAAGGGTTTCAACCATCGTTGAATGTTGGTGTCAGAGTAGCCAAGCTTGTTCCACTGATCTTCGGTAGCGTCTACGAGGTCTTTGCTATCGATAGAGCGGTAATACTCAAGCTTCAAAGCTCGTTCGGAGTTGGTTGGAGTCGCGTAGAATTCTGCCGAGTAGAGAGTCCAAAACAGGTAACTCATTTCACCCTCACCACGTTTGTTCAGATCATCGACAGCAGAGGCTCTAGCGTGTCCGGCAAATAACAGCGCAGCAAAGATTAACGGGAGAGTAATAAAGCTTAGAAGTGTGTTTTTTGCTTGCTGATGAGCGCGAACAATACCTCGCTCAGGTTTGAACGTTTGTGTCGGGTTGCGTGGATAAGCCATAAGTCACCTCGTTATTGCCATTTTAGGTTGTATTAAGTTGGAGTAGGCGGCCACCAGTAAGGGCAACAAAATCCCCCAACTTATTGCAAGGGCAGCAACTACCGATGCATCTGGCCAAGTAGTAAGAAGAGCACCTGCTTTGATGCCTCCCCAATAACTACTAGTACCTGCTACGAACCCTATGACAAACAAGATCACTTTCGAGCATTTTAAAAGCCAATTTAGGCTGTGGTTAAAACTGATTAAGAACATGATCCACAGGCAGACAAGCCACACCGGGAACCACGATTGATTCGCAATTTCAGAGTCGACGGCAAACACGCCGAAGTGGAGTAAGAGGCTATCAAGCAATAGCCCCAATGGTAATAAAATGAGTATCTTCAAATCGCTACTGCGAGTCGGTGATAGAAGGAAGTGAACCACTACAATCAGTGGTGTGACGAACGGGGCTTGCGCGGTAAAGAAAGCACTGCAAACCCAGGTCGCTTGAAACAGTACGAGATTAATAATCCAAAACCGCTTCATCTTTTTCTCCAAAGTAACGAGGTTTTCTTGCGACTACATGGTGAGTGCTGATCACGCGCTCTTTGAATGCGCCTTCACAGTAGCAGAAGTAGAAGGTCCATAAGCGTTTAAACTCTTCTGAATAGCCGAGAGACTCTAGCTCTTCCCAACTATTTTCAAAGGCGATGTTCCAATCATTCAGCGTTCGAGCGTAGTGCAGGCCAATGTCATCAATTTCTTGAACCACAAGGTCGGTGCTGGTCGCAAGGTGTTGGGTCATCACTGAAACAGAAGGTAGGCAACCGCCGGGGAAGATGTACTTCTGAATAAAGTCGACACCTTTGCGGTATTTGTCGTAACGGCTGTCAGCAATAGTAATTGCTTGAATCAGCATCTTGCCTGAGGGCTTAAGTAGCGAGGAACATTTTTCAAAGAAGGTTTGTAGATACTCATGTCCGACCGCCTCTATCATCTCGATCGAAACCAACTTGTCATACTCACCAGTGAGATTGCGATAATCCTCTTTGAGCAGGGTGATTTTGTCGGTTAAACCAAGCGCTTTTACTCTCTGTTCAGCAAGTGCATGTTGGGCATCTGAGATCGTGGTAGTGGTGACGTGGCAACCGTAGTGTTGCGCCATGAAGATGGCTAAGCCGCCCCACCCTGTGCCTATCTCGACCACGTTATCTTTCTCTGACAACTCTAATCGCTCACAGATGGTTTTCATTTTGTTTTGCTGAGCTTTGGATAGTGTTTTTGCTTCTTCGCTGTAGATAGCGGAAGAGTATTGCATCGAGCTATCTAGGAAGCGCTCGTACAGTTCGTTGCCAATATCGTAGTGAGCAAGAATATTTCGCTTAGATCCCTGTTCTGTGTTGGCATTCTTACGACGCAGCAATAGGTTTTTGATGCGAGAAATCCATTGTGTTTTATCGTCAAGCTCGTCGAGTTGAGATTGATTTCGAGCCATTATTTGAATCACTTTGGTGAGATCTGGGCTTGTCCATTTGCCGTCAATGTAGGCTTCGGAAGCTCCAATACTGCCGTCAATCACGACATCTCTAAAAAAGGTTGCATCGTGAATCACGATTCTACCTTTCAAGTCTGCTTCTCGATCGCCGAACACCGAATGCTGGTCGCGCTCAATAATCTCAAGCGTCGCGAATTGCAGGCTTTCTAAAACCTTAAAGATTAAAGCTCGATATTTACAGTTGCTTGAAACAGCAACGGCTTTAGCTTGTTGTTCAATGTTGTTGTTTTGTTTGGCAAGCTGTTCCATGTAAACCTCGCTGATAACTCATTCTAATATTTTGTGCCAACTAAGCTGAGTTCTGCTCCTTGATTGGAGCGAACCCAAGCTTCAATTGAGTTCTTTCATGTGCGCTTAAGACGTTGAGTCTGGATGCGCCACAAACGGTACTTTTTTCAGGAATAATTTGAGAGCCTGATAATAAATTCCCATCACGACTTTTATCGTCATCGCCGGAATCTTGAATACCGTTCGTCTAATGTTTGTCTTGGTTACTGACTGCTTCGTCAGGGCTAGTGTCGCATCGAAAAGCTTGTCGTCTCGGCGGCTTTCGATGTGAACTAACGTGCGTTTCGCTGGTGGCTTAATCTTCCAAAAATAAGTCATGTTCAAATCCATGAACGGCGAAACGTGAAACTCTTTTTTTACCTTCAATTCTTGGTGCATGTCGATGAGATAGTAGTGTCTTTCTCGCCAAGGCGTGTTACTCACCTCAGCCAACATGTACTTACAATCTCCAGTCTCGTCATAACAGAAGAAACAGTTGATTGGGCTGAAGTAGATGCCTAAACAGCGGCACTGAGCCAGCATCGTCACACGGTTTGAATCAGACCAAACCCCACCAAGTTGTTGCACTTTGGAAGCTATACGTTGCTTAAGTGATTTTGGTTCATCCGTGGTGACATTTTCTTTTTTTTCAGCGAGATAATCCGATTCGACAAAGCGAATCGGGTTGTACCAACGAGTTCCGAACAGCGCACTGCGCGCTGTGGTTTGGGGCAGCTCATCAAGATCTAACCCCATCATATACAGCTGATAGCTGAACTCATGAGTGATGTCGCCAAAGCGGCGATGTCTGACGTTACCCCAATAGATACCGCTGAGCTCTTCACTCTTTTCGGATGCGATCCCCATCTCGGGTGTCAGGGTTTGACTGTTCATAGCGCGGAACTCGTACTCAAATCTAAACCGAAGCGTTTGGTCACATCGAGTGCACTGTGGACACCGTCTTCATGGAAGCCGTTATACCAATAAGCGCCAGCAAAGTGCGTCTGGTTTTTGCCACAGATTTGCTCACGCTTGTGCTGAGCTTCGACCGTGTTCGAATTAAGTACCGGGTGATGATAAACAAAGCTGCGAATAATTTTTTCTGGGTCGATGGCTTCGCTTTGATTCAAGGTGACACAGAAGGTGTCTTGGCTTTCGATGCCTTGCAGAATGTTCATGTTGTACGTGACACAGGCAGGTCGTTTACTGTCGCCATCCAACATGTAGTTCCAGCTTGCCCAAGCCAGTTTTCTGTCTGGTAACAAGCGAGTATCGGTGTGCAGAACCACTTCATTGCGGCTGTATGGGATCTCGCCCAGTACCTGTTGCTCTTGTTCTGTTGCATCACCAAGCAAGCGTAAGGCTTGGTCTGAGTGGCAAGCAAAGATTACTTCGTCGAAACCTTGTGCGCTGCCATCTTCAAATTCAATCGTGACGCCTGTTTCTTGGCGAGTCACTTGTTTAATCGATGTATTCAGTGCAACAGTCTTACTTAGGCGTGAAAGGATGATTTCAACATAAGAACGCGATCCCTTTGGTATCACATACCACTGAGGACGGTTCGCGATATCGAGCAATCCATGGTTGTAGAAAAACTGAATGAAGAACTTGAGCTCAAACTCTTCCATTTCTTCCAAGCTTGTCGACCAAATCGCCGCGCCCATCGGTAAGATGTAGTGCTGGCTGAAAAAGTCGGAAAATTGATTATCTCGTAGGAAACTGCCAAGGGTAACGTCTGGTGTGAATTCATTGCTTTCAAACTGAGCCTTACACAGCTTGTTGAACTTGAGAATGTCAGACACTAAAGACCAGAACTGAGGTTTGAAGATGTTGCTCCTCTGCGCGAACAACGAATTAATGCTGTGGCCGTTGTACTCGAACTTAGTGGTGGTGTTGTGGACGCTGAAGCTCATCTCAGTCGGTTGCCTTTCGACACCGAGTTGTTCTAGAAGCTGATTGAAATTCGGGTAGGTTCGATCGTTGAATACGATGAAACCTGTATCTATCGAAAACGCCGAGCCTTGATGTTCAATATCAACGGTCGCGGTGTGGCCCCCAACGTAATCGTTCTTTTCGAATACTGTTACGTCGTGGTGCTTATCTAATATATGCGCGCAAGTGAGTCCAGAGATACCTGAACCAATAATGGCGATTTTCTTCATTGTTATACCATCCTTGAAGCGAGTTTTTGCCAAACTGGAGTTGGAAGCATTCTTAGTAGCTTCATCAACATGATGAATCGTCTTGGGAAATCAATTTCACTCTTTCCTTGAGCGATACCATTTACGATTCGCTGAGTTGCGGCCTCACTACTAATAATCATAGGCATAGAGAACGTATTTCGCTCGGTTAATGGCGTTTCAACAAAGCCTGGGTGCACAATTGAGACATGAATGTTGTGCGTTGCCAGATCAACCGAAAGTGTTCTGCCTAAGTAGGTGAGGGCTGCCTTTGAAGCGCCATAAGCCTCGGCTCTTGGCAAAGGTAAAAAGCTGGCGCTGGAGCTGACTAAAACCAAACGGCCGCCGGGCTTGATGTTTTTTAACCAAGCTTTAAGGGCGTAGCCAATTGAAATTAGGTTTATGTTGATGACGCGCTCAAAAAGCTCGGCATCAAAATTCACTGGGTCGTCGATGTACTCACAATCACCCGCATTTAAAATCAGCAGATCGAGCGGCTTGTCTTGGTCGAGTTCTGGGAAGTTGTGGTAATCAGTCAAGTCGAAACAGAGCGGTGAAATTGATGAATGCGCGACGTCTGTCTCGTGCGAGTCAACTAAGGCTTGCAGCTTGTCTGAGTTGCGGCCACAAGCAATCACCTGATGCCCTTGCTGAGCGTAATCTTTAGCTAGGGATTGGCCGATACCAGAGGTCGCGCCTGTAATCATAATACGCATTATCGGCTCGCCCTCTTTTTGATGGATTTGATCGCGCAGCCCAGTACTGGAATGTGTTCGTACAACATAGAGCCGACGTCGAGGTAGTCTCTGTGGTAGACCACTTGACCGTCGAGCATCTTAAGGTGGCTGTGCCCTTGTACTTCGATTGGCTTTTGCCCATTTAATTGCTTGTGAGCAAACTGCATCGTCCAGTAAACGGAAGCTTCGTCGTTCGCTTCGAAAGTGTGTTCGATATGAAAGTAACAGCTGGTTACTTGGGTGTAGAGGTTCTCGAAGTAGTGCGTAAGCGCCGAAATACCGCTGACATGATGCAGCGGATCTTGGAATTCAATATCAGGGTGATAAACCGTCTTAAGCACGTCGAAATTGTCGGTTCCGAGTTCTCGATACATGTTGAGAAAGTTATCAAGCCATAGAGAGTTATCCATAATATTCACTCTAATTATTTGAAGAAGGCTAAGGCTCTCAATCGTGCTTCTTTATGCTCAACGATGGGTTGCCAGTATTCGCTGTCTATTCCGTTTTTAGCGATAAAGTCATGTGGGAAATGTACATGCTTATCTGGGATATTTTGCAGCTCTGGTATGTACTTACGAATAAAAATTCCTTTTGGATCAAACTTTTCACTCTGAGTGATTGGATTGAAAATTCGGAAGTAAGGTTGAGCATCACAGCCAGTACTTGAAGCCCACTGCCAGCCACCATTGTTGGCACTAAAGTCTCCGTCGATAAGGTGCGACATAAAGAAACGCTCGCCCCAACGCCAGTCAATAAGCAGGTGCTTGGTTAGGAAGCTTGCCACCACCATTCTTAGTCTGTTGTGCATCCAGCCCGTTTCAACCAGTTGACGCATTGCGGCATCAACCAATGGATATCCTGTTTTTCCTTCGCACCAAGCTTTGAAGCTAGGATGATCGTGATACCAATCTAAACCATTGTATTTTTGCTGAAAGTTAGCACCTTTGACCAGTTTAGGGTGGTGGAACATCAAATGCTTATAAAAATCTCGCCAAATCAATTCATTGAGCCAACAAAAGGCCGGTAATTGCGTATCAAATAACAGATCGGGTTGCTGCTGAATCAATTGAATCGCTAACCAACGTGGGCTCACGGCGCCAATCGCTAAATAAGGTGATAGCCCCGATGTTCCTTTAACTGAGGGAATATCTCTCAGACGTGCGTAGTCGTTGACTTTATTGCCTAAGAAATTGGGGATCACATTGCCCAATACATCTTGGCTTAATGGCCAGCGACTCGAATCAACACGCGGAAAATCGAAATCATAGTCAGCAGAGATGGTTAAGGCTTGTAAGTCGTCAGGAAGCTGTGTTTGTGAACGTTCAGCTGACTCGACAGGAGCTGGACTGCAGATGATGCCTTTCACCTGAACTTCTTTTAACCAAGCGTTCTTAAAGGGCGTAAAGACTTTGAACATCTCGCCTTGTTTGTTGAGAACGCTACCGAGTGGCAGCATAACGTCACAATCGCTGATCTTCAGGTTTAGGCCGCTTGAAATCAGCTTTTTATCGCGAGCTTGTTCATCGACCTCTGGTTCAGAGTTAGCGTAGACGCACTTGGCATCAAGCTGCTGGCACAAATCGATGAGCTGTTTGGATTGGTCGTCAAAGTCGCTAGCTTTCAGGTGAAGCAACGTTATCCCGAATTCAGCGAGCTGGGAATCGAGTTGTTTTAGATGACGATAGATGAAATCAGCTTTGATCGGCGCAAGGTGGTGTTGCCGCCACGTTTGAGGCGTTGAAATGAAAACGGCGGTCGTTACGCCGTTTTCAACTGCCGCGACGAGCGCTGGGTTATCGTGAATCCGCAGGTCTCGTCGTATCCATAGTATGTCGCTCAATATCCGTATCTCAGTTTAAGTTCTTGAGGGTGCGGGTTTAGGTAAACCTGTGATTTTAGGTATTCGTTCGGGTATTCCATCAGGTAGTGATTGATCAGTGTCAGTGGCACTAGCAGTGGAACAACGCCCTCTCTGAATGATGCGATCTGGTTGGTCAGCTCTTGCTTGTGAGCGCTACTCAGTTGTTTTTTAAAGTAACCCTGCAAATGATGCAGCGTATTGGCGTGACTGCCTCGATTCGCGTGATGAGACAACGCCGTCATCAAGCCTTCGATGTATTGAGCCGCTAGTTCGTCGATATCTAAATCATTACCCGCTAGTAGTTTGCCTAAGCTTTTGTAACCCTCAACGTGGTGACACATGACTAGATATTTGTGGGCGCTGTGGAACTGAATCAGTTTGTGCTTGGTCACACCTTCATCCACAAGATCGAGCCATTTTTGGTAAGTGAACACTCGAGTCATGAAGTTTTCACGCAAAATGGGATCGTTAAGGCGGCCGTTTTCTTCAACGGGAAGTAACGGGTTGCCGTCCATAATTTGTTGGGTGAACATGCCTATGCCTGTCGATTCAGAGCCGCGACCATGGTGGTGGTACACCTTCACGCGCTCCATGCCGCAGGTTGGGCTTTTTTGACACACAATAAAGCCAGCAATGTGTTGGTTTTTCTTTGAGTAGTTTTGACCGAACTCGATCAGTTCGTTGGTCACATCACCTGAGCCATCAGGGCGAGAAACATGGATGATGTCATCTAGCATTCTTGTTTGACGAATGGTTGGACGAGGGGTTGGAAGACCAACAGCCATCTCTGGGCAAACAGGTTCCAATTCCACGTAGTCTGCTAGGTCGTCTGTACAAAAACGAGAGCGTTTATGACCTGTGTCGAAACGTACTTTGTGTCCAGCAACACATGCACTGATACCGATTTTGATTTTCTTTTCCATTGGCCAACTCCTTTGCTCTTGCTCTGAGCTTTTTCTTATAGTTCAACATTGCTAATCGTATTTACAGAGCTGGGTGTGTTTTTACTTTGACACCGTAGTTGTTTTTATTCAGATGTATTGACGATATACAGGATAGCTTTATGCCATCCTGTATATTTATAGCCTGCAACTGGGTTAATAGATATATTTTCCAAGTGGATTGAATAGTTGGCTCACACCTTTTGTGAAGTAAAGCGCATCACTTGAAACGGTTAAACAGACACAACCTTCTTTTGTTGCCGGTTGATGAGTGTGATTGCCATCCAACCAGATGAAGTCACCTTTGTTGTAAACGCCCATTTCGTCTTCGAAACTGCCCTCTAGAAGAAGCGTGATCTCGAAGCCTTTGTGGGTGTGGCAAGGCACTTGTCCATCTTTGTCGATGTGCAACAAGCTGGTGTGGTGTGCTTCGTCAGCAAAATCGAGTCTTGCTCGTGAAATTTTGCCTAGGTTCATCCAGTCCTTTCTCGCTACTGAGTTTAGAGCGCGAGGGATTGTGAATGTCGTGTCAGCAACAGTTACTTTCTGAACCTCTGGAGTCACTTCAACAGACTGAGAAGTATCAGCTGTGATTTGCTCTATCGCGTCAAAATCAAAGTCCATGTCGTCCATTGAGAAGCTGTCTAGATCTTCATTTGAGAATACTGGCTCTGCGTCAAAAGCATTATTCGCTGCTACAGCTGTAAGCTGCTTGACTTGTTGTTGGCAGTGTTCACACAGCTCTACATGGCTAGAAACAATCAAAGAAACTGAATCAGCCAACGTGCCATCGACGAAGTCTTTCAAGATTGCCGCGTTTGGGTGATGTTTAATCATGGTCTTGTTCCCCCATGTGAACTTTTAATTTGGCTAAAGCGAGTCTCAGACGTGATTTCACTGTTCCAAGTGGGACGCCAAGTTGCTGAGCGAGTTGCTCTTGAGAGAGCTCTTGAAAGTAAACGCCTTTGACGATGGTTTTCTGAGCGAGAGGCAACTTTTCTATTTGAGTCATTACGTGTCGGCTCATCAAATGGTCACCGAATGGCAAATCTTCGCTTTGAGACTCGGCTACCATCGCATCGATTGGCCAGATATCGTCGGCTATCGTTTGTTCGGCTTTCGCTTTCACTTTGCGCAACATGTCGAATGCTGCATTACGCATTACCGTGTAGACCCAAGTGGTCGCAGCGCCTTTATCTACATTGTAGAGATGTGCTTTCTTCCAAACATTAGTCATCGTGTCTTGAACTAGCTCGTTTGCAGCAGCTTCGCCACCCAACTTACTGATACCAAAACGCTTGATCTTAGGAGCGAAGAACTTGAACAAACAGGTGAACGCCTGCTTGTCTCGGTCTGTACCAACCAACACCAGCCAGCTCGAGAGCTCTGTCGGTACTTTGTTGTCTGTAGGTACTTTGTTATCGGGAATAATGACATGCTCCTTGCCGTTCCCTGAACTTCTGCTTTCCACTTGCATAGTAACTAACCATCATGCGAATTTGATGGGCACTACGTGAAAGGAGAAAGTCGGGATCACTTTAATTTAAATTAATTTCTACTATACAAAATTATAGTGAAGAAAAGTGCTTATTGCCCCGTAATGATTTGATTCAAAAAAGGAACTAGAGACGGAAAACTGGCTGGCTCAGTAAATTCTGTTTTCTTTTCCAGTGGGATAGGCATCATTTCGAGCAATCGCGCACAGATCCATTGTGGGCTCTCAAAATCAGGAGTGGGATAGAGTGTTCTTATCGAATCGTGGTCGCGAAACAACTGAACCAAAAAAGCGGTAAACACGTTAGGCACTTTATATTCATCGGTAGGCCAGTGAGGCAACAAGCTGAACTTACTTTTAATCAGGTCATCATCGTCTCGAAACGACCCATGCAATTGCACCAACTTTTCGCCTTCGACATCAATTTCTAATATCTGGTCGTCCGACATATTGAAGTCGACGATGGTCACCTTTGTTCCCCAAGAGCTGAGATGATCAGAGTTAGATTTGTCTTGAGTGGCGATAATGAAACCATCGCCCTGCGCTGCGTGAGCGACCATCGCGAGATACTTTGGCTCAAAAATGCGCAGTCTTTGTCTGCCTCCCGGTAAAAGGAAGATGGGGAGGGGAAACACAGCGAGCTCCAGAGAAGACTCTACGGGTGTTTCTGGTTCGGCGTCTGTCCGCGTGGTCTTCCTAGGTGAATTCGGCACATAGTACTCCTTAGTTCAGATGTGATTCGAGAAGATATACGCGGGGAGGGTGGTGTTCGATCAATTCGCTTCGGCTTATGTTCGCAAAGGGATAGATATTTTGTTGCACCTGTTCATAAATTCATTGTTTTTACCTTTTCTCATACGCGTCATTAGGTAATATATGAACAAATAGTAAGCGAATGGGTAGTTGCCAGACGATGCTTCTATCTGACGTTCTTCTATACCTAACATCGCATCAAAGGAATGGTCATGATTGTTATTTATGGTATCAAAGAGTGCTTAAATCCAATTAAGTTGCAGCTCTCTAATGTGTTGCAGCAGTGCTTGAACAGTGAAATGGGTTTACCCGATGACAAGCGAGCACATCGGTTTGTGCCATTGGAACGAGATGACTTCTTTTACCCGGAAGGAAGAACAGAAGCCTATACCGTCATTGAGATAAATATGATGGAAGGTCGAGCGGTAAACACCAAAAAGCGTCTAATCAAGAAGATCTTTTCTGAGATTGAAAAGCAGCTCTCTATCTCTCCGATTGATATTGAAATCACCATTAAAGAGCAGCCTTCACATTGTTGGGGTTTTCGAGGGATGACGGGCGATGAAGCACAAGATTTGAAGTACAAAGTGAACGTCTAGGGTTTAAGCTCTTAACTCTTAACTCTTAACTCTTAACTCTTAACACGTAAGACTTAAGCCAATCTATCGAGTGACGGCTTTGGAATTTGATGCCAAAGCCGTTTTCCTAGTTCTCGACACTAACCTTTAAGCATCTAAGCATCGTCACTCTTTTTTAAATACTGATGCCAATTTTCATTGATCACGTCAAAGTGCTCAACGCAGAACTCTTTTCTGTCTTTCAAATAGTCGTTTTCCACTTCATCGAGCAAGTTCTTATAGGCATCGGGATCGCTGCCATACACCAAGCATAACGTGGAGAAGTAACGCTGCAGGTCGAAACTGTGCTCGTCGATGTATTCCCCCAAGTCGTAATACTCTGGGCGGTCTTCTGACTCGAAAGCGAACATGTCTGCAGCGCTGATAGCAGCGTCGGCCCCATGCTCTACGTAGTTAAGCAGTAGCACGGTTGCTAGGTTATCAACCGCATCTTCTTCTTTACCCAATATGGCAATGTTCTGATCTTCGATATACGCATGCCCAGTCTCGTGTAGCAGGGTGTGCAGCAAGGTATCAATAGCGCCGGTTTGCGCAGATTTCCCATACTCTTTTTCGTATTGGTTCTTCTCAAAGTAATTGAGTGACTCAGCGTAAAAACTGTAAGGGATCAGTACTTGATGGGTTTGTGGATCGTAGAGTGGTCCTTCTTCCCCGCCATATTGAATGGTTAATGGCTTCTCAAACATGAAGAGTTGGTTTGATAGGTCGACCACGGTGTCATTAACGCCACTGCTTTGAATCTCTCGTTTGAGCTGCTCTTCTTCGGTATTTTGCGGTGTAGAGTACTCGACGATTAGGTTACTTTGGGTGGCTTGTTCACTAGATGCATAAGTTGTGGCAAACATTGCACTCAGGGCTAGGCTGCAGGTCAATGTTCGTTTCAATAATGTCATCGGCTATCCTTGTGATTACGTTGCGATTCAGAGTCGTGCTGGGGGTAACAACTCCAAGCTGTGTACCCTGATTTAGTTATTGCGTTAGAGTATAAGTTTAGACGGAATTTTGATGCATCGAGGACTGCAATTTTTGAAGTAGGCGCTATCCTATCAATGAATAATCCGCTTAGAGATTCGCCACAAAGAATAAGTAAGCTGAATGAGCGGTGTCGATGTGATTCGTTTCTATTGGTAATTAACAGATAAATTTCGGTTCAACACAACCCTTGTGCTATACTCCGCGCCCCAATCCGAATTGGCTTGTTTAATCTTAGGAAATTATTATGAGTGTTAAAAACGAACTTCAACAAATTAACAACCGTCTAGACAAGTGTCGCCACAAGTTAGATGCTGCTAAAACTCGTAATGATCGTCCTGTTGTTCGTCAGTTCGAGGAAGAGATTAAGAAGCTAACTAAGAAAATTGCCCAGCTTAAACACAAAGAAAGCTATGATGTGAACCAAGAGCGTAAGTCTCTGGTTGATATGCCATTTAGCCGTGAGATCACTAAGGCTGAGCAAGCGGATATGGGTAAACTTAAAAAGTCTGTTAAAGGACTCGTAATTGTTCACCCAATGACGAAGATCGGTAAAGAACTTCGCATTGAGGTTATGACTGGTTACGCACCGAAAAAATTCTAATTACCAGCGATGGTGATGAAAGAGGAGCTAAAAATAGCTCCTTTTTGCTTTTTTAGGTATTAAGAAAGCAGAGTCAGCGGCATAGATACTCACGCCGTTTTCAACTTTTAGGAGGTGATTGTTGTCACAAATCCTTTTATCTCCTATAAAAGTTAACGTGCTACTAACATGGTACTAAGCGATCGCAGTAATGTGTTCGCTTTTCGAATCCACACTTTCTCTCCAGTTTGTATAAATATAGGTAGAGCAGCACAAATAATTACAGATAAAACTAGACTCATTAGGGAAGATGAGAACGTAAAAAAATAGAGGTTATATGAATCAATTAATTTCAATTGGACCACTAGAATCCTTCCTAATCGCGATTAGTGTTTTGTTTCTAGGTCATTTCGTCAATGCAAAGCTTCCGATTCTCAAAAAGTACAACATTCCAGAGCCCATTGTCGGCGGCTTGATTGTCGCTTTTGCTATTACAGCCCTGCACTTTAACGGCCTTGATCTTGAGTTTTCCTTGCCCCTGCAGAACACGTTTATGTTGATGTTCTTTGCAACGGTCGGTCTTGCGGCGAACTACACGCAGCTGATAAAAGGTGGTGCTAAGGTATTCCTATTCTTAGGGGTAGCGTCGGTTTACATCATTATCCAAAACGGTGTAGGCGTAACCTTAGCTACGGCACTAGGCCTTGAACCCTTGATGGGTTTGATTGCTGGCTCTATCACCCTTTCGGGCGGTCACGGCACAGGCGCGGCTTGGTCTCAAACTTTTGCAGACACGTTTGGCATTGCAAATACGCTAGAAATCGCGATGGCTTCAGCGACCTTTGGTTTGATCATCGGTGGTATTATCGGTAGCCCAGTGGCGCAAAAGCTGATTGATAAAAACCAGCTTGAATCTGAGTACGGCACTGGCACGCAAACACATGAACGCTTCCCTGAACTTGTTACTTACAACGAGTATGAAGAAGACAAAGTGACGGCGAAGAAGGTGATTGAAGTGTTGTTCATCCTTCTTATCTGTATCACGGGTGCGAAGTACCTAGAGCAGTGGGTGGCGACTTTTGAAATTTCTTGGTTGATGATTCCTGACTTCGTTTACGCGTTGTTTATCGGTGTGTTCATCACTAACGTGTTTGAAGTGACTAAGCTGCATAAGACTGACAGCGAAACGGTCGATATTCTTGGTACGGTGTCATTGTCACTGTTCCTAGCAATGGCGCTAATGAGCCTTAAGCTTTGGAACATATTTGACCTTGCGATTCCGTTCTTGGTTATCCTGGCGGTTCAGGCGGTTGTGTTAGGTATCTTCTCTTACTTTGTGACGTTCAAAGTAATGGGTTCTAACTACGACGCAGCGGTTATGGCAGGTGGTCACTGTGGTTTCGGCCTAGGTGCAACACCAACAGCGGTAATGAACATGGGCTCTTTGGTGAACCGTTTTGGTCCTTCACCACAGGCGTTCATGGTGGTGCCAATTGTTGGTGCCTTCTTTATCGATATCGTTAACCTGATTATCCTTCAGGGTTACATCTCGTTTATCGGTTAATGTTCGCCTTTACTTAAACGCAATGTGCTTATCGCACTAAGATGAATACAAGAAAGCCAGTCTGTTGACTGGCTTTTTTTGTTCTTGTTTATCGAGGTTTTCTTGCCTGATACCCCTGCGGTTAGGGCTCTGTCACATCAATAACTAGGGCGTGTTGATCTTTCGAGCTGATTTTTGCAGTGAGTTACTGGGTATTTATACAAGGCAGAGGCATCGATGTGTAGCTAGCCTACATGAGAAGCCGATAACGCAGTAGAAATGACCAGCAAACGCTGCCCGAAGGGTTCGAGCTGGGCGCCCCCGCAAAAAGCGTTTTACTCTTTGTTGAGGGAGGTTTGCTTAGAATGACTAGGCTACTTCTCCCTCACCGCGATTAAAACGCTTTTGACTAGGCGTCCCCATCCGAACAAAATTTAACCACGAAAGGTCAACACGCCCTAAAGTGTTGTAACGACTTCATCAAGAGTTAGGCGCGCTTTTGGTTTGCCGTAGTTGTAGTCTTCGCCGTCTTTGTGGTAGCCGATAGCTAGAGCTACATCAACAACGTGACCTTCTAATTCGTCAGCAAACTCTTCGCTGATCATAGCTGCATCTACACCTTCCATAGGTGTTGAAGCGATACCTAGACGAGCTAGTGTGTGCAGTGTGTTACCTAGTGCGATGTAAACTTGAGACTTAGTCCAGTTACCGTTGAAACCTGTTTCGTCTGTGTTCATTTCTGCGAATGCGTAAGCACCTAAGAATTGCTCGTACATTTCAGCTGGTAAGTGACCAGAGCTTACTTCTGTATCAGCACGCTTCGCGAATTTCTCTTTAGTGTACTTAGGATCGTGAGCAAACAGGATCGTGTGTGACGCTTCTTTCGCATGTGGTTGGTTAAACTGGAACATGTTTTCGAAAGTATTGTGGAAGCGTTGTTTTGCTGCGTCACTCTCAATGATGATGAATTTCCAAGGCTGAGAGTTGATAGAAGAAGCTGACAAGCGAAGTGCTTCTTTGATTACTTCCATGTCTTCCGCAGAGATGCGTTTTTCTGCATCGTATTTTTTAGCTGTGTAACGAGTGTTTAGATCAGTAATGATTGGATGAGTCATGTTGAATCCTAATATCTATCAATAATAAATGTTGTAGGGTTTTATGTTCAGTTACGTCAACAATAAACGGATAACCAATTTAAACGAATCTCAATAGATTGAACGTCTAAATAGTTATCGAACATGCCCCAATAAATCGAGTATCTGCGGTAGCTCAAGTCGATGGGTGTAAGATAATAGAAGAATGACTCGGGAAAAATAGCGAACATATCAAATCACTATGGTTAATAATGTCCATAATGATTCAATAAGTGTGATCTTAATGGAGGTGGAATCTCTAGATTCAGTAGCTTAGTACGCTTTGATACCATATTGGCGCAATAATGGCGGAAGTACGCTGTCTAGGTTGGGGATATCTTCTGGCGTGATTTCGATTAAACCAAAACCATGCTCTTCATAGATTTTTCTCGTAGCTTCACGTTTATTTTCGGCGATTGGCGCAGAATCAGTTCCCCAGAACTGGATGTATACTTTGCCACTTGGTAGATAAAAATCGCTGATCACTTCTTTTGATATCGGAAGCGGACGCTCGTACGCATGGACCACTCCTGCCATATAAAGCCAGTTATCAATGATCAGCTCTCCCTTTGATCGAACATAATGCCCGTCTAAGCTTCGGTGCTTCGCCTCAAATTTCTGACGAAAACTGGAGAATGACACATCGGTCGAGTGGCTTTCAGCATCATGCCCTAGGAATTCAACAACAGACTGCTTTAAACGTTTATTGCGAACCAATGAGTCGTGCCATACCACGAATAAGTTTTGAGTCGCTTTGTCTTCTCTTTGTTCACCTCCGGCTTTTAAGCCTGTAGAGGTGACATGCCAACCGTCTTCTTCTTTTGTTATCCAACCAAGCTCGTTGAGCAGTAAGTTGATTTTCTTTGCGCTGAGTTGAAAGGCACTGCCAAGCTGGGTGGCGGTGAGTGTTTTTCCTGAGAATGAGTCCAAATCGATAAGCAGTTTCTCTGGCCAGACAATAAAGACACCAAACTTCTTGTGTTCGACATATTCCCCACCAAAGCTTTCTCCCCGTTCTGTGAGAATCCAACGCTCTTGTGAACGCACTATATAGCCCGCTGTTTTTAGATCGCTAAATAAAGCTTTAGCTTCTATGCCTTTTTGTTTAGCGAGTGCGGATGTGGAAATTTTGTCTGACATAGTCTTTTCTCAAATAGCGGAGTGATCAGCTGATGGGTGTTGGAGATATATATGATGCGATAGCGTTGGTAAATACCATATCACATCTATCAATGCTAACTGCAGTTCAGTGGTCTATGTTTTTAGTAGAGCGTTAGGTCTCGTTTTGTATGTTTAGCAAAATGTAGCTCAACCTGTAATTAAATTACAGGTATCGCGATTTTGCTCATCTGGGTGCATATTTTATATACGTGACACGATGTTCTTTTATACGGGTTATATAGATCTTAGATGCTATATTTTATTAAATGTGACTTTAATCACTATTTATTTTTAAGTATTACAAAATAAAATGTGATCTAGATCGTGTGTTGATGATATCCATTCTCATTAATTTGGCTTTGTAATTTAAATTCATGGTGTTTTTGTGATCTAAGGTGTGCTTGTTAACCCGAAAGTGTTTTTCGTGTGTGATAGCTATCACGAAAGTTGGGCTAAGGTGCATTTTGGAAATGTTGTGATACATTTTAATCGACTTTTGAGTACACACTTTCGGTCATTTGACCAACCAATACATTACGGGGTTCTACCTATGTTATCACCAGAAGCAAAGATTAAGGTTCAAAACTTTGGTCGTTTCTTATCCAATATGGTAATGCCAAACATCGGCGCATTTATTGCGTGGGGTTTCATTACTGCACTATTCATCCCAACCGGTTGGTGGCCTAACGAAACGTTAGCATCAATGGTTGGCCCTATGATTACATACCTATTGCCACTATTGATTGGTTACACCGGTGGTAAAATGGTTGGTGGTGACCGCGGTGCGGTAGTAGGTGCCATCACGACAATGGGTGTTATCGTTGGTACTGATATCCCAATGTTCATGGGTGCAATGATTGTGGGTCCACTAGGTGGTATCGCAATTAAAAAATTCGATGAAGCTGTTCACGGTAAAGTGAAGAGTGGTTTCGAAATGCTAGTGAATAACTTCTCTGCGGGTATCATCGGCATGATCTGTGCGATCATCGCGTTCATCGTGATTGGTCCTGCGGTTAAGATTCTATCTGGCGGACTTGCTGCTGGCGTAAACGCAATGGTAGAAGCAGGTGCATTACCTCTAGCATCTATTTTTGTTGAACCTGCGAAAATTCTATTCCTAAATAACGCAATCAACCACGGTATCTTCTCTCCACTAGGTATCCAGCAATCTGAAGAGATTGGTCGTTCAATCTTCTTCTTAATCGAAGCAAACCCAGGTCCTGGTTTTGGTCTTCTACTTGCTTACATGGTGTTTGGTAAAGGTAGCGCGAAGCAATCTGCTGCTGGTGCATCTATCATCCACTTCCTAGGTGGTATCCACGAAATTTACTTCCCTTACGTTCTAATGAACCCACGTCTAATTCTTGCGGTAATCGCAGGTGGTATGGCGGGTGTATTCACTAACGTAGTGTTCGATTCTGGCCTTATCTCTCCAGCATCTCCAGGTTCTATCTTCGCAGTCTTACTGATGACGCCAAAAGGCTCTTACATCGGCGTGATTCTATCGGTTATCGCAGCAACGGCAGTATCGTTTGTTGTAGCGTCAATCCTTCTTAAAACATCAGCGCAAGATGATGAGGAAGATTCACTAGAGAAAGCTTCTGCACAAATGAAAGACATGAAAGCGTCTTCTAAAGGTGCAGCATCAGAAGCAAACGTAAACCTAGCGGATGTAAAAGCAGTTTATGTAGCGTGTGATGCGGGTATGGGTTCAAGTGCAATGGGTGCGGGTCTACTACGTAAGAAAGTAGCAACAGCTGGCCTAGACATTGAAGTGACCAACTACGCAATCAACAACCTACCGGCTGATTCACAAATCGTTATTACGCATAAAGACCTAACAGACCGTGCTCGTAGCACTGTGCCAGGTGCGATGCATATGTCTCTAAGCAACTTCCTAGACGGCGGTGTATACGACCAACTAGTTGCTGAACTTGTCGATGCTCAAAGTGGTGAAGCGAAAGTAGAAGCTCCGGCGCCTGCTGCAGCTGCAGCACAAGAAGGCAACAAGCTTGCACTGACAGACGACAGCATCTTCCTTGGCCTTAAAGCGACTCAAAAAGAAGACGCAATCAAGTTTGCTGGCGAACAATTAGTAAAACTTGGCAACGTATCACCAGAATATGTAGATGGCATGTTTGCTCGTGAAGAGCTTGTGTCTACTTACCTAGGTGAGTCTATCGCAGTACCACACGGCACAATCGAAGCGAAACAGTACGTACAAAAAACCGGCATCGTTTTCTGTCAGTACCCTGAAGGTATTCAGTGGGGCGAAGATGAAGATGATATCGCGAAGATGGTTATCGGTATTGCCGCACAAGGCGATGAGCACAACATGGTGCTGATGGCTATTACCAATTCACTCGATGATGAAGAAGCTGTGGAATGCCTACAGAACACAACAAACCCTGCTGATGTTCTACGTATTCTCAACGGAAACTAAAAAGCTCTAGTCAAGCTCCTGAGTGAAGGAGGCCGGTATCCCCCTACTGGCCTCATTTTCGGTCTTAATCTTTCTAACAAGATTCAGTCTGAATAGCTTACTGCTTAATGCCTAGGGCACATCGTCAAGGCATGTTGTTGAGCAGTTAGCTATCTAGATTCAAATATTTATAAGGTCAAAATTATGAAAGCGTTACATTTTGGTGCAGGTAATATCGGTCGTGGTTTCATTGGTAAGCTTCTTTCTGATGCTGGTATGAAGGTTACGTTTGCTGACGTAAATGAAACGGTTGTAAATGCGTTAATTGAACGCCAAGAATACCCAGTTAAGATTGTTGGCGAAGAGTGTGTTGTCGAAGTTGTTAAGAACGTGACAGCAGTAAACTCAGCGACAAGCGCAGTAGTAGATTGCATTGCTGAGTCTGATCTTGTGACGACTGCAGTGGGCCCTACGGTTCTTAAAATCATCTCTAAGTCTATCGCTCAAGGCATTGAAAAGCGTGCAGCAGCAAACAACACTGCACCAATGAACATCATCGCGGCAGAGAACATGGTTCGCGGTACTAGCCAATTAAAAGCAGCCGTGTTAGAGCACCTTTCTGATGAAATGAAAGCGTTCACTGAAGAGCACATTGGCTTTGTTGATTCTGCGGTTGACCGTATTGTTCCACCGGCAGAAGCGGGCGAAACAGATCCTCTAGCGGTAACGGTTGAAACGTTCAGCGAGTGGATCGTAGATCAAACACAATTCAAAGGTGAGATTCCAAACATCCCAGGAATGGAATGCACTGATAACCTAATGGCTTTCGTTGAGCGTAAACTGTTCACGCTAAACACAGGTCACTTGGTAACGGCATACCTTGGTGTGCTTGCAGGTCATGAGACTATTAAAGACTCTATCGAAGATGACGTAATCCGCGCTGAAGTAACAGCGACGATGGAAGAGAGTGGTGCGGTTCTGATTAAGCGTTACGGCTTTGATCCAGAAGCACACGCTGCCTACATCCAAAAGATTCTAGGTCGTTTTGCTAACCCGTTCCTACGTGATGAAGTAGACCGCGTTGGTCGTCAGCCAATTCGTAAACTGAGCCCGCAAGACCGCCTAGTTAAGCCTCTAAACGGTACATTAGAGTACGGCCTACCGAATGCTCACCTAGTAAAAGCAATCGCTGCTGCGTTCCATTACAAGAACGAAGACGACCCACAAGCGGTTGAACTTCAAGCAATGTTCGCAGAAAAAGGCTTTGCTGAGACATTAGCGCATTATTCTGAGCTGAATAGTGACTCAGAAGTTGTTAAACTAGCGGAAGAAGCTTATCTAGCATTGAAATGATAAACCATCAAAGTGCCACACCAGTGGCACTTTCTTATTGTCGAGCCGTTATGCCAATACAAACAAGCCATGAAACTGAATTACTCGAAGCCCTTTCGGAAGCTGAGAGTGCTAGCGCCTGCCTAATGGCTGCTTATGATGCATTGGACGACACGGTAGATGCCGTATTAAAAAACATCTTTAAGAAAGACGACACTGCAATTAAGTTCGTTGTCGAGCCACTTCTCAACAGTGGTGGGCCGTTAGGCGAGATCATGATTCGTGCTAAGTTGCTACTCGGACTTGGCGTGATCAGTAAAGAACTCTACGACGATCTAGAGGTTTTCGTTACCTTGAAAGAGTGGGCGAAAATACAGGGTGAAGACACCAGCTTTACAGAAGTTGATGTGATATTTGAGCTCAACAAGGTGCACGCGATTCAGCGTATTATGCCTATCGAATATGACGCGGAGATGGTGGAAACCATGTCTGGCCCAATGCTTGAAATGTTCTTGGGGCGACATAATCAAAAGGTGAAGTCGACGATCGTATTAGCTATCACTGACATTATCACTACCTTGTGCCGAGATAACGCGCTGAGCTCTTAGCTCTAGTTTGCAGCCCTGCTTATCTTGTTTCACACCCTACATATCTTGTAGTTGTTGGTTCGTTTCAATACAAAGATTAAAATGATGGCGGTTTCTCTTGTTGGAGAAATCGCTTTGTTGTTTTTGTGCTTCTAAAAAATATCCGAAATATCTTCCCATTAAATACAAAAGCAGCAGGCACAAAAAAAGCCACATTCAGTGGCTTTTTCTATTCAAGACGCTCTCTTTATAAAAACGCCCTGCTATTCAAGACTATAGGAATTATAGGTCTTGGATGTTCTCAGCTTCTAGCTCTTGGAAGTAGCGTAGAGTCTTAACTTTTAGCTCTTGTTGAGCTGGCTCATCAGCAACGATGATAGCTTTACGGTGCATCTGTAGAGCTGTAACAGTCCACATGTGGTTTACAGAACCTTCGATAGCCATTTGAAGCGCTTGAGCTTTGTTGTGGCCTAGAGAAAGGATCATCACTTCTTCTGCATCTAGAAGAGTCGCAACACCGATAGTTAGTGCGTATTTAGGAACTTGGTTGATGTCGCCATCGAAGAAACGAGAGTTCGCGATACGAGTGTCTTCAGTCAACGTTTTGATACGAGTGCGTGAAGATAGAGAAGAACCTGGTTCGTTGAATGCGATGTGACCGTCGATGCCTACGCCGCCCATGAACAGGTTGATTTTGCCGTATGAACGGATTTTCTCTTCGTATGCTGCACAGTGAGCATCGATATCTTCAGCTTTGCCGTCTAGCAGGTTGATGTTTTCTGCTTGGATATCAACGTGGTTGAAGAAGTTCTCGTGCATGAATGTGCGGTAAGACTCTGGGTGGTTAGGGTCGATGCCAACGTACTCATCCATGTTGAATGTTACAACGTGCTTGAAGCTAACTTCGCCAGCTTTGTAAAGTTCAATTAGCTCAGCGTAAGTAGTTAGAGGTGTGCTACCAGTAGGAAGACCTAGTACAAATGGACGCTCAGCCGTTGGAGCGAACTTGTTGATTGAATCTGCGATATGACGAGCAGCCCATTTACCTACTTTAGCTTTGTTGCTTAATGGAATAAGTCTCATTGATTTTGCCCCTAGAAATAAAATTTTATAGTGTTCTGAAACATTAATTCGCATTATAAAATAAGTTATCCAGTTCCGCTATTGTTTTAGGTCAAGTTTTTGCTTTTTTCGTCGTAACTGTGACTGGAACTCTCAAAATTGCACAATTATTGTATGGATATTTGGTGGCGTTAAACAAGATTAATACGTTTGTCATATACAGCAATGTTGATCTAATTCAGCACCTGAAAGGGTTGGTGTGTTTCTATGCCTTGATACGATTATTGCAATAATGGCATCGCTCGAACCATTGACGAATTTTGGTGCATTAACGTGTTTCGAGTATAAACAAGCGTTGAGCGTATAGTTGAAACTAGAAAAATAATGATGGCAATGGAGCGCTATCGTGATAAAAGACAGGGGCAGGATGAAGAACGATGAATCTCAGTGGGATGAATACCCATAAGATTGAACGAGAGCTGTGTTTTAGTCACGCTATCGCTATGAATTGTATATAAATATTGGTAAAAATGGATAGGTTGGCTAAACTTACCAATTACAAAGAAGATGTGTGTTTGAAGGCAAAAAAAAGCCCAAAGTGATGAGGTATCACTTTGAGCGATTTTACTAATCTTCTAACACTAACTCACTTTCGTATTCTTCCCTAGATACGTCGCCGCGTTTGCAGCCGTTTAGGGTGTGAAAGCGACGGCGTCCACGAGCCAGTTGAATGTACTTCAACCAAACACGCTCTAACTTGGACTTTGCCTTATGAGGGTGAGACAACACTTTAATAAAGTGTTTTTCTTCTGCATTGATTGGTGCTAGTTCACCAGTTTCAAGTGCAAGCATAGTGTCACCAAACAAGGTTAGGATTTCCTCTTCTGAAAGAGTAAAATCACCCGACTTAGCGAACCCTCTCGGGAATTTAATGGTGTCATAAAAACGTTTTTTTCCGTGTCGGAATTCGGTCTCAGACATATCAGCCTCAGTAATGTGGTTAGATAGAAATTAGTGTTTATTGCTCACGCGAAAATATTGTTAAAAGGCTAAAATAGGAAACAAAATGTTTTTGCCTTTACGATAAACAATCCTAGATCGGCTAGTTAGCAGATTTATTACAGAGATGTATTTGATGGATGTGAAAGTATTTAGAACCTTTCTTGAGGTTGCAAGGGTGCGCCATTTTGGGCGTGCAGCTGAAAACTTGTATTTAACACAAGCGGCGGTGAGTGCGCGGATCAAACAGCTTGAAGGCTATTTTGATACTCAGCTCTTCATTCGTGACCGCAATAACATCAAACTCACATCTTCCGGTGAACGTTTGATTGGTTATGCCGAAGTGATGGTGTCCACCCTACAACAAGCCAAATTTGAGCTGTCGTTAGAGAGTGGTAAAGCCTTGCAGTTAACGCTGGGCGGCACGCCGAATATTTGGGATGCGTATCTGCAAAACTGTTTAAGTGTGGTAACCGACTCTTTTGGTGGTTACGGCTTTATGGCAGAGGTGATGGGGCGCGAGCAACTGAACCGTAATTTGTTAGAACGAACCTTAGATATGGCTTTCGCGTTCGATCAGATCAAAGCAGAAGAGCTGAACTGTAAAAAAGTCGCTGACTTGGTTTTGGTGTTGGTATCAACGCAGCAAGATGATCTGGAATCTGTATTTCAACATAAGTATGTTTATGTGGATTGGGGAACGCGCTTTGGTTCTGAACACGCAGAACGTCACCCTAAAGTGCCAGCACCGTACCTACGTACCTCTACAGCCCGTATCGCCCTCGATTTCATTTTAGAGAAAGGCGGCAGTGCGTATCTTCCGGTGTCTCTAGTCGAACCTTTTATCGATTCGGGTCAGCTGCACAAGGTGAAAGGGGTTGAAGACTGGTATCTCCCAATTTATCTGAGCTACCGTAAAAGCAGTACCTCGGTTGATGCGATCATGCAGGTTGAGAAGTTGGTTAATGAGATTGACCCATCGACGGCTTACACATTGCAGCAAGCCGCTGAACAAGCACCTGAGTAACGGCATTCGCGGTAAGCAGTGGCTTTGCTGATTAGATTCAATAAAAAATGGCTCCCAACTAATTGTATAGTTGGGAGCCATTTTTGTTTTAAACCAGAAATGTACTTCTTTTCGGAACTAGAGATCGTTTCTAATTCCATAAATATCGTTTAGGCCTGGTATGTGTAGCCTTTATTAAAAGCCCTATAGGTTCATTAGATTCTCAATAGACTCTTCAAGAGAGTGTGACATGTACGAATGGATTTGATTGCCATCCGTTGCGTCAATCTCGATCATAGAAATCCCGTTGTCCGCTTTGTCTTCAAGAAAGCTTAGAGACTGCTCGACTGATTGACTGGTGAGAACCTGTTGATTTGATAAAACAATACGACATGTGTGTAGAACCATAGCCTTTTCCTTTTTATATTCGATAGGTCTCTGCATCTTGGCGTGCTAAGTACCGATCGTTGACGTTGTGAGAAGAATGCCCTCTCCAGGTTAAATTTAGTCGAATTGAATAAAATTAAAACCCTTTTTTGTGATTTATCTGACCTTCGCTTCCGAAAGTGGCTAGCGACAATGGTGGTTCACGGTAAACTTTTAGGTATCGGATCAAACGCTATGGTAAGTGGGAATAGTACGGCATGTCGAAAAATATCAATCACAACAGCAGCTTAACCAGTGAGCAGTGCCATTTGGCTCGATATGCACGAGATGCTCGCTTTGATGGGATGTTTTTTACAGCGGTGAAAACGACAGGAATTTTTTGTCGCCCGATTTGCCCAGCCACACCACCCAAAGAAGAAAACGTCGAATATTTTTCCCATCAAGCTCAAGCATTGAAAGCGGGATATCGTCCTTGTTTACGTTGTCGACCAGACAGCGCACCTTTTTCGCCGGCTTGGAAGGGCGTCGAAACCACTTTCTTACGTGCGATGCAGTTGATTGATAATGGCGCTCTGAATTCAGGATCTATCGTCGACCTTGCAACGCGGTTAGGTATTTCAGATCGTTATTTACGAACCTTATTCGACAATTACATCGGCGTGTCACCCAAGCAATATAGTCTGTACAGTCAATTGATGTTTGCCAAGCAGTTGCTGCACACCAGTAGCATGAGCATTACTGATGTCGGCTTTGCTAGTGGCTTCAATAGTACGCGCCGTTTTAATGATGCCTTTCAAAAAGAGCTGCAGCTTTCGCCAAGCCAAATTAGGCGAGCGAAGCCAAGTGACACTCAGAGTAATCATATTCAGCTTGGTTTTCATGGACCCTTAGATTGGGACCACTTGTTGAGGTTTTATCGACGAAGAATGATTGAGGGCTTAGAAGGCGTTGGCGAAGATTATTATAAGCGCACGGTAAATGTGAACGGGTCAAAGGGTTGGTTCAAGGCGACTTTAGCCAAAGATAACCGCTTGGATATTGAATTCGAGTTGGATGATATAAGCCAATTAAGAAGCTTGATTGCGAATATCCGCCGTATGTTTGATCTTGATGTCGATATTGCCAAGGTTGAGACGTTCTTTACGACTATCGATCCTAACTTGGTGGCTAAGAGTGGTATCCGTATTCCTGGCGTGTGGAGTGCTTGGGAGGCAGGCGTGAGAGCGATTCTAGGACAGCAAGTTTCGGTAACCGCGGCGATTGGTCAGCTTAACTTATTGGTCAAAGAGCTTTCTGATGAACATGAGAAAGCCAGCTTCCCAACACCAAAACAGATAGCGGACGCTGATGTTAGCTTCTTGAGAATGCCGGGAAGCCGCAAAGAGACCCTAAAGCGTTTTGCCGAATACATGGTCGACAATGAAGCTGAGCATCCTTCCAAATGGATTGAGCTAAAAGGGATTGGGCCTTGGACTATTCAATATGCACTGCTTCGCGGGTTAAGCGAACCTAATCATCTGTTGGTTGGTGACTTGGTGGTGAAGAAGTTTATTGAGCATCGCCCCGCCATCAACACGGAGAGTGTTTCGCCTTGGGGTAGTTACGCCACGTTCCACTGTTGGAATCAGTCTTAATCGGAATACTAAGCTAGGAGATATCATGGACAACCGTTTTACTTACTATGAGAGCCCATTGGGAACCGTGACGTTACAGGCGAACGATGAAGGCTTGCTCGGCCTTTGGTTCGAGACACATACCACCAAGCCGGAACCGTTGGGTGTTCAAGATGATAGCTTTCCGATCTTTGCATTGGCTATCGAGCAGCTTAATCGCTATTTCTCGGGCGAAGCTATTCAGTTTTCTGTGCCGATTGCAGCCAAGGGCACGCCATTTCAGCAGTCGGTTTGGCAGGCGCTGACGACCATTCCTTATGGAGAGACTTGGAGCTATGCACAACTGGCCGATGCGATAGGCAATCCGAAAGCCGTTCGTGCTGTGGGTTTGGCGAATGGCAAAAATCCGGTTTCAGTGATTGTGCCGTGTCACCGTGTGATTGGTAAAAACGGCAAACTGACGGGTTATGCAGGTGGCGTAGAACGTAAACAGCACTTATTGGTGATAGAGGGAAGAGAGCAAGACTAGCAAGCGATTTAGCCATGAGCCTGTCGAGATGCTGGCTGAATATCTCGTACTACTTAATGGTGAAGGCGAGTGGTTCTTAAAATATGACTTTGAATTAAAATCAACGCTTTCTGGGAAATATCGATTTGGTTGCATATTCTTTGACTATGTTCTCTAGGCAAGGATGTCCAAATGAATAGATTCCCCTTACTAATATCTGGCTGCAGCTCTGCATTATTGCTGACAGGTTGTTTAACTGATACCAGCCGACCTTTCGAGGTTCCACAGCTTGCTCTGTTCAAAGGTATGTATGAGAACGCAGATAATGACAGTTATCTACTTTTTGAATCCGGGCAAGTGACTTATCAAACAACGGATAATTCCGTGACTCGAACCTATCGTGTTGATGATGACTTGATCACCATTGAATTCAATTCTGGAAGCAGCCGAACTGACTCTAGACTAGTGATGCGCATTCAACAGAAGGGCGAGATGCTAACTTGCAACCAATGTCCAGCGATACAATTGAGTAACGTCTGGACACTTGTAGATAAGCCTGTGAAAGACAGTTCGAACTAGAAAAGATCTCCGAATTAAAAAAGATCGCCATTAAGCCATAGGTGTGCAGCGATACTGACGGCATAGCCAATCATGATCACTGGCATCCATTTCAAGTGGCCAAAGAAGGTGTATTTGCCATGCGCCGCGCCCATTAACGCCACACCTGCCGCACTACCAATAGATAACAAGCTGCCGCCAACGCCTGCGGTTAAGGTGATCAGTAGCCAGTTACCCATCGACATTTGAGGTTCCATCGATAACACGGCAAACATCACCGGAATGTTATCGACAATCGCAGATAAGATCCCCACCATGATGTTGGCCCAAATTGGATCCCATTGGCTATACATCACGCCAGAGGCAAGCTCCAAGTATCCCAGTAGACTCAAGCCACCTACACACATTACCACGCCGTAGAAGAACAGCAGAGTGTCCCATTCGGCATGGGACACTCTTCGAAATACATCAAAGGGCACGACTGAACCGAGTCGCTTCAATGCCCCCCCATCATTGTTGGCAATCGCCACCGCTTTTTTCTTCGCCAGTGAATTTGGTAAGGTCTTACGCAAGAAATAACCAAAGAACTGTAGATACGCCAGCCCCATCATCATGCCCATTACTGGAGGGAAGTGGAGTACGGCATGGAAAGCAACCGCAGTGCCGATGGTCATGATGAACAACAACACGATGCGTCTTGCACCGCGTTTTAATTCAACGTGCTGATGCACCGTGTCGGGTTGGGTTGTGGGAACAAAGTAAGACATGATCATTGCAGGGACGAGGTAATTCATCACTGAAGGAATAAATAAGGGAATGAATTCACTGAAGCTCACATAACCAGCCTGCCACACCATCAACGTTGTGATGTCACCGAATGGGCTGAACGCGCCGCCAGCGTTAGCGGCTATCACGATATTCACACAGGCTAGGTTAACGAATTTAGGGTTAGATCCTGCGACTTTCAGAACCACGGCGCACATCAATAGAGCTGTGGTGAGGTTGTCGGCGATCGGTGAGATAAAGAAGGCCAGAATACCGGTTAGCCAGAACAGAGAGCGGAAATTAAAGCCTTTGCCCACCATCCACGCTTGCAGCGCATCAAACAGTCTTCTCTCTTCCATGGCGCTGATGTAGGTCATGGCGACGAGTAGGAAAAGTAACAGCTCAGCGTATTCCAGTAAGTTGTGTTCGAGTGCTTGCTTAGCGACTTCAACAAGGTTGTGTTCTTGGTAGATAAAACCAATGATTATCCAGATCAGTCCTGCTGCAAGTAACACTGGCTTAGATTTTCGGAGCTTTAGGTACTCTTCCATCATCACCACGATGTAGGCGACAACGAAAATGGTCAGGGATAGGTAGCCAGCGAATGAGTTGGTGAGCTTGAGTGGTTCTCCCAACTGAGAAGTGGCAGCACCTGCTACCGAAGAAAAGAGTAACAAAGAGAGAACAGCAGAAAGCTGGATACCTAACATGGATTACGCTCCGAAGTTAATAAGTTATTAACACGGGTAAAAGAGTAGACCTAAATAACCATGTGCAGTGTGATAGATATCTTAATAATTCAATAGATTATAATGAAAGGAATAGACTGTGATGTGAACGAAATACGGTCTTACATACTCAAAATTACTGTCTTCCACACTTAAGTTAAAGACTAAAGACTAAAGACTAAAGACCAAAGAAAAAGCCCTACCGGACTCAGTGCCGATAGAGCTTATTCGAAATTGCCAACATTATGCAGCATTGAGATCAAACGTCAGTGTTTGTTCTGCTGCACATACTTCAACAGGCCAGCCATAGGATTGGTATTCAAGCGCAAGTTTGTCCGCTACTACGCGAGATACTGTTGCAGTGATCCACATGCCTTTGCCCATTACTTGATATTTAAGCGTTCTCATTTCCATAGTCATCACCGTTCTCCTTCTATATTGGCTGCGCGAAGTCTATAGCACCTCTGAGGGCTGAAATTTCGAATTAAGCTCAAATTCTTTATAAAATGGCTCACTGTTTGCGCTTGGCTCAAAACTCAATCAACTAAGGGAAAACGGTTGCGTTCTGGAAGCAAAATCACTTTTTAAGTCTCTGTATTATAATCGAATTAAAATTGACCAGAAAAACAATGTAAGAGATCTCTTACAGCATTATCAGAGATCGCACTAGGTAAAAACTTCTCACTAGAAGCCAGATTTGTGTGGCGATTGTGTGCGTTTTTGGTTGCGCTGTTGAAGCAAGATTTTTTAGTTTTGTATGTGAAATATTCTAATTTATTTAGCGTATGGTCCTGCTTTTAAATCCAAATCACAGTTTTATATGTTGCTGTGCTTCTTTTATTTAAACCGATACGCTATTTGATTTTGGTCATTAACCTTTCGCTCATTAGTTTGCACTATCTATACGTGTTCTGTTCCACATAAACGAGATGTATAGAGGTCCTTATGACTAATCCAACCAAAACCGATCGTAAAGTCACGATCGGCAGCTATATCGCACTCGCGTTCGCGATGGTGTTCTTTTCAGGCTTAATGCAGTCCAATGAATGGTATGGAGTGTTCGATTTTACAACGCTCAACGGTTCATTCGGTAAGGTCGCTTACGATGTGAGTGAAACGGCCGATGGTATTCAAGCGGCAACGACGTCACTGCGTGGTAAAGGCGGTAGTGGTGCTCGCGACGGTTTCATTTTTGCTTTGACACTTATTCCGACCGTGATGTTTGCACTGGGTATGATCAACGTACTTGAGCACTACGGTGCACTGGATGCGGCTCGTAAACTACTGACACCTCTGCTTCGCCCTCTGATGGGTATTCCGGGTAACTCAGGCTTGGCACTGATCGCTTCTTTGCAAAGTACCGATGCTGGCGCAGCGATGACACGTCAGCTGAAAGACGAAGGACATCTGACTAAGCGTGAAACCGATGTGTTCACCATGTTCCAGTTTACGGCGGGTGCGGCGATCGTTAACTTTTTCTCTTCAGGTGCGGTGCTGTTCACTCTAACCGCGATGGACGGCTCTTTAGCGGTGACATCGTCAATTGGTTTGGCTGTCGCTGTGATGTTTATCTTTAAGTTTGTCGGCGCGAATCTGTTCCGTATTTACCTCAACATTACTGAAGGCAAAGAAGACAAACCAAAATCAGACAAAGAACAAAAACTGGAAGAGGAAGTAGCATAATGAGCGAAGTTAAAGCAAAGAAACCAATGGTTACTGATATTTTCGTTGAAGGTGCTAAGAAAGGCTGGGTTATTGCGACTACCTCTACGGTACCGAATGTTCTGATGGCGTTTGTGATCATCAAGGCATTGCAGATAACGGGTGCGCTGGATTTGATGGGCAGTGTATTTGCTCCAATTATGGCGGTATTTGGTTTACCTGGCGAAGCGGCAGCGGTATTGATCGGTGCGTGGATGTCGATGGGTGGCGCGGTGGGCGTGGTTATCACGCTGTTTGACCAAGGTATTCTGAACGGCAACCATATAGCTATCTTGGCGCCAGCTATCTACTTGATGGGCTCTCAGGTGCAATACATGGGCCGTATTATGGGACCAATTGGTACTGAAGGTCGCTACATCCCGGTGATGATCGCGATTTCGGTATTGAATGCGTTTGGTGCAATGTTCTTGATGAACATTATTTTGTAACGTGACTTTGAACGGTTAGCTGCGAACAGCTTTCAGACGTTACAAAAAAGGAAACCCCGTTTGGCTTTCACCAAACGGGGTCTATTCTTTTCGTAGCCATCCTGCTACTGCGCGTTACTTATCTTTCAATAGGTAACTGGTGCTCCCTGCATCGTTCCTTGACGTGGCTAAATCCTTTAACCTATCCAATTCATCGCCGTCCTAGCGGTGTCCTTGCAAACTCATCATCCTGATAAGCGACTCTATCCTAGAGCATAACTTCCTTGCTGATAACTCATCCTAAGCCATCAAATCTTCATCCTGAAGATACCTAATCCGTTAGGCTTTTTCCTGTTCCTGCCAACTCCCTGTCGACATGTGTATTAAACACTGCAGAGGCTTTGCTCACAATCCACCCTAAGAAATAAATGTACCCACTGATCGAAAGAAATATGCGTGGATTCATACAAAACAAGGGCTTGGGTTTGTATTTTAGGAATTTTCTGCGAAGCTTGATTGTGATCTCTTACGTTCGGTGTGAGAGATCTCTTACAAGTACTCGGGTGCGATTTTCATTTTATCTCGGCGGGTGTTGTCGAACAGATAACAAAGAACACTGAGTAAACACAAAATAATAGGGAAATATGATGGTTACAGCACTTTACGCAGCCTTGCTGACGATCGTAATGATTTGGTTAGCAATAGAGGTGATCAAGCAAAGGCGAATCAATCTTGTTGCTCATGCTGATGGCGGTGTCGAGTCGTTACAGATAGCACGTTCGGCACAAAGTAATGCTATGGATTACATCCCAATCACCGTTATTTTGATGGGATTGTTAGAGATGAATGGCGCCGGTGTGTGGCTGATTCATGTCATTGGTGTGGCGTTTATTCTGGGGCGTGTGATTCATGCGAAAGGGATCTTAGCGAAGAACTTCAAAGGTCGAAAAGTGGGTATGGTGTTAACGCTTATCTGCATGATCTCTTTGATTGTCCTAAACTTAGCTTACCTACCTTTTGATAAAATGTTCTAGGGAGCATTATGGCGTTGCGTCTTCCTCCTGCTTGGGCGATTGTCCTCGCAGGCTTGATACTCAACATCATGGCGATTGTCATGTCGAGCTTGGTGCTCGATAAAATTGAAGCTGAGAAAGCGGAGTACAACGATCGCAAATACGGCAATGTGTACTCAATACAGCTTGCTTGGAATACGATTGAAACCCTAGAGCGCAAGCGTGAAGCGATTTTGATTCACCTTGATAAACTAGAAACGGTGCAGCCGACCACGGTTCTCGACGAAGCACTGCGTGGGCAACTTAGGCGTTGGGTGAGTAGCGAAGTGCCAAGTATCTCTTTGGCTCACTTACCGAAACTGATGATGCTGATAAACAGTGCACAAGAAGCGCAACGAACTCGAATCGATGATTACTATTTGGATAACCTGACCTTGGTTGAGTTAATCCAAAGGCTTGATGAGAAAATGGCTTTCTATAAGAACATCGCCCTGTTTCTTCAAGTATTTGGCTTGGCGCTTATCTTAGCTCGCGACCTCGCTAGAAGACCTTAATCTTAACCTTAATGCCTCCATTTACTTATCGACTTGTATCGTTAGCGAGACTCATTTGGCAGGTTAGGGTGCTGTTGGCCTTGGTACTTTGGTAACTGTTCTTTTAGCCCCTTAAACGTGCTCAGTGCACTGCCTATCGATAACTTGTTCATCAACCAATTGGGCAAGATGCCCCCTGCGTTCGCATACGCGGTGTAGGTGATGTAGGTATTGCCATTAGTCAGCGGTTGCAGTGTCCAAAGTGCGTCCACATCGTAGATTCGAATGTACCCCGACTCTTTCGCCAAATAGTTCGACGCATCCTTTATCGACAAAACAAACTGCCCACCCTCGATGCTGTATTTTGAGTAGGTCACCATGTCTCGATCTCTGGCAGGCCACGGTGCTTTGAATTGGGTATAGACGATGTTTTCATCTTCAGATATCTGCATCAACACACGGCTTTGCGATACATTATCTATCCAGTTTGGCACGTTCTCACTGTCTTCCAATAACAGTAAAAAACCGGAGTAAGTGGTGGGCGTTTGCATCTGTGCTCGTATTTCGACCAAGCCTTCGCTGTGTGGCCTTTTATCAATCATGATGCCATCTTCACTTTTGACGAACTGCCATGGGTTGGCATAAGTCAGTGTCGATAGGGCGCAGAGGCCGAGTACCAAAATCTTAGGTAATGTCATTATTCTTCCATAAAAAGAAAAGCTTATCTGCTAGGAGTATAGAATAGAAATGGACTTAGTAGGTGTTGCCAATCGCTTTGGGTTGGCCTCTTTGGGGAAAATCCCAATGAAAACGGAAGCGTTCGGTCGCTTCCGTTTTATTCTTGGGCAATGGATAAGCGCTGTAGGCTAGAGCTTATAGGCTTCTACGGTTTTGATGGTTGTCCAGTTGCTGTTGGCGTCTTGGATGAACTCTTGTGTATTCTCCAGCCAGCGTTTCTGAACCGATTTGTCTAAGTTCAGATACAACTTTCCATCTTCCATCTTCCACCTTCCAAGCGAGAGGGGCGGTTTCAAACTTCTTACCCATGGCTACTCCAAACGCGCAGTAACCGCCATATTGAGGGGCATAGGCTTCTGGATTGGCTCGAAATTCATCTCTGTTTTCACTGCTCGCAAAGTTATAGATCGCATTCTTATAGGTCGCTGTGAACTCAGATGTGCCTTTTACTGGACCTTCATTGGCAAAGTAAGCGACAGGATCATAGCCTTTAATTGCGAGGTTATTGCTGTCGACACTCATATCAAGGTCTGCTGCCATTAACGAAAAGCTGGTGCCTAGTAACGCGGCCATTAGAGTGATTTTTTGACTGGTCGATTTCATGTGTGACATATCAAGTTCCTTGTCAGTGTTGGTTATCTTGTTTGAAATAATTTAGCCCACTCGTCCGGTCTATAGAGGGACAAAAGAACTAAAAACTAAGCGAATCGTTCGGAGGATGCATGGATCTGCTTTCACAACTAATGGAACACTTCTCGATACGCACTGGCGTTTTCTATTCTGGAAACCTGTGTGGAGTATCGTCATTTAACGCGCAACAAGGTAAAGAGGGCCACCTTCATGTATTGAGCGCGGGGGAGTTGAGCTTGTCTAGCGCTCACACGGAACACAGGCATTTGTCGCAGCCTTGCATTGTTTATTTGCCGAAATGGCGTCACTGGCCGCGATGTCTCGTACTCAGTTTATTGAAGCGTTCAAACGGGAAGTGGGTGAAACGCCGGGAGATTATGTGCAAAAGTGGCGAGTCTCTGTTGCTCAATCTCTGTTATTGCAAAATAAGCCGATCAATTGGGTCGCTGATGAAGTGGGTTACAATAGCTATTCAGGATTCTCACGTGCTTTTCAACATGTTGCCGGAGTGTCGCCGCGCCTTTGGCTAAAGCAAAATGCGTCGTGAAACGGCAGGCAATCCCCACCCGATTTATGGCTATTCGTATCTGGCTGGTCTATGTTTTAGCGGAAATTGTATGTAGTTTGTTCTTTTATCGGAAGAGGGTGTAAAAAGGTGGACTTTATAAGCTCGTTGTAACATCCTGCCCGTCCTATTTTATCTAGACACCAATGAGACGAAGTGCCTGCTGAACATTATTCAGCCTCCCGTATCTCATTAAAGTATTAAGGAGTTCAACTTGAACCTATTTGTAAGAGACCTTACCGTTATCGATTCTTCATACATCTGTGAACACAGAGGGGTCGTAGGAGATAGTTGGATTTTAGATGTCACCATGTCTGGTGAACTTAATGAAATGAGCATGGTGCTGGATTTTAGCAAGGTCAAAAAGCAGATCAAACAGCTTGTCGATGAGCATGTTGATCATCGTTTGCTGCTGCCAATGCAGAGCGCTGCAATTGTTCTTCAAGCGAGCAAAGCGGGCTACTCTAAGGTTGATGTGTTGCGTGGTGACAAGAGTCTTCATCTACATTGCCCTGATGAAGCATATTGCCTCATTGATGCAGAAGCGATCACCATCGAGAGTGTGACCGCACACGTTTACAATATTCTTCGCGATAACCTACCAAGTAACGTCACAGGGTTAGAGATCACCCTACGTCATGAGAACATTAATGGCGCGTTCTACCACTACACCCATGGTTTAAAAAAGCATGATGGCAACTGCCAACGCATCGCGCATGGTCACCGTTCTCCAGTAGAAATCGTGGTCGATGGTCAGCGTGACGGGCAACGTGAACAAGCATTTGCTCAGCGTTGGGAAGACATTTATTTAGGTTCTAAAGAAGACCAAGTTTCAGTTTCATCACTTAACCTGAGTGAAAACGCGAACAGTGTTAATGATGAAAGTCACTATGGCTTCCGCTACACCGCGCCACAAGGCGAATTTGAGCTAGCTATTGCTAAGAGTGAGACGGAAATTTTACCGACAGATACCACGGTGGAATTACTTGCTGGCTATATCGCGGATCAAGTTGAACCGAGCCTAGCAGAGAACCAATCACTACAAATCGTCGCTTATGAAGGTGTTGGCAAGGGCGCAATGGCGTTCCGATAACACTCCAGCGAGTGACACAGTCTCATTACTGACATGATGAAATAAAGGCAAGATAATCCGTTATCTTGCCTTTATTTTTTGTGACTCTTTAAAACTGATTTAGCTGATGATGTTAGGCACAAACACTAACGAAGCAGCACACGTCGCAGTGGTGTTTTTTCGATTCCAACAACCAACCCGAAGCTCAACAATACGGTGCCAAAAAATACCGTAACGTCTTTTGCCAATTCCGTAATGCCTAAAACTCCACAGACATTGAACAACACGATAATGATCAGCAAATGGCTGACGTAGATACCTAGCATGCGATTTGAAATGGCGCGAACCCAAGCGTAGTTACCCATGTTTGGATTTGCTAAAAGCCACATGAACACGCCCATCCCCCATAGCGCCGTGCCAAACAAGAAATCATTCATGTTGAATCCGACGTCGAACGTGGTGAGCCATGATGCCTCAGCAAAATGAATCAACATGCCTAACGCTAATAACCCCAACGCTTTAGTTGATGACACCTTCCATTGATTCTGACGAATAAGGAAACCTAAGGTCACCATTAACGTGCTAAAGAACGGGCCATTACGCGTGAAGAAAGGTGCTTCTAACCCGGTTAGCGTTGCGTAGCTGCCCGCTAAAACACCATAAACGTAAAGTACAATGGCCGCTGGTAATAGCAGTTTGTCGAGTTTCATTTCGACTATCAAAGCAATGATCAAAACTGCACATACGAGAGCGGGAATAAACCATAAATGAACCAATCCACCCTCTAAGAAAGAGTTAAGTGGCGTGTTCATTAAGAAACCCCAATAGCCTTGGCGCTCACCTAGGTAACCAAACTCTTCTACCTTCGCGAGGTTGAATGGCATCACTAAGCAAATGATGCTCCATGCTAACCAAACCTTAAGCAGTGGTTTAGAGTAATTAATGACGGTTTGCCACGGGGAGGCAGTCAGCTTGGGCTGAATAAGATAACCGGAAATTAGGAAAAACAGAGGTACCGCAAAACGAGCGGTTTGGTTGAGTACATAACCGATCCAAGGCACTTCATCTATTTGCCAATAAGTGAGTGCCATTTGACCGTGTAAACCAATGATCGCCAAGATAGCAATCACTCGGCCTAACTCGATACTGGCGATGTGTTGTGAAGGCGTATGTTGAACGGAAGACATATCAGATCTCTTAGTAAAATTTTTACGAAATCTAGCAGTCTTTATGCCCAACCAGTTAGTCCTAAATCAAGGCTTATGACCTTTGTTTCAAGGCTAGTGTCGGTTTTTTGAAGCCTGTCGCAGCTATATTAAATCCATTGCAGTAAGTACAAAAATACCGAGAGTACAAGTGATAAGAGAAACAACAGTAGTAAGCGCGATGATGTTAGCCGCCAGTGTTGAGTTTCCTCCCATCGCACGAGCCATAACGTAGCTTGCCGCTGCCGTTGGTGCCGCGCTCATCAAGAAGATAAGCCCGAGATCGAGCCCTTCAAATCCTAAGTACCCAGCCGCCAATGTAATCAGTAACGGTGAGGCAATTAACTTGTAGCTAGAGGCAAACCACGTCGATAACTTTTCTTGTTTGAGCGAGCTGATATCGAGCGACCCACCGGTACACAGCAGTGCTAAAGGCAACGTCATGTTGGCAAAATATTGACCAGCATCAGTGACCATTTTTGGGATAGGAATCGAAAGTGCATAGAAGACGACCGCTAAGAAAATAGCGATGATCAATGGGTTTTTGGTAATCGACTTAGCGATCACTTTAATCGCTTTCGCGCCTGTGTCTTCGCCTTTGGGTGTCAGTGCAATTACGGCTTGAATGTTATACAGCACGGTTAGGGATGCGACATAGATAGCCGCCAATGCCACGCCTTGGTTACCATAAATATTAGCTACATAGGCGAGGCCGATGATCGCGGTATTAGCGCGGAATCCACCTTGGACAATCACACCTTGATCTTTCGAACCTTTAAATACTAACTTGGTCGAGAAAATCGTGAACAAGAAAAAGATAAAGTTAGCGATGACGCCAAAGGCAACTAACGCGCTACTGGCTGAAAAGTTGTGATTCGATTGAACAATACTCAGAAATAGCATCGCGGGTAGGGTGACTTGAAAGACCACCTTAGATGCGACATCAATGAAATTGTCGTTGATTAAGCCGATTCGTTTGAGCATCACACCAAGAAACAGCATTAAACAGATAGGGCCTGTTACTGACGCCGAAAACGCAAACTGTTCCCAAAGTGTGTTCATTGTTTTTCCTTTGTTAGTCGATTTCAATTTCCTTTGAATACTGTCGCATTTTTCCACAATTCTTTGAGAAGAGAAATTGAATCCCAATAGATAAGTAAAAATCTTTGAAAAAAAGAACGAACGTGCTAAAAATAACGTATCAGATTTATCCTTGGTGAATAATGAGTAAAGGAAAGATAACCAAAGAGTATATTTTGAGTCATGCATTCGCACTTGCGAGTGAAAACGGGCTTGAGAGTTTGACGATTGGCGAATTAGCCAAACAGTGTGGCATGTCTAAGAGTGGCTTGTTTGCACACTTCAACTCTAAAGAAAACCTGCAACTCTCTGTACTCGAGTATTCCAACGCCATATTCACCGAAAGAGTCATCATTCCCGCAAGAGAGCTGGGAGATGGTGATATTGAAGCGAAATTGAAACAGCTGCTCGACAATTGGCTGGGCTGGAACCATTCATTCCAAGGCAGTTGCATGTTTATTGATGCATGGAAAGATGCGGGCAGTGAAAGGTCTGTGATTCAGAAAGCACTGCAGAAAACCATTTCAGTGTGGATTGACTACTTGACGATTCAGGTAGCAAAAGCGGTTGAGAGCAAACAGTTCAGAGCCGATTTAGACCCGAAACAGGCAACCTTCGAGTTATACGGTCTTTATTTGAGTGCGAACTTGTTCTACTCGTTACGAGGCCAACAAGCGAGCCACACCCATTTTTGGAGTGGTGTCGAGCGCTTGGTAGCCAGTTGGAGAGCGGTTTAATACATACAGCAGGTTAACTCGCAAATCATGTGACTTTGCTTAACTAAGGTTTGCAAAAGATTTTAACAGAAGTGGCGGCAAGCAATCATAAACAGCGCTATCGTCATTTTTTATACTAACAAATAGCACGGTCGTTCGATTTTCAGGGCCGAGCTCGATCCGCCAATGATGATGGCGATACAAGGACCGGTCATGAGTGACAAAATCTACTTTAATACATCGAACAAATTCAGCTTCAAGCGCAGCTTAATTGGCGCAACAACCAATCTTCATTACATCCTAGCGCCGAGTCATGCGAAGAAAACAGCACGTAAGTTGCTGCTCACTCCAATGCGTACTGAGCAGAAAAATGCTGATCCCCAAGGGCTTATCAAGAGTGAAATCAAAGGTCGTGATGGCGTTTTAAAAACCTATTCTTTGGGTACGGGGCCTGTTTGGGTGCTGACTCATGGTTGGTCTGGCACCGCGAGTCAGTTTTTCCCTCTGATGGAACATATCGCCGCTAAAGGTTTTACGGCTCTGGCTTATGATCACCCTGCTCATGGTGGCAGTGATGGTGTACATGGTCATATTCCTGCGTTTGTGAACGGCCTTGAAGCGATTCTCGATTCGGTGGGTGAGGTAGCAGGTTTGGTCGGTCACAGTATGGGCACGGCTTCTGCGTTGGAATGTAAGCACGTTAAATTGGAAAACAAGCCATTATTGCTGATTGCACCTGTACTGGATTATCTAGAAAACCTATTTGGCAGCGTTGCGCGTTCTGGCTACTCAATGAAACTGTTCAAGGCGGTAGTTGGAGAAGTCGAAGAGCAGTTTAACTACCCGATTCAGTCTGTTGATCCCTATGGAAAGCTAGCGCTTCGTGAGTCTCAGACGATCATCGTTCATGATGAGCAAGACAAGTTTACTAAGTTTGATGTGTCTCAGCGTGCGGCTAATGAAATGGGTCGCGTTACTTTAATTGCGACTCAAGGACAGGGCCACGGGCGAGTAATGAAGTGCCCACAAGTGTTCGAGAGCTTTGATAACTTAATTGGCTAAGTCTAATACCAATCGTAGTAAATAACTGTTCACCCTAGCTTGTCAAAAATCTCGATAACGTCGTTAGATTTTTTGATTGTAGAATAACTACTCATCGAAACTATTTATTGAAAAGAGCAGCCTTGTTCTCAAGCTTTTTTCCTGCGCTATTTTTGAACACTTGCTTACTGTGATTGGTATAACGAGCGCAAGTCAGTAGAACGCCAGTAAAAAGATCGTAAGCTCAAAGCTAAGAAAACAAACATTAAAAAGGCCAACCAGACATTATCTGGTTGGCCTTGCTTTTAGGTGCTTAGTTGGTGTTTAGCTCAATCCTATTTTTAGTTAGCACAGCTTGCTGGGCCGATCTCTTTCCACACGCCCCATTGGCCTGTCGTTGTTGGATCTTCACCGGTTGTCCACCATTTCGCTTCCCAAACCTTACCGCCTTGAGTCACTTGGTCGCCACCAGTGTAAACCGCGCCTGAATCCCAAGCGTTAGTACACGTACCGCCGCCTGTGGTTTTCTTTAGAACTTTCACTGAAGTAGCCGCAACCGATGTATCAGTGCCATCGCTGACCGTTACAGAGAAGTTCAGCGTTGTATCTTGCGTGTATTCCGCCGCGACAAAGCTCACTGAAGCACCTTGAACCGTTGCATCGATACCAGCAGGTACATCCCACGTGAAGGTCAATGTGTCTTGGTCTGAATCGCTTGAAGCCGAAGCATCAACCACGACTACATCACCTGCATTCACTTCAGCCGGAGCCGTAACCACAGCAACTGGTGCTGTATTGACTGGGCCTGTGTCTTTAGGAGTTACCGTTACAACAACGGTGTCAGTTGCAGTAGCGCCTTCGTTATCAGTTACCGTTAGGCTGAACGTGAGTGCTTCTTGTTGCGCGACTTCAACCACATCGAAGCTTACAACAGCCGCATTCGCGTTCGCCAGCGTTACTGCCGTGCCGCTTACTTGTGACCAAGCATAGCTCGCGATTGTACCGTCGCTGTCTTTTGAAGCGCTGCCATCTAGAGAAACAGAGGCTGGGCCTTCAACTGATTGGTCTGCGCCTGCAGCTGCCGTTGGTTTACGGTTTACAGGATCTGTTGTACCGCCAGCAAGGCCTTCATGCATTGCGTTGAGGATGTCGCCGTTGTCTGCATCAATTTCCCAAGAGAATAGACCCGCAAGGCCAAGGCTACGAACGTACGCGCCTTTTGCTTTTACTGAGCGGTCATCATCAAATGTGATGAGCTGGCCTGAAGTACGGTTCCAAACGTAAGGCGCTTCTGCCATTTCGTCGTAGCCATATTCGAAGCCGTTGATGCCTTGGTTATTCGCGCCAAGCATGTTTGCTTTAATGCCTTTGTAATCAATAACGCCATCTTCCCATACGCCTTGCGCAGAGCTGCCTTTCAGTTTGCCGTTACCAACGCCTGTCATAGGGTCGCTCGGATCGGTGAGTGATGATGGTAATACGCCTTCCCAACCACGACCGTACATCGCTGTACCAACCACAAGCTTGTTCGCTGGAACACCTTGCTCAAGCAACAGTTGGATGCCGTTGTCTGTGGTGTAAGCTGGGCCTGTGTATTGTTCGCCATTTTCATCAAGGCCTGTGCCATCACATTGACCAGGACGCATGAAGTTACCGCAGTTTAGTGCTGTTTGGTGACCTAACACGTTGTTCCAACCGCCGTAGAAGTCGTAAGTCATTGCGAAGATGTAATCCATGTATTGGATAGCATCGCCGTAGTTCACGTCTTCAATCTTATCGTGACCAACACCGATCGCAGAAGTGAGCTCGTAAGTACGACCGTTTTCCGCTTCTAGCTCATCTAGCATCACGCGAAGTTCTGCCATCAGTGCAATGTAAGCTGGGCCGTCATTTACAGGATCACCAAGGTCTGGAGCAGCACCGCCACCACCAGGGAATTCCCAATCGATATCCACACCGTCGTAGAATTTCCATGTGTTAAGGAATTTCTTAACAGACGCTACAAAGGTGTCACGGTTGGCTTTAGTTGTGAAATCAAAGAACGGGTCAGACAGCGTCCAGCCACCAATCGATGGGATGATCTTCAAATCAGGATTACGCTGTTTGAGCGCCATCATCATTGCGTAGTTACCCTTGATCGGTGAGCTGTATTCGTGTCCCGCTTGAGGGAAGCTTTTCTGGAAAGCCGCCCAAGGGTCATGAATCACCACTTCGTAATCGTTAACACCCTGACAAGCTGTCATGAGGGCGTTGTAGCTGTTTCCACCTACCGATTTTACTGATTCGTTAGGACCACAAATTGGGATGAAGCCGTAAAGGATGTGGGTCAAGTTATCAGCAGGTAGGTTATCTACCGTGTAGTCACGACCATAAATACCCCACTCAACAAAGTAAGTACCGACTACCGTGTTTGGATCTGTGTTGTATGACTTGTTGTTTGGATCCACATTCATCGCAAGTGGCGCTAAGTGTGCGCCATCTGTATCGGCAATCGTGATTTTAGCGGGTGCGCTTTTGCTACAACCTGTTTCGTCACACGCTTCTATTTCCATTTCGAATAAGCCGCCTTGGCCATATTCGAATGAAGCCGTGGTTTGGCTGCCAGTGATTGGGCCAGTGGCTACTTTAACGCCATCAAAGTAGATGTTGTACGTGTTTCCTGACGTTCCGCTCCATTGGTTGAACTTAACGTCGACTTTTGCTTTGTCGTGATATTTCACCATCTGGTTGTAGCCAGAGGTGGTTTCCATCGCGAGTTCAATTTTAGAAAATTGCAGGTTGTTGGAACCGTACATGTCGATGCTAGGTGCTGTTGGAGCAGCTAATGCTGTACCAGATAGCGCTAGAGCAATGCTTGCAGCACAGGTATTTATACGAATCATACTATTTCTCTCATTCCTTGAAGATTACGAGAACCCAATGGCCCCATAAACGGCTCCAATCAGTTTTGAAGGAGCTTCCCAGTCAGTATTCGAGAGAGTTTTAATTTCATAACTGAAAATAAATCCGTTTTCGATGGACAACTAAAAAATTGTATCTTGTTACAATTCTGTTGCTTATGAATGAGAGGCTGAGTCCATGTTTTATAAAATAAAACATCCTTCAGTAGGAAAATCTCACAAGTGAAAATTCACGACATGAAGTTATGAAAAGGTGCGACAAACTATAAGAAAATACTGTGGATTGAAGCTGAATCACAAAGTGAAGTATGTTGAGCGAGCGGGGTCGATCGACGGGTAAACTTGAAGACGAATGCTTATGGCAGTATGGATAAGAGGGTTATCTTTTGAATTGCTCAGCTAAGGAAGCGCGTCGTTGTTGCATGACACTATGGGTATCACCAGTCGCAGTATCTTCGTAGCCTTCTTTAATAAATTGCTGAGATGGTACGCTTGGCTCTAATCGCTTTAAGCGAGGCGAATCGTAAGTACCACTGATGGTGTAAACGGTGGTTCCAGAGCCAGTGTTGATCGTGACGATCTTCCCGTCAAAATCGAATGAGGTAGTGATAAGACGATGATTCATCATCACACCGTTTTCTGAAAGTGTCAGGATGTCGGTGTTGTAAGGTGGCGCCGCAATCTCTATCCATGTGCCATAGACGTTGCTTGGGCTGACAGATTGCTGGTGGGCTTGGTAAGCAAAATAGCCGGCGGTGAGGGCAACCATAAAGCCAGCTAATAGGAAGCCGTAGAGTAACGAGTTGGCAAATAGATCTCTGCTTTTAGTCGGCTTTTTTGCCATTATCTCTTCATTTTTCGACTGATATTGTTTTAGATTCTATTAACTAAAGCCTTAGTTTGCAAAAATTGTTCTAAGAGTTAGAAGCAGGATCGAATGTTTTAATAAATGTGGTTGTGTTAATGGTTATTAGCCTTGCTCCTCAGTATTTACGTTATCAATGAAAGCGAATTCCAGAAATGCTTAAGCTATGCGTATTTATTTCTTGTAGGAAAGTCTCGAATTGGTTAAAACAATTATCACCTAAATTTACGCATAGGCTTACTCGGTGAGCTCAATAATTGCAATTTGAAGATAACAAGGAAGTACAATGATTAAAGAAAACACATACTTTGAAGGTGGCGTTAAGTCGTTAGCGTTTAACCAGTCTGGTGCTGATGTGAGTGTTGGTGTAATGGCGGTTGGTGAGTATACGTTCGGTACTGCGGCTCCAGAAAAGATGACCGTTGTTAAAGGTGCTTTGATTGTAAAGCGTGTTGGCGATGATGACTGGACGACATACCAAGCTGGTGAGTCTTTTGACGTTGCGGGTGACTCTTCATTCGACCTACAGGTAAAAGAAGCGACGGCTTACCTATGTGAGTATTTGTAATCAGATCTAAATTTGTTCAATCAGGGCATCGTTTGTCTCTGATTGAATAGAAAAAAACCACGCTCTAGGAGCGTGGTTAAATAAGTGATAGTAACCGGCAGTGGATAGTGTCACTTGTTTTTGTAGTCATCAAATGGATGACCAAATCGTTGTTCGTTGCAAAATCTCTTCAACCTTCAAAGCTCAAAGCCAAGACATCAGTAAGTCTCAAACACACCGTTGTTGTAGTCTTGAATTGTCTGTTCAATCTCTTCCATCGAGTTCATGACAAACGGACCATAGTGCACGACAGGTTCATTAATCGGCTGACCAGAAAAAATCAGTACACCTGAATCTTCTAGGCTTTCTAAAGACAACAATTCAGCTTTGGTGAGCAGGGCAAGTTGACTTTGGTTGATGACTTTGTCGCCGATCTTAATACTGCCTCGGTACACATAAGTCATGGCATTGTGATTAACATTAGTCCCTAACGTGACTTTTTGCCCAGAATGAGAGCGCCAATCCGCAACGCTTAATGGCACACCTGTTTTCTGTAATGGACCCTGCGCTCGTAAAGCCTCTGAATCCTTGTCAGTTTGGTTGTGCAGTTCAAACCCTCCGGCAATCACTCTTAACAAACCACTTTGTTCACTTTGATGCTCCGCGATGCTTTCACTTTGGAAATCGTGATACTGAGCTGGCTGCATTTTGTGTGTCGCAGGTTGGTTTATCCAAATCTGAAAACCATGCAGCGCACCTTCTTCCATCATTGGCATTTCGCTGTGAATGACACCACGGCCTGCGGCCATCCATTGAGCGCCACCGCTGCGTAGCTCTCCAACATTCCCCATATGGTCTTTGTGTTGGAAGTGACCTTGGAGCATGTAAGTGAGCGTTTCTATCCCACGGTGAGGATGTGGAGGAAAGCCGCCAACATAGTCTTTGCTTTCATCCGACTTCAGTTCATCAATCATTAAAAATGGAGAGAAACGTGCGTTATTAAAACCTGCGAGTCGTTGGATTTTGACGCCATCACCATCTGAGGTGGCATGTGCTGTAATCAAATGATCTACTGCTCTTACATTCGTCATTTTGAAACCCTCATAAACTTGAATAGCTGTAGTTTATGTAATTTGATTTAAAAAGAAGATGGCACAGCGTTGAGTGACTTATTCGAAAATCTTGAACAGGTAACAATATGAAATTATGTCTATACTCAATAGAGAGTATATCGCCAAGGAGGCCGCTATGGCAGTTCAGCAAAAACATGGCGAAAGGCATGGTCGGATAGGTTTTGATAACGACTTTACAACGGAGCAAAGCCAGCGCTTTACAGAGGTTGCAAACAGCGCAGTTAAACGCCGCGTGAAAAAACGTGAGATAGAAGCGCCGTTTATTCAGTCAGCTAAGCAAGCCGCTTTTAAAACCGTGGTGAGGCGACCTAAAGGGAATAACCCAAACCGAACACGTCAAGTCATATGGATTATTATGATCGGGTTAGTGAGTCTTTGGCTTATGTACCTTGCAGGTTAGCAGCGCCGCTCCGTTATAGGAATGGCTAGCGTTGGCGCGTTTTTAATAGCGTAACATTGTTCCCTTCGATCTTCGCTTCAAAGCAATCTTCAAGTTCAGATGAATCCGGTGCTGAGCTAACAAGGCTCGTTGGTAGTTCTTCTATCAGGGTCGATACTGGGTTGTCGTGATAATAAGCATATCGGTTTTTTCCTGAATGCTTGGCAACATACATCGCTTTATCAGCACATCTCGTCAGCTCATGTAATTCTTGGGCATCTTGCGGATACAAAGCAACCCCAACACTTAACGTCAATTCCTTGATTCTCTCGTTTGTTTGGCAGCCGCTTTCGAACAGCCCGCAGATCCTATCTAGAATGCCGTCTAGATCTTTACGAGTTGGCACATCGTAGAGCATCAGAACAAACTCGTCTCCAGCAAAGCGCGCGATGGAATAATCGTATTCATGGCTTTTTCTGTCTCTGGTTCGAATGTTGTTGCTCAAGCGATTGGCAAAATGCTGTAAGACACTGTCTCCCACATCGTGCCCGTAGCTGTCGTTAATGCCTTTAAAGTCATCTATATCCAAAAAGACCAATGCCGTAAGTGATCGCTCACTATCCACGGTGGCTAGTTTTTCTGTCGCCCAGCGTTCAAAGCTCCAACGGTTTGCCAAGCCGGTTAACTGATCTCTGTAAGCGAGATCTTCAATGCCTTCTTTATACAGGCGTTGAATATAACTGACGGCTTTTGTGTAGTAATAGGCGGATGTGTGGCACACCAAGCTCATGGTAAATAAGCTAAGGAAAAATCTGTGTGTGCTGTTAAATGGTAAAGAAAAATTGTTGGGCATTGCTGTAATCAAGGTGCTGATGAACAGGCAAAACGAGGTGCTGAAGATTATGCCAATTCTGAAATCATTAATGAAAATGACCGCGGCCAGAATTGGGTAGAGCCAGAGGATGCGATCTGGGATGGCGTGACTGTACAAGAATAGGATGACGCCCTGAACTAGAAGAACACCACTCAGAATCAATTCGGAATACTCAGGATTGATGACTTTTCTTACATATAAAGCGTTAGAAATGGCAATGATGGCGAAGCACAATTCGAATATTGACAGCGTGTAATGCTCGCCTTCGAAGTAAGCCCAAGTATAGAAAATGAATAACGCAGCGGCAGTCAGTGAAAAGGAGTGGACAATTTTTTGCTTGCGGGTGGATCGTATGTCCGCCATTTCTTCTAGGTGCCTGCCGACGAGCCTTTTCATGTGATCTGTGCCAAAGTTTTTGATAATGGTGTTAATAGTAGATTAAATAACAAGCTATGCAGAGGCTTAGATGTCTATTTAGTGTGACTACTATCAAGGTTTCATATGAAAGGCTGTTCAATCAATTCCAAATAGTGATGTATATCACCGATGGTGCTGGTCATCTCTAGAAGATTAGATTTAAGCATCAAACTTGTAACCGTTGTTTGATGTTTATCTACTTGCTTTCCAGAGAGTTACTCCACATAGTTTGTAAACGACCAAAATTAAGAAAGGCTCATTATGTTAATTACCTTTAGTTGTAAAGCTCATGCTAGTGTCACGATGTTTGGTGAAGTCGGCCTCCAGTTCATCAAGATGCTTGGGCATAGCGGCTCCATCCCAGGTGCTATGGATGCTTCAGAGGTTCCTCAAGCTCTGGATAATCTACGTGCTGCTATTGCAGCAGAGCAGAGCAAGTCCGTAGAGCATGAAAATACTGATGACGACAATGAAGAAGAGGTGGTTGAAGCGCCTGTTAATATCGGTAGTCGAGCGTTCCCACTGGTTGAATTATTAAAAGCTGCCATCAAAGATGAATGTGAAGTAATGTGGGAAGACGGTAGCGGCAAGCGACTGTAGTACGATTCACGCGAAACGTAACAAGCCTATTGAATCTATTTTAATCAGAATGAATGCTGAACCAGTATCGGACACACCATGACCATGGAGTTTTATGGTGATGAACCGATACTGGTGTTTTTTTAGTGAAGTAATCCACTCGTTTCTGTTTATTTACAAGGTTCGTCAGCCCTGAAATGAGTGACTTTTGTTATCGTAATATCAATCCATAACAGACCGTAAACAAAGTGATGCTGTTCACGCTTTCTTGACTCCCAATTCTGAACTAAGAATTTTTCCTAGTTATTCTAAGACCCTCTCTCATGCGGTCGATTTTTAGACTCCTTATTATTTCACGGTCAACTAACAAACAATGTATGGCCGCAATTATGCCGTGCAGACCTCACAAAAAATAAGAGAGTTCACAATGTTAAAGTTCCTAGATCAGGTTCGAAAACCGACGCTGGATCTTCCGGTCGAAACTAGAAGAAAAATGTGGTTTAAACCATTCCTACAATCTTACCTCGTCGTGTTCATTGGTTATCTAACCATGTATTTGATCCGTAAGAACTTCAATGTCGCGCAAAACGACATGATTTCTACTTATGGATTATCGATGACGGATCTAGGTCTTATCGGTCTGGGTTTCTCTATCACTTACGGTATCGGTAAAACCGTCGTTTCCTATTATGCCGATGGTAAAAACACCAAGCAGTTCCTGCCATTCATGCTTGTCCTTTCTGGTATCGCTATGTTGGGCTTCAGCTTCAGTATGGGCGGTGGCAGTGCTAGCTTATTCTTGATGGTTGCCTTCTATGCGTTGAGTGGTTTCTTCCAAAGTACCGGCGGTCCTTCAAGCTACTCAACCATCACTAAATGGACGCCTCGTAACAAGCGTGGTTCTTATTTAGGCCTTTGGAATATGTCGCACAACGTGGGTGGCGCAGGTGCCGCTGGTGTTGCTCTGTTTGGAGCTAACTACCTATTTGATGGCAACGTGATCGGTATGTTCGTGTTCCCATCAATCATTGCGATTGTGGTTGGCTTTATTGGTATGCGCTTTGGTAATGACTCTCCAGAAGCCTATGGTCTAGGTACGGTTGAAGAGTTGTTTGATGAAGAAGTCAGCGAAGAAGATACGGCTGCTGAAGAAAATCAAATGACTAAGAAAGAGATCTTTGTTGAATACATCCTGAAAAACAAAGTGATCTGGTTGCTCTGCTTCGCGAATATCTTCTTATACATTGTTCGTATCGGTATCGATCAATGGTCTACCGTTTATGCGTATCAAGAGCTAGGTCTATCAAAAGAAACCGCGATTTCAGGCTTCACTCTGTTTGAGGTTGGTGCACTGGTCGGTACGTTAATGTGGGGTTATCTGTCAGACCTTGCGAACGGACGCCGTGCTTTGGTTGCTTGTGTATCGCTTGGCCTGATTATCGTTTCGCTAGAGTTCTACCAGCATGCAACCAGTGAGTTCATGTACCTAGCATCACTGTTTGTGCTTGGTTTCCTAGTATTTGGTCCTCAGTTGCTGATTGGTGTTGCTGCAGTAGGTTTCGTGCCTAAGAAAGCAATCAGCGTTGCGGATGGCGTGAAAGGTACATTTGCTTACTTAATTGGTGACAGCTTTGCCAAACTTGGCCTAGGTATGATTGCAGACGGCACACCTATTTTTGGCTTAACGGGTTGGAAAGGCACGTTCGCAGCGCTTGATACGTCAGCTGCCATTTGTATCGTGTTACTGCTATTCGTTGCGGTTGCGGAAGAGAAGAAGATTCGCCACGCTAAGAAAATACACTTAGCGTCTCAAAACGCGTAGCGAGTCTCACGTGCTTTATTGGTTTAAAGCACGTGAGATCATAACAATCGTTAGTTCGATTCAGTATCATCTCTATTAATAAACTTAATTTTAGATAGCTCCTGTTGGGGCTATTTTTCTTTCTTACTCTTAATTTTGGTTAATATCATGATTAATGTTGCGCTTGTTGATGACCACGTCATTGTTCGATCTGGCTTTGCTCAATTACTCAGTCTTGAAGCTGATATTACGGTCGTGGGGGAATTCAACTCTGCGGCAGAAGCGCGCCTAGGATTGCCAAGTTGTCACCCTGATGTCGTGATCTTAGATATCTCAATGCAAGACGAAAGTGGCCTGAGCTTATTGGAAGAGATTCCATCAGGCATTGCCAGTATCATGCTGAGCGTACATGACTCTCCGGCGATGGTTGAGAAGTCATTAGAGTTAGGAGCCAAAGGTTATCTCAGCAAGCGCTGTAGCCCTGATGAGTTAATCCAAGCCGTACACACGAGCGCAAATGGTGGCTGTTATCTCACGCCCGATATCGCCATAAAGCTTGCGACGCCCATGAAGAATAAAGCCTCTTTAAATCAGCTCACCCGCAGAGAAAGCGAAGTGTGTCAGTTATTGGCGACAGGGCTCGATGTAAAATCTATTGCCGTAGAGCTAGGGGTTAGCCATAAAACGGTGCATGTACACCGTGCCAATGCGATGGACAAACTCAATGTTAAGAATAATGTCGAGTTAGCGAAACTGTTTACACAAGACCAGTACTAATGCGTTCTTACCTAGCCACCTCCCTGTGTGGGGTTTTTATGGCTGGCTGTGCATGGTTCTGTTTATGGGTTATTGCCTTCTATTTCATTAATGACCCTGAGTTAGCCATTCTGCTTTTCCCGTTTTCACTTCGATTGGGAATGACGCTGCACACTCGCACTCACTATTGGCCTGCTATCTATATTGCCGAGTGGGGGCTTGCGATCGCTTTAGCTCTGCTACTTGATGAACCTCAATGGCTGACGATACTCATCGCCAGTGGATTGAGTATTCCTGCCACGCTAATTGCCAAGCGTTATTATTCTGGTGACCAGAATCGTCACTTGTTAGTGATGGCGAGCTTAATCATGGTCACAGCATTCATTAATGTTGCCGTTGTGGGTTCTCATGTTCCGGCTGTTTACATGGTGTGGTTGGTGAGTATTACTGGCGGACTGATGCTGGTGCCGATGTGTTATCTAGTCTGGAACTATCTATTCCAAAACAAGTGGTCACCACTGGGCTCTTACTTAATCCATAATGTTGTAGAGTTCAAAATCCGTCACATCGCTTTATATAGCGTCTTGTTGGTCGCCAGTATTTTGATACAAACCAGTTTGCCTGATGAGCTAAGGCGCTTTGCCCCATTCTGTATGGCGATCCCTATTATCTTGCTGGCCGTTCGTTACGGATGGCAAGGCGCTCTGCTTGCAACAATGCTAAATAGTGTCGCGCTGATTGCTGCTCATAGTGGAACGTCCAAACTCGAAATTACCGATTTGCTCTTGTCTCTATCTGCTCAAACCATCACTGGTATATTGCTTGGTTTAGCGGTTCAAAAGCAGAAAGATCTCAACTCGAAATTACGCAGTGAGCTTTCCAGAAATCAAAACCTTTCACGTCAGTTAGTTACCGCTGAAGAGTCAGTTCGTCGTGATATTGCGCGTGAGTTGCATGATGAAATCGGCCAAAACATCACGGCAATTCGTACTCAGGCAAGCATTATTAAACGCGTCGACGCGGCTGAGATGAGCGTTCGCTGTGCGGGTATCATTGAATCATTATCTTTGAATGTTTATGACACCACCAAACGTCTACTTACAAAACTAAGACCTAAGATGTTGGACGATCTGGACTTAAAAGATTCCGTGGAACAGCTTATTCGAGAGATGGAGTTCTCGGATCACGGCGTTGATATCCAGTTAAATTGGCAAGGAGATTACTCGTGTTTGAGTGACACGCTTAAGGTCACTATCTTCAGGCTGTGCCAAGAGTCTCTAAATAATGCCTCTAAATACGCCAACGCGAGCGAGATCAGAATTGAACTGATTTTAGGTGACCAGGCTTACCTTCAGATCACAGATAATGGCATTGGTTTTACAGCGCAAGATCTTCTCAAAGGAATGGGTGTTCGTGGTATGCAAGAGCGTGTTCAGGCGCTCGGCGGCAAGATGACAATCAACGCTAATGGCTCATCTTCGGGTACCAATATCAGCGTTACATTACCTAAAGTGTGAGAACGAATATGTTTGGATTTCTGCGCTCAACAACGTCAGAGAGTGATGCTCTAACTGATGATGAGGTCAATCAGAGTTATCGCTATTGGCGCCTTCACATCATGATAGGAATGTATGTCGGCTATGCGGGTTTTTACTTCACTCGTAAAACCTTTAATTACGCCGCGCCTGCAATGATCACCGATCTAGGTTTGGACAAAGGCGATATCGGCTTAATTGGCACGCTCTTTTATCTTTCTTATGGCTTATCGAAATTTATCTCAGGCACGATATCGGATCGGTCGAACCCTCGTTACTTCATGGGGCTTGGCCTAATCGCGACTGGTCTGATAAACATCGCGTTTGGCTTTTCGAGTTCGTTAGCGGCTTTTATCTCGCTATGGGTACTGAATGCATGGTTCCAAGGTTGGGGCTGGCCATCGTGTTCCAAGTTATTGACGACTTGGTATTCTCGCTCCGAAAGAGGCTCTCGCTGGGCAATCTGGAATACAGCACACAACGTGGGTGGGGCGCTAATTCCTATTCTTGTGGGTTATCTGACGCTGCAATTCAGTTGGCGAGCGGGGTTTATTTGGCCGGGTGTGATTGGCGTATTTATCGGTCTTATCGTTTGTTGGCGCTTACGTGACAAGCCCACCACCATGGGACTTCCGACGGTAGGGAAGTGGCGCAGTGATCACCTGGAATTAGCGCAAGAGAGCCATGGGCAAGGGTTAAGCTATCGAGAGATCCTGAAAACCTATGTGTTCAGCAATAAGTACATTTGGTTGCTCGCCTTTAGTTATGTGTTGGTTTACATCGTAAGAACGGCAGTTAACGACTGGGGCAATTTATACCTCACCGAAGAACACGATTACAGTTTGATCAACGCCAACGCTGCCTTGTCTCTGTTCGAGATAGGAGGTTTTGTTGGTTCACTTGTTGCTGGGTGGGGATCGGATAGGTTGTTTGGTGGCAACCGCGGTCCAATGAACATCTTGTTTGCGATTGGCATCTTCCTTTCGGTTTCGGCTTTATGGCTTATGCCTTTAACCAACTTTGTGTTTCAAGCGGCTGGGCTATTCTGCGTTGGCTTTTTTGTTTTTGGCCCTCAAATGCTTATTGGCATGGCGGCGGCGGAATGTTCACATAAAGACTCTGCCGGGGCGGCGACAGGTTTTGTTGGCTTGTTTGCTTATATGGGAGCAGCACTTTCTGGTTACCCATTAGCGCTCGTTCTAGAAGCTTACGGCTGGAGTGGGTTCTTCATTACCATCTCTACTTGTGCGGCCGTTATTGGCTTGCTGTTACTGCCTTTCCTACAAGCTCAATCACCTCAGAAAAGTGCAGAAGCTCGCTCTGGTTTTTAAGGAACGATAACAAGATAGTCACTAGTGTTTGTATTCAGATGCTTGTATCGCTGCTGTAATCAGTGCGATACAAGCCGCTATCTTATTCTCAGCGCTTTCTACTCGTGATATTCAAATGTGACTATTTTCACGCTTTTCATCGGTCTCACCTGTTTCTAAGAATTTTTCCTATTGCGTCTAAGACCTCATCTCATGTGGGTTCTAGCCGAGCTCTGTAGTCTTTCTAATTATTTACGTTATTAGAAATCAGCTCTCTGAATTGTGTTCAAAGGGCTCACTACGGAAAACACCATGTCACTCAGCCACCTCTCAGAACACTCATTTTTCCCAATGGAAAACACCATCCAAAATTATGCATGGGGGAGCATTTCTTCGATACGTGAACTGTTTGGCTTTCAGAATGAGTCACAAGAGCCGCAAGCGGAAGTTTGGATGGGAGCGCATCCAAAAGGTTGCTCAATGGTTAAGCTTGACCAGCACTTGGTGCCTCTCTCTGAGCTGATTAACAAGAATAAACCGGCCTATCTATCAAGCGATATTGCGCAGGAGTTTGGTGAGCTGCCGTTCTTGTTTAAGATCTTGGCAGCAGAAAAAGCGTTGTCTGTTCAGGTTCACCCAAACAAGCGCCAAGCAGAGGTTGGCTTTGCAAGAGAGGAGCAAGCAGGAATCCCTCTGACTGCAGGACATCGTAATTACAAAGACTCTAACCACAAACCTGAATTGGTTTACGCGATCACTGAATATCAAGCAATGAATGGCTTTCGAGAATTCGATGAAATATTAGGGTTGTTCAGAAAGTTGAATTCGAGCGAGCTGGCTGGTTTAGTTGAAGAGTTTGGCAACCACCTTGATTCTCTAGGTTTAGAGGCGTTTTTCCGTGATTTATTAACTCTGGACGACCAACGTAAACACCGAGCATTAGAGCAACTTCTGGCTTACGCAGCCGCTCACCAAGGTCAATCTGAGTTTGCTTTGGTTACTGAGCTTAGCCATCAGTACCCGAACGATATCGGTCTGTTCTGTGTTCTGCTGCTTAACTTGATCACATTAAAGCCGGGTGAAGCAATGTATTTGAATGCAAACACTCCGCACGCATACATCAAGGGGACTGGGCTAGAGATTATGGCAAACTCAGACAACGTGTTACGTGCTGGCTTAACGCCAAAACACATTGATGTCGCTGAGTTGGTTGCCTGCACAGAGTTTACACCAATCCCGTTCGAACGCTTGTTGTTAGCACCTTCAAAGTTAGGTCAATGTGATCGCTATGATATCCCAGTTAGTGACTTTGATTTCAATATTTTTCATCGCCCAAAGCAAGAAGAAGTCATCACAAGCGGTGCTGAAATTTTAATGGCGATAGATGATGATTTAACGTTAATGAGTCAGAAAGGTGAACACCTAACACTCACCAAAGGGCAATCGGTATTTATCCCGGCTTATATTGGTCATTACGAATTGAGCAGTAATGGGCGAGTGGCTAGGGCGTTTAATTAGAGATGGTGTTTGTGGTATAGATTGAGCTCCATCCCCACAAAATCATCATCTCCTTCATCAACAACGTGATAGCCAAGCGATTGATAAAAGTTAATAGCACGAGCATTACTTTTAAAACTCGATAGAGTGACTTGACTAAGTTGCTCTGCCATAGCTTTTTTATGTATGAGAGTCATGACTTGCTTGCCAAGTGAGCGGCCTTGGTTTTGAGGGAGAATGATCAGCAGATGAATATGGTATGCGTTGTCATAAGGCTTAAAGCAGACGAGTCCTACTCTCTCATTTTCGCGATATATCCAATGAAACCAAGATGGATGGTATTCGTTTAAAAGTCGTAGGCGTTGGAAGTTGTCATCCCAGCCGAAAACGTCATCTACGTGTATGAATATACCTTTTTTCACACACGCAAATAGTTCTTCGAATTCAGAATTTGAAACGAGCTGGAATTGTATATTCTCTTCTTGTCTTGCCACTTTGCTTGCTTCCTTATCAAACGCCTTTGAATAAGCAAACAGTAACATAACTGAAGAAGCCGAATTAGCTTATATTTTTGATGTTATGAAACCAAAAAACCATGCGTGATGCATGGCTTAGAATAAAGTCTTGGACTGATTTTTCTATACGATCTTAAGTGCGTGATGGCGCGTGAGCTGTTTGTGTAGTGAGTCTTTTAGCTCCATGCGTTCTACTTTGAGGTTGTGCATGCTGTCGTCATCGATAGGGCTGCCAGAGATTTCTAGCTGACGGATGTCGTAGTCGAGTTGGTGGTATTTCTGCATGTCTGCTTTGAATTTTTCGTCGTCGTGGTTGAGCTGAACAATGTCTAATTTAAGATCTGGGAAATCTAAGATAAAGGCATGGTTTTCATTGAGCATTGGCACTTCCTCTCTAGTCGAATTATTAACAGTATAGAAGCAATTTTTCGAAAGAAATGTGGTTCAAAACACAAAGCCGTAAAGCGATCAAAAAAGGGCGTAAACTCGTAGGATTATCCTCGAACTTGCGCCCTTTTGTATGTATATAGCTAACTATTTATAGTTATATGTTTAGAACTATAAGAGTTTAAAGCAGAAAGTTTACTTTGCTTTCTTACCAGAGCGTTGCTGCTCTTTGTGTGCAAGCTTCTCTTTTTTGCGTTGCTCGATAAGGTGAGCAGCTTCGCCGCCTACGTGGGTTTCGCCACGAGCATTCGACAGTTGAACTTGCTTTTCACGTTCACGGAAACGGGCTTTCTGCTCGTCGCTGTGCTTATCAATACACTTAGGGCAGCTTACGCCTTTCTCGAAGTGTTTAGAGGCTTTGTCTTCGTCAGTGATTGGCAGGCGACACGCGTTACACACATCGTAACCGCTCTTTTCTAGCTGGTGGTTTACTGCAACTCGACCATCAAATACGTAGCAGTCGCCTTCCCACATACTCTCTTCTTCAGGTACCTCTTCTAGGTACTTAAGAATGCCGCCTTCAAGGTGATAAACCTCATCAAAGCCTTGCTCTTTCATGTAGGCTGTTGATTTTTCGCAACGAATACCGCCAGTACAGAACATCGCAACTTTCTTGTGCTTCTTAGGATCAAGGTTGTCTTCAACGTATTGAGGGAATTCACGGAAGGTTTCTGTGTTTGGGTTTACAGCATTTTTGAAGGTGCCGATGTCCACTTCGTAGTCGTTACGAGTATCAACCAGAATCACATCAGGATCAGAGATCAATGCGTTCCACTCGTTTGGTTTCACGTAAGTGCCAACAACATGGCGTGGGTCGATGCCCTCAACGCCCATGGTTACGATCTCTTTCTTAAGCTTAACCTTGGTGCGATTGAATGGTTGTTCTTCGTTGAACGACTCTTTGTAAACAACATCAGCCAAGCGAGAATCTTGTTTGAACCATTGAAGAAGGGCGTCGATCGATTCGCGCTTACCTGCAACGGTACCGTTGATACCTTCACTCGCAAGTAACAAAGTACCGCGGATTTGGTTGGCTTCTAACACGTCAGTGAGTGGCTGGCGAATTTCTTGGTAATCATCAAGTGCTACGAATTTATACAGAGCACATACAACATATTGAGACATGGTTTTTCCTTTCTGCGAGCTGGAACGTAAATCCAGAGCGGTTGCCTTTTATGATACATACTGAGTTTGATTTACTCAGGTTTGCCCATATTGGCTTATTAAAATCCGCCGCAGTATAACCAAGCCAAGGAAGGACAAAAACCAACCAAAAGTAGGGCTATTTAGCATTGTTATTAGTGTGGCTTTTGGACTAAGAAATGCAATGAAACCGTTTTATCTGGTTCGAATTACAACACGTATTCCCAAACCAAAAAGGCCCTGCTGTAAAAATACATCAGGGCCTTGGTATTGAATCTGTCTGACTTAATCAGCGATTACGCTTGGTTAAGTACTTCCGCTAAGCGTTTCACCGCTTCTGTTAATTCTTCTGGGTTGGCGTTAGTGAAGTTTAAGCGCAGTGCGGCTTTTGCTTCATCGGCCTTTGGATAAAATACTGGGCTTGGTACAACCGCCACGCCATTCGATAGCAAGGTTTTCGCCAGTTCGAAGGTGTCGCACTCTGGGATCTCAACCCAAATGAACATCCCGCCATCTACGGCTTTTAACACGCAATCTGCAGGCAGTTGTTTCTCTAGCTCTGAGAACAGCACTTCATAACGAGACTTGTACAGAGTGCGAATGTTTTCCATGTGTACGCCAAAGTCTTCATGTTTTAGAAGACCAACAAGCAGCGCTTGCATAGGTACACTTGAGTGTAAATCCGCGCCTTGCTTCACTTTGATCAGTGGCTCAAGGTAGCTGCGTTTGCCTGTTACCGCGCCAATACGTAGACCTGGCGATGCAATCTTAGAGAATGAACGAAGAACGATTGAGTTATCAGGGCAGAACGAAGAAACCAACGGCAGCTCTGTGCCTGTGAAACGTAGCTCACGGTATGGCGCATCTTCAATGAATGCCACGTTGTATTTGATACACAGCTCAGCCACTTTTTGACGAGTTTCTGTTGCCCAGCACACACCGGTTGGGTTGTGAAAATCAGGCACCGCGTAGAACATTTTTGGCGCTTGCTGTGCAAAGCATGTTTCCAATTCATCTAGATTCGGCCCAAATTCGGTTTGAGACACGGTCGCAATGTTTGCTTGAACTAGGCCAAACACCTGCATCGCACCTAAGTAGCTTGGCGCTTCCATCACAACCACATCACCTGGATCGACATACGCACGCGCAATCAAATCCAAACCTTGCTGAGAGCCAGTACAAATCATTACCGTGTGTGACTCTGGCAATTGGTAGCTTTGTGTTAGGTGGTCAAGCAACGGGCCGTAACCGGCAGTAGAGCCGTATTGGAAAACTTCAGGCATGTTCGCTAGGTTTTCTAGCGTTGGCTTCATTAAATCGATAGGGAATGTTTTCGCATCGGGTAAACCACCGGCCAACGAAATAACATTTGGATCGCTTGCGGCTGCGAGGATCTCTCGAATGTATGAAGATTGAATCTGTTGTAATGACTGTGCGATTTCCATGTGTTGTGTCTCGTCGTTTATCGTTTTTATTCTATCGCTTGATATTACACGGCAATTGTAAAAACTGGCGTGTCCGTTTATGCTCTTAAACATGTCCATTTATGCTATTTGAACGATGTCACGACAACATATATCCCGAATCAATGATGTTTTGTTCCATATTCACCAAGACATCAGTCAGCCTTTGTCGGCAAAAGCGCTCTCTGAGATTGCTGCGTATTCAGAGCAACACTTTCATCGCACGTTCAAAAGTGTGGTTGGGGAGTCGTTGCATCAATACATTCGACGCACTCGAATGGAGTATGCGGCTAATCAATTGATGTTCGATACCAGCTCGTCTGTGGTTGAGATCGCCCATAAATGTGGCTTTAGCTCTGTGTCTTCGTTTAGCCGAGCATTTAAAGCGACCTTTAATATGTCGCCCGGAGAATGGCGTAAGCATGATTTACAGATTGCAGAAAAACCTTACCTGAAAGATCCCGAAGTGGCGGCAGGCTATTTGAATGTGTCGCAGCGGGAGTTGCCGGAACCTAAAATTGTTGAAGTATCAGACCGAATGGCAGCTTATGTTCGACATACTGGCTATAACCGATCCATTCGCAATGCTTGGTTGATATTGAAAGCATGGGCGAACTCTGAACAGCGTGATTTTTCGAGTCAATTCGGCTTGCATCACTCTAACCCTGCTTGGGTTGAAATGGATCAGTGTCGTTATGTCGCGTGCATCGCGATAGATGAGCCGATCAAGTATCGAGGTGTCGTGAACCAGATGGTGATTCCAGGCGGTTTGCATGCCGTATTTCGACTTAATGGTCGTTATGGTGAGCTGCTACCACAGATCAGTATGGTATTGGAAAAATGGTTACCGGCTTCTGGTTTCAAACAGCGCTCGACTCCTGCGTATGTGCATTATCATCGGAACCATTTTCTCAATAGTGATGAAGTGTTTGAGCTTGATTTCTACCTCCCTGTGAGTTTTTACTGAGCCTTTATCAGGCTAACTAATGAATTGGCTCGGTAATTGGTTTTGTTGTTTTTTTTCGAGCGTGGCTTTACTCATTTGTTGTGGCTAATTTGCTCACTCAATGGCTGAAAGGCATCTTATGTTGATGATGTAATGAAGAGAAAGCTTGTTGATAATTTACCTTAGTAATTGATGACAACGTACGGATTAAGCGATAGCATTCCGTTCTAATTGCAAATAATTCTTAATATCACTCGATAGAATATATGACCATTACCCATAAAGATTATCTGAAAATCGCCTTCCCCTTCATCATCTCAACGGTGACACAGCCTTTGTTAGGTGCGGTGGATACTGCTGTTATCGGCCAACTTGGCATTGCTGAATTGATTGGTGGCGTGGCGATCGGCACCATCATTATGAACACCATGTATTGGCTGTTTGGTTTTTTCCGTGTTAGTACCACGGGACAAAGTGCGATGGCACTGGGCAAAGGGAATCGTTCTGATTTAGCGGGCAGCTTGATGCGTCCATTTGTATTGTCTGGTTTGGTGGGTTTGATCTTTATCTTAATACAACCACTCATCTGGCAAGGCGCGATGTGGGTGATAGAACCTGAAGCGAAAGTGGCTGAGCACGCGCACATCTACTTCAGTATTTTGATTTATGGGGCACCTTTTGTACTGCTCAACTACACCATTATTGGTTGGTTAATGGGGCAGGCGAAAGCCAAAGAAGTTCTTTACACACAAGTGTTTGGTAACGTGTTGAACATTGTATTGGATGCGGTGTTTGTACTTTATTTCGACTTGGGTGTTGCGGGTGTGGCCTACGCTAGTTTGATTGCACAAATCACCACCTTCGCTATTGGTATGACACTGGTGATTAAGACCAGCAATATCTCGATCTCTGAGTTCCTACAAGGTTCGAAGATGACCAAGAAAGACCTATCGACAATCATCTCTTCAAATACCGATCTCTTACTTCGTACCATCTGTATTTTAGTTTTCTTCAACATGATGGCGCGTACTGGTTCTAAACTGGGTGCCGATGTTCTGGCTGCTAACGCGATCTTGATGCAGGTGACTTTCATTGTCAGTTACATGTTTGACGGCATTGCCAACGCATCGAGTGTGTTCGCGGGTAAAGCGGTAGGTCAGAAAAACCCTTCAATGTTGGATCGTGTATTAAGACTTAACTTCCAATGGACGGCGAGTTTTATTGTCGTACTGACCTTCCTCACCTTGGTATTCAAAGACAGCATTGTTTTCTTGTTTACCGATATTCTAGCGCTGGTCACGCTGTACCAAGAGATGGCTCCGTGGTTAATTGTGTTCCCGCTAGTGGCTGGCTTTGGCTTAACGGTTTACGGCATCTTTACCGGAACGGGAACCACGCGTCCGGTTAGAGACTCAAGCATCGTGACTTTGTTGGTATTCTTAGCGGTACAGGCATTCACCATCGATATTTGGGGCAATCATGGTTTGTGGCTTGCGTTTACTCTGTTCTATCTTGGGCGTATTGCGTTCCTGTATCCGTTCATCGCACAAGTTAAGCAGAAGTGTTACCCAGTCAAAGATGCAGTACAGGGTGCCATTAACTAAGCTGTCTAATTGCCATCTTTAATACATTATTAATATTTTATGAAAGCGCTTTACTATTTTTATACGATAAATTTGGTGAGCGCTTTTTTGTATGTAATGACTCACTATAAATGGTCAATAAAATTGTAAGTAAAACGCGATACAGTTCAATGTCCGCTTTTCATCGCCTCAGCTAAATGATAATGTTGTTATGTTATAACATCTATCTGTGAGTATCTGCGTGAACGCCCCACTTTTGTCTGTTGACCACCTAACGATCAAAACCTCTTCGAGAACCCTTTTCCAAGATATCCACTTCGATGTTTATCGCGGTGAGCTGTTGGCGATCATGGGACCGTCAGGCATTGGTAAGTCGATGCTTTCTCGCGCTATTGCCGGGTTTCTGCCAGAGACGATTGAAGTTGAAGGTCATATTTCTCTATCTGGTGAAGCTGTGTGTGGTTTGCCTATGTTGCAAAGAACTGCCACACAGCGCCCCGCAGTTATCTTCCAAGATGCGCTTCAAGCTTTGAACCCTCTGGTTTCAATAGAAGGTCAACTCAGTTTGGCATTGACGGGGACGCGCACTAAGCTTAAATCACAAGACAAGATCAAACTCACTGAATTGTTAGTGCAGCTTGGATTTCCTAACCCTAAAACCATCTTGCCGTTATATCCGAGCCAAATTTCGGGAGGGCAACGCCAACGGATTTGTATTGCGATTGGCTTGCTGAGTAACGCCGATCTCATCATCGCCGATGAACCAACCAGCGCGTTAGATCCGGTGACAGAGCAAGAGATACTTAAGCTGATTCGAGACAATGTTAAACAGCGACAAATCGGTGGCTTGTTGATTACTCATGACCTGCACAGCGCATTAGCGTGTGACAAGTTGTTGGTCATCGATGATGGTGGAGTGGTGGCTTACGGCGCACCAAAACATGCGCTTGAATCAAGCTCTCACGCTTTCTGTTGTTCATTGAGAGACTTAATCGAATGAGCCCGACCTTACCACTAAATTCAGAAGTCTCGCCGTTAATGCCAGTGATAGATTCAGAAACACAAACACCGATCGAGATTAAGTTCGAGAATGTCGGAGTTCATTATTACTCAGTGCCAAGTTGGCTGGGTGGTAAGGCGTTCCAAGCGCTACAGAACATCGACCTCAATGTTGAAGACAAAAGCTTAGCCATTGTTGGCCGTTCTGGCGCCGGAAAATCGACACTGATTGAGCTGTTATTTGGCCTAAAATCACCGACTGTTGGCCGAATCAGCCTATTTGGCCATTCGCTGCCGATTCGCAATAGCAAAACGCAAGCAACGGTGTGTCGCTTGATCCAGTTGGTACCACAAGAACCTCATACCAGTCTCAACCCTTACTATACCGTTCGACAGATCTTAGCCGAACCGCTAAGCAACTTAGACGTTTCTGGTAATCATGAAAGCATTATTGAAGAGACGCTATTGGACGTGGGCTTACCTGCCACTTTGTTATCACTGAAACCGAATCAACTTTCTACAGGCCAAGCTCAACGTGTGGCTATCGCTCGGGCTCTTGTCGTTAGACCCGCAGTGTTGGTGGCCGATGAGCCGACTGCTAGCCTTGATCCTGTGAACCGTCAAAGGTTGCTGGATTTACTTAACTCACTGAAAAATAAGCGCGACATGCGAATCGTTTTGGTGACGCATGATCTCGGTGCGGCAAAGGCGCTTTGTGAAGAAATTCTGGTTCTTGACCATGGCGAGATGGTGGAGCATGGACCGACACCTCAAGTGATGAGCACACCTGCTCACCCTGCGACTCAGTTGCTGATCGAAGCTCAGCCACTTTCGAAATCTACTTGTTAAACACAACCTTATTTATTACGAAATACTGCTTATTAACGAAATACAGCTTACAGAGAAAAATAACTATGCGTTTTAATTCAATCAAACTGGCTTGCGCGCTTGCGTTGGCTCTGCCTTTGACGGGCTGTTTTGACTCTCAACCAGAGTCGAGCGATGCGGCGGTCAAATCTGAAATTCGTGTTGCGATGATGCAGCCACCAAGAACGGGCCTATCGCCACTTTCTGATGATGCGTTCAAACTATCACGTTGGAGCACGGCTGAAACGTTAGTGAACTTGAGCCCAACCTCAGAAGCAGAACCAATGCTAGCGACTGATTGGAAACATCTTGATCCTCTGACTTGGCAGTTCACGATTCGCCAAGGCGTTAAATTCCACGATGGCTCTACATTAACCGCAGAATCCGTAGTGAACTCTTTGCAGAAAGCGCTTGAGGCTGCACCTAAGCCACGCATTCTAGATGGTGTCGATCTCGAAGTGAAAGCGATGGACAACTACCGCGTAGAGATCAAGACCAGCTTTGATGACCCTCTTTTACCAAGCCGTTTATCAAGCCCTCAATTAGCGATTCTTGCAGCAAGTGCTTACCAAGAAGATGGCCGTGTTAGCCCAATGGGTGCAGGTACAGGTCCGTTTGAGTTGACTGAAATTAACGGTACAACCAGTGCGAAACTGAAACGTTTTGATGGCTACTGGGGTCAAAAAGCACAGGTTGAATCTGTGATTGCAGAATACGTTCCGAACGGTTTTGCGCGCGCTGCGGCTCTAAGAACAGGCACGGCAGACATCGTTGAAGCAGTGCCCGTTTCACAAATCGCGACCATTGATCCGAACCTACTTTATGAAGTGGCGATGCCTCGTACCAATACGCTTTACCTAAACAACAAGTCAGGCGTATTCAGCGATATTAACTTGCGTAAGGTTGCGGCTGCTGCGGTGGACCGAGAGCAAATCGTGAATACCGTTTATGAGAACCACGCGGATATTGCACAAGGTCTATTAGGTCCTGCTCTTGCTTGGGCTGAACCAATTCGACCTGAAGGTCAGGCATTAGACAAAACTCTAAAAGCAAGCGGTGAAAGCATTGTTATCGGTACCTTTACCGATCGTGCAGAGCTTCCAGAAGTAGCAGCACTGCTTAAACAACAACTTGAAGCGGCTGGTTTTAACGTTGAGCTGGATATCCGTGAATACGCTCAGATTGAAAACGATGCACTGTCAGGCAAGTTTGATGCGTTCATCCTTTCTCGTGCAACGGTTCTAGATTCGGGAGACCCAGTGGCTTACATGATGAGTGACTTTGGCTGTAAGGGTTCATTCAATCTTGGTCAATTCTGTTCTCAAGAAGTAGACCAAGCACTGACTCACGCTGATCTGCAACCACTAGGCGCACTGCGTCAGCAAGCGATCATCGAAGCTGAGCAAAAAATCCTTAACGACTTCGCGGCTATTCCACTGCTTCACGAACGTGTGATTCAAGGTGAAAGCGAGCGCGTGAGTAATGTGGTTCGTGACCCAAGTGAGCGCCGTTTAGTTGACCAAACTACACAGATCAAACAAGCGAAACAGGCTAACTAAATAGATGCTATCTGCTGAAACTCTGCGTCGAACCTTATTTCTCTTGACGCCTTGGTTATCAAGAATCGCCTCACTGATTGTGGTGGTGATTCTTGTTGGCTTGATGCCTGACATTGCAGGTATCGACCCAAGCCAATCCATTCTGCGTGCGAGGGCGGGGCAACAACACCTGCTTACGCCTGAAGCTTTAGCAGCGGTGCGAGCTGATCTTCAGCTTGACCGTTCGGCAAGCGAGCGCCTGATTGACTGGGTAGGAAGTGCTTTTTCGGGTGACCTAGGTAAATCTTGGATTGATGGTTCTTCGGTTGCATTAGGCATTCAAAAAACAGCGTCGACATCTCTGTTTCTGATGTCGAGTGCACTTGTGATGACTTTCGTACTGTGCGGTGCAGGTTTACTTGCTACCTTGCGCAGTTGGAAGAAGGGCAAACTAGGGCAGAGTTACAGCAGTTTAAGCACCGTATTAATATCCTTGCCAGAGTACGTGGTGGCCTCGGTATTAATACTGGTGTTCTCTATCTGGTTAGGTTGGCTGCCGCCGTATGGTTGGCAAGGTTGGCAAGATATTTGGCTACCGAGTTTAGCGCTCGCATTGCCCGCCAGTGGCCTATTTAGTCGTCTACTTAGAGACAGTTTACAACGCGTTTTAAATGAACCTTGGGTGATCACTTGGCTCAGTGCCAACGTTCACTCCAACCAAATTATTCGTTTTGCGTTGAAAAGAGCGTTGAGCAGCCTGATCCCACAAATCGCGATGATCGTGATTGGCTTAACGGGTGGTGCGGTCGCGGTTGAGCTTATCTTCTCGATTCCGGGTATCGGGCGCATGATTCTAGGCGCAGCTAAGGCGCAAGATTTACCAATGTTGCAAGGCGGCCTGTTGGTATTGCTGCTGTTTTCGATTGGCGTGAGTAGTTTGAGCTTGTTTGTTCAACAGCTGATTCTGGGTCACAGCCTGAAAAGCGGTAAGCTGATTAGTAGTCACTCTTCGTTTCGTTTTACCCAGAATCGAGCTAAACGTGTCACTGCTTTTGCGATCTTTTCTTTCCTCATTGCTATCGTTTTATGGGCTGCATTTCGTGACCCATATACCAGTCAGTTTGCTCGCCTAGCAGACCCTAGTCGGCAAGCGCCTTTGGGTGCAGATGGCATTGGCCGAGACTTACTGGCGAGAATCGGTTCGGGCATGGTCTCGACCTTCCAAGCGGGTATCTTGGCAACGTTTTTGAGCTTGGTGACGGGCATCATCATGGGCTTCAATACCCGCTTTAGCCAAGGTCTTATCGAGATCACTAAGGGTATTCCTTACATCATTGCTGGCCTGTTGGTTGCTGGCTTAACGGGCATGAATCCGAACAGCGCATTAATCGCGATTGTATTGGTATCTTGGGCACCATTGGCGGCACATTGTTCAAGCTTAATCGTGGAAGCAAAGGCTCAACCTTATACGCATCTCGCGCCATTGTGGGGCACCAGCAAGCTTCGAATCTTCCGTTTCTACTTGCTTCCTTATGTGTTGCCACCTTTGCTAAGGCACGCGATGTTGAGGCTGCCAGTAATCACATTGAGCCTGACCTCGCTAAGCTTCATCGGATTAGGGGCAAAGCCACCAACACCGGAATGGGGTTTGATGATTGCTGAGAACTTGCCCTACATTGAACGCGCGCCAATCGCTGTCATGGGACCAATTGTTGGTCTGATCCTGTTAGGTGCTGCAATTAATATGATGTTTGATGATTAACGAAAAAGAACAGGCTGCTTAAGTTTTCGACGTGCTATTCGATTGAGTGTTCGATTTGGCATTTATGTTGTAACCTTGAGCCTGTTTTTTTGAATTGGCTTTCGGATCGGTTGTCGATCGGTTTTTAGCTTAGTTAAGTGTTCAGCGTTAAGGATTCAACATGTATCTCGTTTTGTATTGCCACAATATTGGTATGACCGACTTTTCCTTTTTTGAAACGGAAGACTTTGACAAAGAAGAGGGCTATATCGTGCGAGGTAAATGGCCGAATGAGAAAGCGTTTCGTGATTATTTAACTAAAGAGTTTGGTGACATGAATGAGTTCCAAGTGATCGACTTAATCGCCAAAGGTGCAGAAGCAGAACACTACTCGCCAGAAGAGTTGATACGCCTAGCTCAGTAGCCGTTAGCTCATCAATATCTAGCTCGGTAATACGTTTTAAATCGAATAAAGAAATGGCAGCCTGATTGGGCTGCCATTTTTCGTTTTAGGTTTAAGCTAATTGCTCGATACCTTAAGTGGGGAGGCTCCGCTATTGCGCGACTTCGTCCACCAAGTACAAGATTGATTGATACGGAATGCCACTGTGGTGTGACAAACCGATCTCACAGGTTCGACTGTTACTGAACCCACGAGTACAGTTGCTCGGTACTTGTTCTTTGAGTGGGTGTACCGCAGCCTCGTTCAGTTCTGGCGTAGTAAAACCTTTATCACCCGCCCAACCACAACACTGAATATGTTCAGGAACGATGACCTCTTCGGTACACGCTTTAGCAAGGCTCAACATCGCGCCTTCCAAACCCATTCGACGAGAGCTACAAGTCACATGCAGCATCACGGTCTCTTGTAGCGGCTCAAGCGTCAGGTGTTCAAGCAGGTATTGATTCACAAATCCTGTTGGCTCTAATACCTCTAACGGTTTGGTGAACTGTTCAATACTGCGTTTAGCACATGGGCTAGTATCCATTAAGACTGGGTATTCACCCTGACGACTGGCTTGCCACAACACTTCTTCGAGCTGTTGCGCTTTAGATTGGGCTAAATCGGTCATCCCTTTGCTGTCGTAAGGCATGCCACAACATTGGTCGTCTAGCTTCTTCGGAAGAATAACCTCAAATCCGGCTTTGTTAAGCAAAGACATGGTCACTTCAGTTAGAGGACGTTGGTCGCCCGCATCGTTCTGTTGCCCCATGGTTCGACTCGCACACGAAGGGAGGTAAACCACCTTCTTGTGATTGCTTGAGGATTCTGCTGTCACTGGTGATGAGACTAGCGAGTGGCTATTGGATTGTGGCATCTCAGGCATCCAAACCGGCGTCGCGCCTTTGGTGATAGAGCGCAAGCCGTTGGTTAGCTTACCGACCGTGTTTGCGCCTAATACTTTACTCGCCACTTGGTTGGTTTTGAGGCCGGCCTTGGTCAGCTTGGTGGTGGTCGAGAAATGATCCGCTGTCCACTTAGCGATTGGTGTAAATTTCTCGTATTTGGCAATACGAAGCTTCTTGATCAAATCACCGGTGTTGATGCCAACGGGGCAACGCTCGGCACATAGGCCGGTTGCGGCGCAGGTATCAATGCCTTGATATTCGAAGGTTTTCTCTAGTTCGCTTGCTTCTATCTCTTCGCCTGCAGCGCGACGGCGTTGTAGCTCGCGATATAAAACAATACGTTGGCGTGGTGATAGAGTGAGCGTACGAGACGGACAAACAGGCTCACAGAAGCCACACTCGATACAGCGGTCGACAAGGTCATCGGCAGCAGGCATTGGCTTCAAATTGGTGATGTGTGAATTCGGGTTGTCGTTGATGATAACGCCGGGGTTGAGCAGTCTTTCTGGATCAAACAGCGCTTTGATCTGTTGCATCAAGGCATAGCCGTCTTTGCCCCATTCCAATTCCACATAAGGCGCCATGTTACGACCAGTACCATGCTCTGCTTTTAGAGAACCTTGGTATTTCACCGCAACCAGCTCGGCAACATCGTCCATGAAACCGCCGTAGCGATCGATTTCTGTTTGACTGTCGAAGCCTTGAGTAAATACAAAGTGCAGGTTGCCTTCGAGGGCGTGACCAAAAATGATCGCTTCGCTGTAGTCGTATTTGTCGAACAGCTCTTGTAGCTCTCGAATACCGTTAGCGAGGTTTTCGACAGGGAAAGCCACGTCTTCGATGATAACGGTTGTGCCAACTTCACGAACGGCTCCAACGGCAGGGAACATGCCTTTTCGGATGCCCCACAGAGTTGCGACTGTCTTTGGATCGGAAGTGAAAGGCACCGATTCAACAATCGTGTATTCAGTCAATGCGTCCAAAATTGATTTACATTGTAAATCTAAGTCCGGCTGGGAGCTGGCGTGTGATTCAACCAAAATCGCTGCGGCTTCTAAATCCAAGTTCGGCATGAATGCAGGCATACCCGGTTTATCAGCTACTGAGCGCAGCGCTCTGCCATCCATCAATTCAACCGCAGCAACGGGTGTTTTTGATAGCGTAGTAACGGCTTTACTGGCTTGTTCGATGTCGGCAAACACCAACAGAGCCGAAGCTTTGTTCGGATGTTCGATCACCGTGTTGTAGGTAATCTCAGCGATGAAGCCTAGCGTGCCTTCAGAGCCTATCATCAGGTGTTTGATGATCTCAATTGGGTCGTGGTAATCGACCAGTGCATTGAGCGCGTAGCCAGTGGTGTTTTTAAGGCGGTACTTGTGGCGGATTCTGTCTGCGAGTTCTTGGTTCGAGCTAGTCTGTTTGTGTAAATCAACAATGCCTTCAAACAGAGCTTTGTGTGATTGCTTGAATGCCTCAACACTTGCGTTGTCAGCCGTATCAAGCAGGGATCCATCACTCAATACGATTTTCATGCTCTCAACGGTGCGATACGAGTTTTGCGCAGTACCACAGCACATGCCGCTGGCGTTATTCGCCGCGATACCACCGATTTTACAGGTATTGATTGAAGCTGGATCTGGGCCGATTTTACGTTGGAAAGGAGCGAGGTATTTGTTGGCATCAGCACCAATCACACCGGGCTGAAGAATGATCTGATTGCCGTTATCGACAATTTCATGACCACGCCAGTCGTCGGTTAGGGTGATGAGTACCGAGTCTGACACCGCTTGTCCTGAAAGGCTGGTACCCGCGGCGCGAAAGGTAAAATGAATATCGAGTTCACGGCAGCTTTGAATGGTGAATATCACTTCGTCTAAGTTTTTAAGCCTTAGAACCATTTTCGGCACCAAGCGATAGAAACTCGCATCGGTGCCGTAAGCCAATCGCTTTGCCTCTTGAGTGACAATGCGTTCTGTTTCTATTTTTTGAGCCAGTATCGCTTCAAGCTGCTGATAAGTTTGTGCGTCTATTACTCGCTCATGGGATGTGTTTGTCTCCATCTTTGCTTCCTTGTGCTTCTTATTTGGCACTGATTTGTTTTTATTTTATTTTCCAGTGCTTAAACGGTGTCACAACGGCAGTGTAATTGCTGTGACACCGATTGAACTTCAGTCTAAGTAGACCAAAGCATTAGTCTGAACCTAAATCAGAATCGTGGCCGCTTAATCTAGCCCCACCAAAGATTCACGAGTTAAGTCTTTGATTGTCTTCGCGCCTGTTAATGTCATGGCAACGCGCATCTCTTTGTCGTAAAGATCGAGTAGATTCTCAACACCTGCTTGTCCTTGCGCTGCTAACGCGTAGACGAAAGAGCGACCAAGCAAGGTGCAGTCTGCGCCCATCGCCATCATGCGAACCACATCTAAGCCAGTACGAATGCCAGAGTCGACCAGAATCTTGGTGTCGCCTTTTACCGCATCTGCAATTGCAGGCAGTGCTTTAGCACTTGATAGAACACCATCTAGCTGACGACCACCGTGGTTTGAAACTACGATACCGTCTGCACCAAATCTCACGGCGTCTTTTGCATCTTCTTCATCAAGAATGCCTTTAATGACCATCGGGCCGTCCCAGAAATCACGGATCCACTCTAGGTCTTTCCATGAAATCGACGGGTCGAAGTTGTCACCCAACCAACCGATGTAGTCTTCCAGTTTGGTTGGAGAACCTCGGTAAGTAGAGATATTGCCAAGATCGTGTGGTTTACCCAACAGACCAACATCCACCGCCCAACTAGGATGACGCATAGATTGAAATACACGACGAATTGCTGCATTTGGACCACTCATTCCTGAGTGCATGTCACGGTAACGAGCGCCGGGTACTGGCATATCAACGGTGAAGACCAGTGTCGTCACGCCTGCCGCTTTGGCACGTTCCAATACGTTCTTCATGAAGCCACGGTCTTTTAGCACGTAAAGTTGGAACCACATTGGGCGTTCAATCTTAGGTGCAACTTCTTCAATCGGACATACCGACACGGTCGACATGGTAAAAGGGATGCCTTTGTTGTCGGCGGCTTTTGCTGCTTGTACTTCACCGCGTCTTGCGTACATACCCGTTAAACCAACAGGCGCCAGTGCGATTGGCATCGCTAGCTTCTCGCCAAATAGTTCGGTTTCCAAATTTAGGTCCGACATGTCGTTGAGTACGCGTTGTTTTAGCGCAATCTCAGCTAGGTCAGCCGTGTTGCGACGTAGGGTATGTTCTCCGTAAGAGCCACCATCAATGTAGTGGAAAAGAAACGGTGGTAATTTCGCTTTTGCTGCGGCGCGGTAATCAGTCGATGCGGATATGATCATAATTTCAGTCCTAAATTCTTGGGATGTTGCTCTTCTTTGAGAGCTTGGTTTGGGCTGCTTTAATTCGGGAAAATGGCGTTAATACCCATGGGTGTTGATGTGCTCTAGTATCCATCCCGGAACTCATCAACTGTCTTATTAGACGGTGTCGCTGTCGGGGAATTGAGTATTAACGCCAAGTGCTTTTGAACGACTTATGGTTTACATAAGTGCGTCGGTCATTTTGAATCCGTAGATAACCACTAGGCCGATGATGCCTGTCATCACCAAGTAGTAGAACGTTGGAATGATTGTCTTACGTAGGGTTGCACCTTCGCGTCCTAGCAAGCCAACAGTTGCTGATGCCGCTACCACGTTGTGAATCGCAATCATGTTACCTGCTGCTGCACCAACGGCTTGTAGAGCAACAACCACCGCACTAGAGATAGTCAGAGTCTGCGCTACTTCGAATTGGAACTGGCTGAACATCATGTTTGAAACTGTGTTCGAACCTGCAATGAAGGCACCTAACGCACCAACCGTTGCACTCAATGCTGGGAATGCGCTACCAACGAGGTCAGCTGCGAAGTTTGCCGTGGTTACGGGCATACTTGCTAAATCTGCGCCGTTCACACCAGAGTTAATGAAGATACGAACCATTGGGATGGTGAACACCAACACAAAGCCTGCGCCAATCAGAGTCTTGCTCGATTCACCGAAGGCTTTAGCCAGTGGCGTTGCGCTGCGAGATTGCATGAGAACAGCAACCAGCGCGACGAAGACCAAGATACCGCCCGGTAGATACAGAGGCTGAATCGCAGTGCTCACACCGGTTTCACCAAGGATGTTGCTGAACGATAGGCTAACGCTCTTCAGTAGGCCTTTGAATTCAGGGCTCACGCGGCTCGCAACCAAGGTCACCGCTAGCAGCACGTATGGTGCCCATGCCATCGCCATGCTCATCTTCTTATGGCCTTGATTGTTGTCGTCAAGGTCGATTTTCAGAGAACCTAGCCATTCTGCAGGCCACTTGTCTTCGCTCTCAAAATCCCATTTTGATTTTGGTACGAGGAAGCCACGTTTTGCTGCAGTAACCACAATCGCAAGGCCAACCAAACCACCAATCAGTGATGGGAATTCAGCGCCTAGGAAAACACCTGTTAGTGCGTAAGGAATAGTGAAAGCAGCACCTGCGAACAGTGCGAACGGCAGGATATCTAAACCTTCAGTCCAGCTTTTGTTCTTACCGAAGAAGCGAGTCAGCATCATTGCCATCAATACAGGCATCATCACACCAACAGAAGCATGAATTAGCGCAACGCTTGACGTGATTTGTTGTAGATAAGCATCCCATGTTGAGCCATGAGCAATCAGGCTTTCACCGATGTTGTGCGTGTCCAATCCTTTGTTCACACCAACGATGATAGGTGTACCAACCGCGCCGAATGATACTGGCGTAGATTGGATCATCATGCCCATCAGTACCGCAGCCAGCGCAGGGAAGCCGATAGCAACCAGCAGTGGTGCAGCGATGGCAGCTGGTGTGCCGAAGCCAGATGCGCCCTCAATGAATGAACCGAAACACCAAGCAATGATGATTGCTTGAACACGACGGTCAGCGGATATATCAGTGAATCCGTTGCGGATGGTGGTGATAGCTCCGGTGTGTTTCAAAGTGTTTAATAAGAAGATGGCGCCGAACACAATCCAGAGAACCGACACTGTAATGCCGAAGCCTTGGAATACAGAAGCCAGCACGCGAGTGCCAGACATGTCCCAAGCAAGTAGGGCGATAGCAACGGTTAAGGCAAATGCCACAGGCATCGCTTTTTTTGCAGGCCAGTTAAGGCCAACCAGCAGAATCGCTGCAACAACTATTGGTGAAAATGCCAATAGGGCTAGTAGAGTTTCACTCATGGGTACTTCCTCGTACTGTTTTCAAACGTTCATGTTTGAAGTAAAGATCACGTTATGGTTTGTCATTATTTGAATCGCTTTGGCCTCTAAACGGGAACCTTCTTTAGGCGAATCTTGTAATTGGAATGACTGTTTTTGTAATTGTTTTGTTAATTTGGCGTGAATTTACCCCTTTATTTTTTATTGATATAGGGAAATAATGAAAATAATTAATTCCAAAATTGGCATAATCAGATGCGAGCAGACGATTTGATCCTGTTTTCACAGGTGGTAGAACTAGGCAGCTTCAGTAAGGTGGCAGAGCAAAATAACCTTACAAATTCGGTAGTTAGTAAAAGAATTGCGCGTTTAGAGGAAGAGATTGGCGTGCAATTATTATATCGAACCACGCGTAAATTGACCTTGACTGAGGCGGGCAAGGCAATGTTACACGGGGCCAAAAATGTGAAGCAGGCAGCTCAAGAGGCTATGGACGCAGTTTCAGGCTTTGGTGAAAATGTCAGTGGTCATATCAAAATGTCAGTGCCTACTATCTCCGGAGATTTGATTCTGGCAGACGCTGTGGCCGAGTTTTGTAATATGCACCCAGGTTTAACGGTCGATATGTCTCTTAACAATCGATTTGTTGATTTGGTTGAAGATGGTCTCGACTTGGTCATTCGAACCGGTTACTTGGAAGACTCCAGCCTTATTGCCCGTCATATATTGGATTCACAATGGGTGGTGTGTGCCTCGCCATCTTATATCGCTAAGAACGGTAAGCCGATGCAGCCCAAGGATTTGGTTGAGCACAATTGCTTGCAATACGCCTATCAAACAACGGGTGCTAGCGAATGGCAGTTTCTGCATAGCAAAGATGGCTTTACCGATAACGATAAATACATAGTGCGCGTCTCGGGCTCTTTTTCTACTGATAATGCGACGGCATTAAGAAAGGCGGCGTTGGGCGGTCATGGGGTCGCGTATGTGCCGCGTTGTCTGGTTTATCACGACATTCGTAACGGCCAGCTGGTGGACATCTTCCCTGACTTAGTCGGCAAGAAGCTCGGTATTTATGCGGTGTACCCCTTTACGCGCCAGCCACCGAACAAGATTAAGTTATTGATTGAACACATCAGAACGCGTTACCTGACGATTTCACATTATTTTTAATAAGGATCACGATGAGCTATTTAAAAGAGTATCAATATCCAGTCACCAACAAACAGATCGTCAGCGATGACTATTTTGATCACATAGTTGAAGACCCTTATCGCTGGTTAGAAGACGACAGAAGCGACGAAACCGCGCAGTGGGTGGCGAGCCAAAATGAGGTCACGTTCGATTACCTTGCTCAAATTCCGTATCGCGATGACCTGCGAGAGCGATTAGCGAAAGCGCAAGACTACAAAAAGAGCTCGCAGCCGTTTGTTCGAGGTGAGTACACCTATTTCTATAAGAACGATGGCCTGCAGAATCACAGCATTCTCTATCGTCACAAAGAAGGGCAACAAGAAGAAATTTTCCTAGATCCGAATACTTTCTCGGAAGATGGCACTACATCACTGGGTGCGGTGTCGTTTTCTAAAGATTACAGCCTAGTGGCGTACAGTATTTCAGAGGGTGGTAGCGACTGGCGCAAGATCTTTGTGATTGATACCGAGACTAAACAGCAGCTTGAAGCCGAAATCACAGACGCTAAATTTACCGGTATTTCTTGGTTGGGTAATCGCGGCTTTTATTACTCTAGTTACGACAAGCCAGACGGCAGCCAGCTTTCTGCACGTACCGAACAGCACAAACTTTACTTCCATGAGTTGGGTACAGAGCAAGCCAACGACAAAGTGGTTTTTGGTGAGAATAACGCCGAGCAGCACCGCTATGTGTCGGGTTACACCACCGAAGACGACCGTTACTTGACCATTCTAGGGCGAGAGTCGACATCGGGTAACAGACTGTTCTATATCGATTTAGGTTCAGAGGAACAATCGCTGAACACGCTGATTGATCATGTGGATAGCGACACTTATCTCATCGATAACCAAGATGAGACCTTCATTCTATACACCAATCTCGATGCGCCTAATGGCAAGGTGGTGAGCTTTGATACTAGCAGTCAACAGTGGCTCGATATCATTCCTGAAAAGCCACAGCCGTTAGATATCAGCACTGGTGGTGGTTACTTGTTTGCTCATTACATGGTCGATGTGGTGTCTAAGATTGAGCAGCTGGATTACCAAGGTAGCCTAGTTCGTGAAATTCATTTACCCGGGCTAGGAACGGCTAGTGGTTTGGGTGGTAAAAAAGAGCAAACCCAGCTTCATTACACCTTTACCAACTATGTAACGTCGCCAACGATTTTCTCTTTTGATGTTGAATCTGGAAGCTCTGAAATCTACCAACGCTCTGAGTCTCCGTTTGAGTCGGATCAATTTGAGTCTAAACAAGTCTTCTATACCTCGAAGGATGGCACCAAGGTTCCGATGCTTATCTCTTATAAGAAGGGATTAGTGTTAGATGGCAATAATCCAACCATGTTGTACGCCTATGGTGGCTTTAACGTTAGCCTAACGCCTTCTTTCTCGGGCACGGTTGGCAGTTGGCTAGAACTGGGTGGCGTATATGCGGTGCCGAACCTGCGTGGCGGTGGTGAGTATGGTAAGGCGTGGCACAAAGCGGGAACTCAGCAGAAAAAGCAGAATGTCTTTGACGACTTCATTGCTGCTGCCGAGTTCTTAATTGAAGAAAACTACACCAGTAGCGATAAGTTGGCGATTCGCGGCGGTTCTAACGGAGGCTTGCTGGTAGGAGCTTGTATGACACAAAAGCCTGAGCTGTTCCAAGTGGCTCTGCCTGCTGTTGGGGTGTTGGACATGTTGCGTTACCACACATTCACGTCTGGCGAAGGGTGGGCGTACGACTATGGCACATCCGCGCAGAACAGAGAGATGTTCGAATATCTGCTTGGCTATTCTCCGGTTCATAATGTGGTGCGTGGCACGGATTATCCAGCAACATTGGTGACGACCGCTGATCACGATGACCGCGTAGTACCGGCTCACTCTTATAAGTTCATCTCAGAGCTGCAAGATAAGCATGAAGGTAGTGCGCCCGTGATGATTCGTATTGACGTAAATGCAGGGCATGGTGCTGGAATGCCATTGAGTAAAGCGATCGATCTCACTGCCGATATTTATGCGTTTACGCTGTTTAATATGGGCGTTGAATCTCTAGATTCGTTTTAGATAATACTTGATTCTAGATAATTGGGTGTTTGACTCAGACTAAAAAGCCTCAAAATCGACCTTAGATTTTGAGGCTTTTCATATATATGAAAACTTATCAAAACTGCACCATATTTCCTTCATTTTTACATACACTTTTCCGTGATAGATCCCGCCATTATTGATGAAATGAAAGCGATTTCAAGCTGATATTTCACGCGTTTCCTTTCCTAAGTTTCTGATATTAAATTAATAGTTTTGGGTATGACTTTTCTAAAAGTTTCATGGCTCTCGACCTAATTTATCAGTGTGAACAGCGACCAACTTTTCAACGCTTTCATTGCTTAATATTTCCCTGTTCGATGAAAACTCAAAAAAATAATAGGGAATTACAATGCAAAAATTTAAGATTTTGCCAATAACGGTCGCAGTGGCGGCTTCGCTTGCTTCACTCTCTTCTTTTGCTGCAGAAACGGATCTTGCTGCTCTCGAGCAACGAATCCAAGAGTTGGAATCTCAAGTTGGGGACATCAAGTATGTTGATGATCAGCAACAAGCGGTTCTAACTTCAGAAACAACTGTGCCAGACGGTATCGTCTTCTCTGGTTATGCTCGTTACGGCGCTCACTACAAGAGCGGTGATGAGCGTTACGTAGACATCGGTACAACAGGTCGTTCTGTCGGTCGTTTGGGTAACGAAGCCAATGGTGGTGAGGTTCAGTTAGCTAAGCTTTTCCAAGCTGACAACGGTGCGATTTGGGACGTCGTATTCATGGCTGACCACTGGGAAGCAGACGCTTGGGCTGACGACGGCGGCCTGAGCATGAAAAAAATGTACGCTGGTGTAACTAACGTATTTGAAAGCCAACCAGAACTTTACATGTGGGCTGGTCGCGACTTCCATCAACGTCCGCAACAAGGTTTGAATGATTACTTCTGGATGACACACGATGGTCAAGGCGCTGGCTTTAACAACCTAGATTTCGGCGGCGCTAAGCTAGATATGGGCTTTGTTGGCCAAGTGAAAGGCGGCCTCGTAAATGACAATGGCCGATACGCCGTGACAGCGAAGCTACACAGTATTGACGCAGGTATTGGTAATCTGGATTTTTACGCGAACTACGGTTTTGCATCGAGCGAAGCGGATACGTCTACGACGACTGAGTACGTATACGATCCAGTGACAGATTCAATGCAGCCTGTCGTGACTCCAGGTCAAAAAGTCAGTGATGAAACGGCTTACTTGGTAGGTGCAACATTAGGCTTGGGTGAGTCTAACAAGTTGGTTGTTAAGTACGGTGACGGTGCAGATTCATCGGTATATGACCTTAAAGGTGATTACCAGACTTTGTATGCAAGTGTTGAGGGTAGCTACGCTGCATCTGAACAGTTCATCATTGATTACTTAGTGTCTTACAAAGACAATTCTGGCTCTGATCTAGACCGCGAGAACACGGAATACGCTGGTATCGTTCGTCCACAGTACCAATGGGATGATGTTCATTCTACATGGTTAGAAGCGGGCTACGGCATGGTTGATTACGATGACGACGGTGAAGAGAACGCATGGAAAGTAACGCTTTCTCAAAACGTTTCTCTAGGTGGCTTACCTTGGAGCCGTCCAATGCTTCGTTTCTACACAACCGTGGGTGATGTAGAAACGAAAGGCAACACAGTGAAGACAACCAATGTTGATACATTGTCGTTCGGCGCAATGTTTGAAGCTTGGTGGTAATCACAGGTATAGAAAGCGCTGCTCTTTGAATTCGGCATATTTTCAAGGAGCCATGCTTTCAAATATCTATGCTTGTTAAGAGCACGTAATACTGTCCATTTTAGCCCTAAAGGCAGATTGATTAGGGCACGTTTCAATTAACTCCATTCTTGGGCACATTTTTGTGCCCTTTTTTTCGCCACTAGATCAAGGAATAACGATGAGACTTTCTTCCATCGTGTCTCGAGTTTATTTAGGTTTCTTCACGCTGATCGTGATCATGCTTGGTAGCGCATGGTTGAGTATCAGCAGCAACAAGAACATAACCTCACACATCGAAACCATCACTCAACAAGCCACTCCTTTAATGCTCCAATCCTCCACGCTCACCATCCGTTTTTTGGATATTAATCGCAGCACTACTCCCTATTTATCCGCCAACTACATTGATGAGCTCGAACCGCTGAAACAAACCGTTTTGAGTAATATCGAGCGATATCAGCAGCAGTTAAATTGGTTTGATGGCAAGGCTGAATCGGGCTCACCACTTGAACCCATGCTCCAAAATATTGAAGAAGCGGGCGTTGCCACCATCAATAAGATAGAACAGTCCTTAAACTTATACGTCTCTTATTTGGATAGTAAAGATCTCGGTTCGATGGATCAGGAACAATTTCAATCTGTGGTAGGACAACTCAATAACACCTTGGTTAATCAATTGGCGAGTACGAGTTCGGGCAACACGCAAAAAGCGGTAGAAGCCTTGTTGGTTCAGTTGAGTTTGATTGCAGCAGAAGCGAATGAAGCTTTTTCTCTGCAAACATCTTCGGAGGTTCGTGGGGTAGAGCGTCGCCTACAAAGTCGCAAAGAGCGATTCGAACAAGCGGTCGCAGGTTTAGATAATCTGGATTCATCTTTGCTGCGCCGCAGTAAACAGTCTTTATCGTTGCTCGCTTCACACGCGTTTTCAGCCAGTGGCTCAGTCGCTACCCATAAAGAAACCGTCAAACTCGATGAGTCTATCTCCCTTCAAAAGCAGGAAATTGAACAGCTAATCGATCAACAGTTAAGTCACTTTGATGAGCTTTCAATGTACGCCGAAGACACCGCGACACGCCTGTATCACGAATCGATGGACTCTTCACAGCAAGCCCTTGTGATGCAGGGTTTTATTGCACTTGCTTCCGTGCTTATTGCTCTGTTGATCGGGTTGAATATTGCCAAAGGTATCCGTAAACCAAGCAAGCTGCTACAAAGTGCACTCGACCAAGTTGCCAATAAAGACTTGAGCGCGATGGTGCAGTATCAAGCCAATAATGAGTTCGGCTCAGTGAGCGACAAGGTCAACTTAGTGATCAGTCATCTGACTCAAATGATTGAGAACATGCGTTATTCGTCGACGTGCTTAAAAGAGGCGTCCATAGAGAATCAAAGCACGAGCCGTTCATTGAGCGAGGCGATGCAAGACCAAACCAATCAGACCGTGATGGTGGCAACAGCTATGGAGCAGATCGAGTGCTCGGTGACCGAAATAACTCAAGCCGCTAATCAAACGCTAACGCTTGTAACCGAAGCGGTGTCGAGTTCCTGTGCTGGTCAGAAGACCATGGATAAAAGCGTCGAGTTAATGGGCAGTTTAGAGCGTAAGTTAGCAGAATCAACAGCGACCATTGGCCAGCTCGAAAGCGAAAGTGCCAGCATTGGCTCCATTTTGGATGTGATATCTGGGATCTCTGAGCAAACTAATCTACTGGCGTTGAATGCGGCAATAGAAGCGGCGCGAGCTGGAGAGCAAGGGCGTGGTTTCTCTGTGGTTGCGGATGAAGTTCGCGTGTTAGCGGCAAAAACCAATGCTTCGACGCAAGAGATCCACAATAAGATTGAACAGTTGCAAACCAGTTCTAAATTGGCGGTGGAGCAAATCAATCAATGTGTGGTGGGGATGGTTCAATGTGTTGAGCAAACGGGCGAAGTGAATCACTCAATATCGACGGTCTCTGATCTGCTCAATGAGGTAGAGCAAAGGAGTCATCAAATCGCGACTGCAACCACGGAACACCAAGTGGTTGCTTCTCAAGTCACAAAAAACATCAGCCAGATACACACCTTGGCAGAGGACAACTCTCAACGATCTCAGGTTCTGTTTTCTCATGGTCAACAGCTTGAAACCATGTCGCAGCAGCAATTCTCACTAACTCAAGAGTTTAAGCTCGCCGAGCAATCAGAAAACAAGATTTAGAGGCGACTCTAAGCTCTCTACTGTTTCACGCCCAGCCTTTGCTGGGCGTTGTTGTTTCAAGTTTCGGGTTCTGCAAAGCGAATTCGAAGTACCTATGAAATGTTCCCATACAATTTTGCATGACCACTGAAATAATGAGGTCAATATTGCTCTGTATATTACTGTCTGATGAGGTTTATCACCGAATAGTACTTTTTGATAAATGGAGTTTAAGCGTTCTTACTTTCACCCTGGCAGCAAGTAACCGCTCGCTGTTTTGATAAGGTGAGCAAGAATCTCATGAAACAGTTTCATGGCGTGAAGTGAATCTGTAAGCGCTTTCAAGATTTCCAAATCCAGCCTTTTTACCTCCAAGTTTAGTGTGATGACACTCACTTCAACTAAAACGTAATTTCTTAATAATCGTTTTGTAAGCGGTTACAAGCTAATGAAGTATCGAGGTTCGAGTGGCAACAATTAAACACGTATCAGAGCATGCAGGTGTGTCTCAAGCGACAGTGTCTAGAGTGATTAACGGCACCAGTAGAGTGAGCCACGACAAGAAGTTAAAGGTTGAAAAGGCGATCAAAGAGCTGGGTTATCGCCCGAACTCTATCGCTCAGGCTTTGGCTTCAAGTCGTACCGGAAGTGTGGGTGTTGTTGTTCCAGAACTGGGCGGATCTTTCTATTCAGGCATCTTGCATTGCATAGAGGAAAACCTACGCCGCTTTGGTTACCACGCTGTGGTTACAGCGGGTTCGAATACTGAGCAAGGGCAACGTGAGTCTGTGGAGTTTCTGTTGGGGCGTCGTGTTGATGCTTTGATTCTTCATACTCAACTGCTCAGTGATGATTATTTAATTGAATTGGAAGAACAGGGGACCCCTGTGGTTTTAATTAACCGCTTCATCCCAGAAATGGCGATGAGTTGCATTGATATTGATAACGAAGTCGGGGGGCTACTCGCTACTCAATATCTTTTGCAAAAGGGACATACAGATATCGCGTGTATTACCGGGCCTTTAGATAAAGCAGATGCTAGGGGGCGTTTGCAGGGGTATCGAAAGGCCTTGGAAGAAGCGGGTGTGCCATACGATGAAGCATTAGTCTCGGAAGCGGGCTTTACTGAAGAGACAGGCATCAGCGCCATGAAGAAGTTGATCAACAGAAAATGCCACTTTACGGCGGTATTTGCTTCAAACGATCACATGGCATTTGGCGCGTTCGAAGTTTTGCATAAAGAGGGATTGTCTGTTCCGAGAGACGTTTCTCTTGTCGGCTTCGATAACACCATCTTCGCGCGCTATCTGACCCCTAGTTTGACCACCATTAATTTCCCTATTGAAGAGATGAGCGTTGAAGCAGTACAGCTCACTCTACAGAAGCTAAAAAAAATAAAACATGACGTGAACTTTAAATTGCTGCCGACGTTGGTCACTAGAAACTCGGTATCGGATTTACCAGTTACCCTATAAAAATATTAAGGATAGAACATGAAATTTAAGACCTTAGCGCTTTCATGCGCGGTTGCTTTAGGATTAGGTACAACAGCTGCAAATGCAGCAGACAAAGAAATTCGTTTCGACGGTTTCCCTGATTTCGATAGCAGCCTGAAGGTATTACTGCCTGATTTCGAAAAGGAAACGGGGATTAAAGTTGATTACCTTATGAACAACCACGGTGACCACCACACGAAACTCACAACGAACCTTGCAACGGGCTCTGGTGCCGGTGATGTGATTGTTGTCGACGTTGAGAAAATTGGTCCATTTGTTGGATCTGGCGGCCTAGTTAACCTGTCTGAAAACTACGGTGCAGATAAATACGAAGAACGATTCGCACCATACGCATGGGCACAAGGTAAAGGCGCTGACGGCGATATGTATGGTATCCCTGTCGACCTAGGTCCAGGTGTTATGTACTACCGTACCGACGTGTTCGAAAAAGCGGGCATTGATGTAGAAGAAGCAATCAAAGATTGGGATTCATACATTGCTGCTGGTGAAAAACTGAAAGAGCAAAACGTACAACTTATCGCTTCGGCAGCCGACGTGGCACAAGCGATTATCTTCACGACCGTTCCTGAAGGTGAAGGTCTGTACTTCGATAAAGATGGCAACCCAGTGGTGACATCTGAGCGTTTTGTTCACGCTTTTGAAGTAGCAAAAGAGATTCGCGACAAAGGCTTAGACGGCCGCATTTTGGCTTGGTCTAACGAATGGTACGAAGGCTTCCGCAACGGCACATTTGCAACTCAACTTTCTGGCGCTTGGCTTCTTGGTCACCTAAACAACTGGATTGCACCTGAAACTAAAGGCAAGTGGGCAGTAGAAAACCTACCTGATGGTATCTACGGCAGCTGGGGTGGTTCATTCCTTTCAATTCCAACTCAATCAGACAACCCAGATGAAGCTTGGGCGCTTATTGAATACATGACGACTGACCGTGAAGTACAGCTTAAGCACTTCGAAACGATTGCCGCTTTCCCTGCGAACATCACAACGTATGACGATGAGCTTTTCCAAGAAGAGATGGAGTTCCTAGGCGGACAAAAAGCCCGTCTTCTTTTTGCTGAAGTGGCGCAAAACATCAAACCGGTCTCTCCAGCACAAGGCGACCACGTTGCACGTTCTATTATCTTAGAGAACGCATTGATGGAAGTACTTGATGAAGGTAAAGACATCAAGACTGCGCTTAAAGAGGCAGAGCGTCTAATCAAGCGTCGTACGCGTAATCTTTAATTTGTTATTACTTTGAGTAAGTGAGGAAGCGTGGATAACGCGCTTCCTTTTTTAAGAGGTCGTTACTATGAATCATACAGCGAGCACAACGATAGAACCTGCGGACAAAAGCCTTTTTTCTCGTCTAAATCTGAAAGCGCTTACACCGTATGGATTCCTTCTGCCGTTTCTGATCATTTTTTCTGTATTTGGGATCTTCCCGCTGTTGTTCTCTGTTTATCTGTCGTTCCACGAATGGAACCCAGTACAGGGCATGGATGCAATGGAGTTCGTTGGTTTTGAGAACTATCACATTGCCTTGACTGACCCATGGCTATGGCGTTCATTAAAGAACACATTGTGGCTAGCAATCACATCGGGTGTTGCTCAGCACTTAGTCGCTATTCCAGTGGCTTACATGTTGGTTTCAATGGGTGACCGTATGCGTCACTGGCTAACATCGGCGTACTTCCTACCGTTCATCACATCAACGGTCGCAGCATCACTGATTTTCTTCAACATGTACTCTCCTAACTCAGGAATTATTAACCAAACGCTAATGGCACTAGCCGATAGCACGCTGTTTGGTTGGGCATTTGCTTGGGTTAACGATTTTCAACCAATCCGCTGGTTAGACGATGCCACTATGGTGAAGCCGTCTATTGCGATCATGGTTTTCTGGAAATACACCGGTTTTAATATCGTCCTTTACACCACTGGTTTAATGACGATTCCTAAAGACATTTTAGAAGCTGCACGTATGGATGGTGCGAATGCCTTCCGCCGCTTCTGGAACATCTCACTACCAATGATTCGTCCATTCATCTTCTTTGCAATCACCATGACCATCATCGGTAACCTGCAAATGTTTGAAGAACCGTTCGTTCTAACGCGTGGTACAGGTGGTACGGGTCAATCTGGTTTAACTATCTCTATGTACCTCTACAAAGTGGGTTGGGAATGGTTAGAAATGGGCACAGCGTCAGCAATTTCATGGCTTCTGTTTGCACTGATCGCGTCTTGTACTTTGGTTCAATTTTTATTCTTCGGTAAGAAAGGCTTAGGGGAACATTAAGATGTCGACATCAATTAAGACAAATACCTCACCATTAAGTGGCCTAATGCCAAGCGAACGCACCATGTACATCATGACTAAGATCTTGATGGTCATGCTCGGCATATTACTGATTGTTTCCGCAATCATTACGGTGTTCCCGTTTGTGTGGTCAGCACTGCTTTCAACACGTGACCGCTCGGAGATCTTCGGCTCGGGCATCAGCTTTGCGATTGGCGACAGCCTAATGGTGAACTACGCAAAACTGCTAGAAATCATGCCGTTTTGGAAAGCGATGTTTAACTCGATTTACGTGGCTTTCTTGGGCACAACCATCTCGCTGCTGTTTTGTAGCATGGGTGGTTACGCGTTTGCTGTGTTTAAGTTTCGCGGTAAGAACGTGTTGTTTGGCATGTTGGTTGGCTCAATGGCGATTCCGCCAGTGCTTAGCCTGATCCCTTACTTCATGATCGTGAAATTCTTAGGCTTGTTGGATAACCACATGGCGGTATGGCTACCGTTCACAACCACGCCGTTTGGTATCTTCTTGATGCGTCAGCACGTGATTGCATCGATTCCAAAAGAGCTACTTGAAGCAGCGAAATTGGATGGTGCAGGTGAGTTCAGAACGTACTGGAGTGTGGTATTGCCACTGATGAAGCCTGCCTTAGCAACACTGGCTATCGTTCAGTTCGTTTTCTTCTGGAACATGTTTATGCAGCCTCTCGTGGTGCTAAATAACCCAGATAACTATGTTATTACGCAAGCACTTCGAAGTGTTCAAGGTATTCCGAATACGCCATGGGGCGCGGTAATGCTAGGTACAACAATTTCTATTTTACCGCTCGTGATTACTTACCTGTTCGCATCGAAACAGATGATCAGTGGTTTAACGTCCGGCGCAGTCAAAGGTTAGGTTTAAGGGTTATAACAATGAATAAATATCAACTTCCAAGTGATTCAAAGTTACGCAGTAAGGAATTTGTATTCGGTGTCGCGACATCTTCATACCAAATTGAAGGCGGCGTTGAAGAGGGCGGTCGTACACCGTCTATCTGGGACACTTTCTGTAAGACGCCGGGTAAGGTCGATAACGGCGACAATGGTGATGTGGCGTGTGATCACTACCATCTGTGGCAACAAGATATCGAGATGATTCAAGGCTTAGGTGTTGATGCTTACCGCCTGTCCATTGCTTGGCCACGTATCCTGCCGCAAGACGGTGTGGTGAATCAGCAAGGCCTAGAGTTTTATGAGCAGATCATCGATGAGTGTCATGCTCGTGGCATGAAGGTTTACGTAACTCTGTATCACTGGGATCTGCCGCAATACCTCGAAGACAAAGGTGGTTGGCTGAATCGTAAAACGTCTTACAAGTTCGCAGAATACGCAGAAGTGGTGAGTAACTACTTCGGTGACAAGATTGATGTTTACACAACGCTGAACGAACCGTTTGTGTCTGCATTCCTAGGCTACCGTTGGGGCGAACACGCACCAGGCATCAAGGGTGAGAAAGAGGGTTACTTAGCGTCTCACCACCTAATGTTGGCACACGGTTTGGCGATGCCGATTCTGCGTAAGAATGCGCCTCATGCTAAGCATGGAGTGGTATTTAACGCGACTCCGGCTTACCCATTAACATCACAAGATCAAGGTGCCGCAGATTACTGTGAAGCGGAGAACTACCACTGGTTCATCGACCCAGTATTGAAAGGTGAATACCCACAGCTAGTTGTCGAGCGCCAAGCGATGAACATGCCGATGATTCTAGAAGGCGACCTAGACATCATAAGCGCACCTGTTGATTATATCGGTATCAATTACTACACACGCAATGTCGCTCGCTTCAACGAGAATGGTGATATTGAATCAGTAAAACAGACTGATGCTGAACACACTTACATCGGCTGGGAGATCAACCCACAAGGCTTAACCGATTTATTGGTAAGGCTGGATGCTCGCTACGAAAATATGCCGCCTATCTACATCACAGAGAATGGTGCAGCAGGTAACGATGAGCGTGTTAACGGACAAGTGATGGATGAACAACGTGTTCGTTACTTCCAAGGCCACATCGAAGCAGTTCACAACGCAGTTGAAGCGGGTGTGAAAGTCGATGGTTACTTCGCTTGGAGTCTGATGGATAACTTTGAGTGGGCATTCGGCTACTGCCAACGTTTTGGCATTGTCCATGTTGATTACACCACTCAAGAAAGAACACTGAAACAGAGCGCAATTGCGTACCGAAACATGCTTCAAGAGCGCGCTGAGGAGAACAGATAATGGCTAAAGTAGAATTTAAGAACATCAAAAAATCATTCGGCGATGTTGAAGTTGTAAAAGAGTTTGATTTTACGGTTGAAGACGGCGAGTTCGTGGTTTTCCTTGGCCCATCTGGCTGTGGTAAGTCGACAACACTACGCATGCTTGCAGGCCTAGAGAGCATCAGCTCTGGTGACATCGTCGTTGGTGGCAAAGTGATGAACAAGGTCGATGCTAAAGATCGTGACTTAGCGATGGTATTCCAAAGCTACGCGCTGTACCCGCACATGACAGTGTACGAGAACATCGCATTTGCTCTGAAGCTGAAGGGCATGCCAAAAGCAGAAATCGACGTAGAAGTGCTAAAAGCGGCGAAAATGCTAGAGCTTGATCCACTACTGAACCGTAAGCCGAAAGAGCTTTCTGGTGGTCAGCGTCAGCGTGTGGCAATGGGCCGTGCGATGGTTCGTACGCCTAAGGTTTTCTTGTTTGATGAGCCGCTGTCTAACCTAGATGCAAAACTTCGTGGCGTGATGCGTGAAGAGATCAAACATCTACACCGTGAACTAAAAACCACCACGATCTACGTAACCCACGATCAGATCGAGGCGATGACATTGGCGGATCGCATCGTGATCCTGAAAGACGGATATGTTGCTCAAGTTGGTACACCAACCGAGGTGTTCCAGCGTCCGGCAAACAAGTTTGTCGCGCAATTCATTGGTAACCCATCAATGAACATGTTGGAAGCAAAACTGATTGAAAAAGAAGGCGAGTACTTCGTTGAAATCGGCGATGTTCATATCCCACTGCCTGAGCGCTTTAAGTCTCTGGCATCTAAGAACCTAGCTCTGCATTTTGGTGTTCGTCCAACAGATATTCACCTACGTGCCGAGCAAGTTGACCACGACCGCGTGCTGCCATTCCCTGTGAAAATCAAAGACAAGGAACTACTAGGCGCGAGCATTCTTCTGAAAACAGAAATTGGCGGTCAACCGCTGATGGTTGAAACCCAAGCCGCTGAAGTGGATGTAAAAGATCTGACGCTTTACTTGGATTTGGATGCTTTCCACCTATTCGATGCACTGAGTGAGAATTCGCTAGCGAGCTAGTCAATTACGAGCTAGCCAGTCAATTTAAGTCAGCTAACGAGCTGATACCAACCTACTTACGACAAATTGTTTTGGCTCCTCCTGATTTGGGAGGGGCTAGGGATAGTGATGATGAAATTCGGATATTTTGACGATAAAAACAAAGAATACGTAGCAACCACGCCATGTACACCGATTAAATGGTGTAACTATGTTGGCACATTAGATTTTGGTGGCATTGTCGATAGCAATGGCGGTGTGTTGTTGTGTAAGGGCGACCCGGCACTGAACCGTATCACCAAGTACATCGCACAACTGCCAAACTCAGATTTCAAAGGTTCGACCATGTACCTCAAGGTGCGTGACGAAGCGGGTAATGTAGAGGTGTTCTCACCCTTCTACACTCCGACTCTGAAGCCGCTAGATAAGTTTGAAAACCATACAGGCCTGTCTTACACCACCATCATTGCAGAAGCGTTTGGTGTGCGTTGTGAAGCGACCTTCTTCGTACCAAAAGCAGACCAAGTATTGCTGCAAGACATCAAAGTCACCAACATTTCAGACAAAGCGCTGCACGTTGATGTGGTACCGGTGTATGAATTCACGCACTTCGATGCGCTTAAGCAGCTATTGAATGCGGATTGGGTTCCACAAACCATGACACTGAAAGCACACCAGCAAGAATCGGGTCATACCGTGCTTGAGCAGTATGCCTTTATGAAGCGTGATTACGCGGTAAATTTGATGACAGCGGATCGCCCTGCGACGTCTTTTGATGGTGATCGCCAATCATTCCTTGGTCAATTTGGTTACGGCACATGGGCTGCCCCGCAAGCGTTAGAAAACGATGAGCTTGGCAATACTGAGTGTTTGCGTGGTGACAACATTGGCGCGCTTAACCTGCGTTTGGGTTGGTTATCTCCAGAGCAGACAGAACGTACGATTGTACAAATCGCGCAAGAACAGAGCCTAGAAGCTGCACTTCCTCTGCTGGCTAAATATCGTGACCATCAAGTGGTTGATTCGGCTTTCGCTGAACTGGCTGAGCACTGGGATACATACTTGCAAGCGGTTCAGGTTGAAACGCCAGATCCGGCAATGAACTCGATGCTTAACGTACATAACCCACGTCAGTGTCACACCACTAAAAACTGGTCTCGTTACCTGTCTCTATACCAGCTTGGCTATGGCGCCCGTGGTATCGGTTTCCGTGATTCTTCGCAAGATACGTTGGGCGTGATTACTCATATGCCAGAAGAGGCGCGTGAGTTCATTGAGCGCTTACTATCAGTGCAAAACATCAATGGTTCTGCGATGCACCAGTTCTTCCCATCAACCATGGAAGCGAACGCTGGTGACTCACGTGAAGAGGAAGATCGCCCGGATTACTACGGTGACGATCATCTGTGGATCATCTACGCAGTGACCCAATATGTGAAAGAGACAGGCAATGCCGATTTCTTGAACAAAGATATTCCGTTCTACCAAAAAGACAAAGCGGGCAACCCTGTGGAAACAGGTACCGTTTGGGATCACTTGTGTCGCGCGATCGAGTTTACCTACACCAATACGGGTGAGCACGGCCTACCGTTATTAGGTTTTGCAGACTGGAATGACACGGTGAACCTGCCAACGGGTGCTGAGTCGATGATGGTCGCTAACATGTACGGTAAAGCCCTGCTCGATATGTTGGACCTCTGTGAGTTACGCGGTGAGGAACAGCTGGACGCTCAGTTCAAAGAGCAATACCAACAAATGCAGAGCACAGTTAATGAGTGCGGTTGGGATGGCGAATGGTTTGTGCGTTACTTTGATGAGCAAGGCCTGCCGATTGGCTCTCACAAGAACGAGCAAGGGCAGATCTACACCAACGGTCAAAGCTGGCCTGTGATTTCTGGTTTCGCGACACAAGAACGTGCCACACAAGCGCTAGATTCGGTTTACAACAAACTAAACACTACCAATGGCATCAAGCTTTCAACACCGGGTTACAACGGCTTTAATCCACAATTAGGTGGTGTATCGACTTACCCACCAGGTGCGAAAGAGAACGGCGGTATCTTCTTGCATTCAAACCCATGGGTGATGATCGCAGAAGCGAAAATGGGCAACGGTGAGCGTGCTTACGAGTACTACCGTCAAATCAACCCGGCTTCTAAGAACGATGACATCGATACCTTTGAATCTGAACCCTACTGCTACCCACAAAACATTCTGGGTGACGAGCACAAACAGTTCGGTTTAGGACGTAATGCGTGGCTTTCTGGTACTTCATCTTGGACTTACGTGGCGGGTACGCAGTGGATTCTGGGTGTTCGCCCTGAAGTGGATGGCTTGCTGGTGGACCCATGTATTCCTGCTGAGTGGCCTGAATTCAAAGTGCGTCGTCAGTTCCGTGGCGCGACCTACAATATCCATGTTACCAACCCAAATAACGTGTGTAAGGGAGTGGCAGAGATGAAGGTCAACGGTGACCTAATTTCAGGTAATAAAGCGCCAGTGTTTACCTCTGGTGAGCACACCATCGAGGTGATTTTAGGTTAACAAAGAGAAGGGCGCTTTATGCGCCCTTTATTGCTTCTTTAGTTTGCTTCTTTAGTTTGGTTCTTTCGTTGCGTTGTTTCGTTAGCAATGCGTTCTCTGGGGGCTGATTTCGCATTCAGCGGCTGTCTTACTTTGCTTGCCTTAGTTGGGTTGATAGTTGGCTTGGCATTGCCAAGTAAAGGTCTGAGATTGGTTCGGGCTAAGTGTCAATAAGCCGATCTGGTTATTGAACGCATCAGCTGGGCAAGTCATTGGTTCTATTGCAATACTTTGCTCGCTAGTTGGCGTGTAAAGCTGAACAAATGGGTAGCTTTCATCTTGTTGGTAGCGAATTGCGGCAGACGAATCTGAGCGCGTAAACGCAAGTTGGTTGGTTGTCTTGGAATCAAATTCAAAGCAGTGATTTAAGCTTTGACTGGTCAGGGAGTCACCCAAAGACAAACGGTCAAAAGCCTGTTTTTCACCATTGGGTAGGTCGTTCTCATGTACGACCTCAGTGCAAGGCGACATAGTCAATTCACACTGTTCTAGGTCATTGCCGAGCGAGAAATAAGGGTGCCAAGCATCACCGAATGGGAAGGCGAAATCACCACAATTAGAGACAGTTGTTGAGCAAGAGAGCTTACCCGTTGTGTCGATAGTGAAGGTGACTTCAAGGTTAAAAGCGAACGGGAAAGCAGGGTGTAAAGATGATGTCTGATATTGCAGCGTCACACTGGCTGATTTTTCATTGGCTGCGCTGTTTTTGATTGAAAAAGGTTGGTTGTAGAGCAAGCCATGTACGGCGTGATCAGACCAAGGGAAGTTAGCTGGGAGTTGATGGTTTTGGTTGTCGAAACTGTAGCGACCTAAGTTTAAACGATTTGGAAAAGGGAATAATTTAGCACTGCGGGAAAAGAACGGATGTTGGTTGATCAGTTCATCATAATTCTGATAGCCACAAATAAAAGAGAATGGACTGTTATTTACAATGTATTTATTTATAACAGCACCAAACCCATTGATTATTTGAAGTTCTATACCATGCTGCTGATTTATTAATGTGACAGAGTCAATATTTCCAAATTTTTCATTTATAATTTTAAACATGTTGATGTCTCCATTTTTGAAAGATATTAACAAGAAGAAAAAAATATTCAATGGCGGTTTTAACATGAATAATAAAATTACATATTCAAGCTATTCAGGAAATTCAGAACACTTGTGTAAAAAGGGCGACGCAGTTGAATTTATTCAACCTTGGTACACGCCAATTTCTACGACACCAGAAAATACAGGTATGGCGATCGGTGGTATCGGTAATACTTTTACATTGACGCCAAATGGTAACACGCCAAACTTCAGCTTTATTCCAGGAATATTTGTCGACTGTTCAGAGCAAATTATTAATTTTAATGATTTTTATGCGTCAGTGATGGATGTGCCGACCATTGAAGCGCTTCAGGTTGTTAACGAGCAAGAGCTTAGTGTGCATCTGAATTTTTACCCAGCGCTATTCGATGGAAAGAAGATAGATAAAGAAAACATTTCGAATGCGATTAACCTCATTCGTGCCGCATTAGAAAATGGTAATTTCTATAAAGAAAATAAAGACAAGTTTATAAAGTGGAATGTCGAATTTTCTAATAAGACTCAATTATTAATAGAATCAGATTCATCGTCGATTGATTGTCAATTATATGTAGCCTTAGATTTCTTTAATGGTTTGTTAATAAATGATACAACGAGACAGCTATCACTAACTGCGGGAAATAATAGTGATATAGAAAGTGTTAATGGTAGCGATATAGAATATAAGGCTTTATATCCATTAGCTGAATATAAATATAATAGTTTTGATGGTATTAATATAAAGCGAAAGGTAGTCTCGCCGATCGTTAAAGAGGATAAGCGCCTCTGCTCTATGCCTATGCACTGGAACCACTTCCAGATTACTAATGAATCACAGCAAACACGCGTGATTACTCTTGCTCAACCTCTACAAAACTTGATTGGTTCAACCTACCGAAAAGGTCGTGATGGGATTCAAGATTCGGCGTGTACCTTATCTCAAAACCCGATTGCTCAGCAGCATAAAGCGGTGAAGGTCAATGATGAAAGCCACAGTTTTACTGGTGTTCAGCTCACTAGTCAGTCCCCTTATCAAAGTGACATTGAGGGTGAGGTGGTGTTTGGTGTTCAAGCCGAAAACCGTTTGACTAAATCTGGCAAGGTATCGGTGTCTGTTAAGCCAACGCTTTATACTTCGAAAGTGACCCAGCAAACCGAGTTCGCACTGAAAACAGGCCGTACTAATACAGAATTCCAAACTGGGATCTACACTGGGCGCGAAGCATTGAGTGCATTGGTCGTGGTTCAGGTTGAGTTGGAGCCGGGCGAATCCGTTGACCTGCGTTTCGCACAGGTGATGGCACACAGTAAAGTTATGCTCAATGGCTGGCACTCAGACAAGGCTTACACGCAATTCTACCCACAAGCAAAGCCTGCCTTACCGATGTTACAAGATGTTTTGCCAAAGCTTGAGGTGATTGAGCAGAAGATTATTGAGCAACAGATCGCTTTCCTAGAGCAAGCTCAAAGCAAAATATCACAGCCTGAATCAGCGCTGCGCTATGCGACGATGGCGATGAACTCACTATCGTTTTTAGCCGAATCTACGGTATGGGATAAAGAAAATAAGTTCCTAGTGAAAGAGTGTGTTGATTACCCATTCTTTAACTCTCTGGATGTGTATTTTTACGGCTCATTTTCACTGCTTTACTTGCTGCCGGAGCTTGATGGCTGCGTAATGAAAGAGTTCTCAAAAGCGATTTTGGCTGAAGACTTCACTCAGCGCCGTTACTGGGAATATGAAGCGACCCCGAATGCTGAATTGATTGATGAAAAGTACCAAGGTGTGCGTGCGATTCGAGGTGCAGTAATCCACGATTTGGGTAGCCCATTCGACATCCAGCCAGATGCTTACAGTTGGCACAACGTGAAAGAATGGAAGGACTTAGCGCCGAAATACATTTTGATGGTGTACCGCCATTATCAAAACACCCAAGATCTCTCTGTGGTTAATGAGTGCTGGCAAGCGGTAACTGAAAGCATCGATTTCTTATCGAATTTGATCGCTGAGGGTGATGATTTGCCGCTAACCCGTGGCACAGACGATACCTTTGATAACCTAGCGTCACATGGCATCTCAATTTATTGTGCGAGCCTTTGGGTTGCTGGCTTGCAAGCGGCGAGTGAACTTGCACAATTGATGGGTGAAAGCGTGCGAGCTAGCGGTTACTTAACGCGTTCTAAAAAGGCGTTAGCCACGGTTGAGCAAAGCTTGTGGGATGACAAAGAGGGTTACTACCACTTCTTCGTGACGCCAGTTCAAGCTAAGCATTTAACAGGTGAAGGCTATCAAGCTCTGGAAACCTTAGGACTTTCATTGACTGGTGATGCGATTGCTGACAAGAACACGCTCAATACCTATCTCAATGAAACGGATACTTCCATCAGCATCAGTAAGGTATCTCAAAGAGTCTCTAAGAAACGCTTGCTGAGTGAGACGGCGCCACAAGCCTTTACTCAAGAATACTTAGATTTAGTGCCAGATTCTGACAACAGTTTTGGTGATGCCTTGTTGGCCGACAGTTATCTAAAACTCATCGGACTCGAGGGTATTTTTCCGCAAGAGAACATCCAACGCGCACTAGACTATGTTTATAAGCACAACTTTGAGATTAACAGCCCTAAGCTTGGGGTTGCGAATATGACGTTGGCCGATGGTTCGCCGCATGAAGCGTTCCAAGCACAAGACGTATGGATTGGTGTGCAGTTTAGTGTCGCAACGGCGTTGAGTCTGGCGGGTAAATCTCAGCAAGCAGAAACATTGATGGATACCGTGTATACCGCGCTGTATGACTATTCAAAAATTCCATTTGCAGCGCCAGAAGGGTTCAACTGCTCTGTGTCTGTCAATGAGAAAGATCTTATGGAAGCCTTTAAGTTGACACAAAATGATGCGAAAAACTGGCTAAGTGTACTTAAATGTCAAAACTGTGTGCTGTCTGACGGTCGGATCAATCCAACATTGACGAAAGATACTGATAACTTTGTTAAAATGGTGAGCGGTGAAATTCCGTTAGAAAAGCTGGCAGGCTTACACAAATGGTTACTGAGTACTGGCTTGAAATATACGGCTGGTCGTTACTTTAGACCGGGGATGATCTTCGCCTACTTGTATTAACTTAATGACACGATTTTCAGCTAAAGCAGTGGTATGCAGGTTGAAACTGATGGGGAGCTTAAAGCTCCCCGAATGTCATTTGATTAGGGATTCGAGATGCGCACTAAAACAAAAAAAACAACAGTATACGATGTAGCAAGACTGGCTGGTGTTTCTCCCAGCACCGTGTCTCGCTTCCTTAATCGAACCACTTATGTGTCTGACGATAAAAGCCAAAATATTGAGCAAGCCATTAAAGACACGGGCTACAAACCTAACTTCCAAATGCAAGAAAACACCAACCGACGTTCACTCACCATTGGTGTGTTGGTGCAACACCCTGACAGCCCTTATACCAGCCGTATTCTCAATGACATGGAGAAAACCCTGATAGCTCAAGGCTATTCGTTAGTGATAGCAACCGGGCATTGGCAAAAAAAGCTCGAGATACACGCCTTAGAGTATCTGGCTAAGAGCAATGTCGATGGAATGATCATCGTAACAGGCAGCATCACCAAAGAGGATATTGCCAAGTACGCGCAAGACATCCCGATTGTCGCGGTCGGTTATGATTTCGCTGAAGACAACGTTCGTTCAATCAATATCGATAATGTGCTAGGCGGTTACATGGCGACGCTTCACTTATTACAACAAGGGCATGTGAACATCGCCCATATCAAAGGGCTTTCGAGTCAACCAGATGCGGGTAATCGTTTTGAAGGCTATAAGAAAGCGCTGCAAGAGGCGGGCATTAAGGTGATGCCAAAGCTCGTCAAGCAAGGGGATTTCAGTAGTGAAACTGGCTATGAGAAAACCGTGGAATTAATTGAATCTAAGATTCACTTCTCAGCCCTGTTTGCTGCCAATGATCAAACGGCTTACGGCGCGATTAAGGCGCTCCATGATCACGGCTACAAAGTGCCAGAAGATGTGTCAGTGATTGGGTTTGATGACTTGCCAACGTCTAAGTATTTCACACCTGCGTTAACAACATTAAGGCAGCCAATTGAAGAGATTGGAGAGGTGTGTGCTCAGTCGATTTTGAACTTACTTTCAGGTGAGAGGCATGAAGCACGACTACCACCGATAGATTTAATCGTCAGAGAGTCGACCAAGTCTCTGTATCGTTAGTTGTGAAATGATTGAATCATAGGGAGTTACAGTCAAAGACACATTATTTCCCTTCAGAAACGAAAAATGTCGCATCCATGCGACATTTCTCTTTTGGCGGCCAAACCAGTTTTGCTATATCCATTCTAGATTTCAATCCATTAGGAGATTATTCAGAATGTAATTATAAGACGCTGTTAATGTTGATTAGTTCCCTTTATGCGGCATTTTTTTTCGATTTATCTTCTAAGTCGAATGACGCAGCGATTAATTTCTTGGTGTAGTTGTTTTTCGGCGCATTGAAAATCTCTTCTGCAGACCCTTCTTCCATTACTTCGCCCTTCTGCATCACCAGTACGCGATCCGACAGTGCTTTCACTACCGAGAGATCGTGGCTGATGAACAGGAAGCCGATATTGTGCTTGGCTTGAATGTCTTTCAGCAGGTCAATCACGGTCAGTTGTACTGAGCGATCGAGTGCTGAAGTCGGTTCATCCAGCAAAATGAAAGAGGGCTCTAGAATCAGTGCGCGAGCAATCGCGATACGTTGTCTTTGCCCGCCAGAGAACTCATGTGGATAACGGTTTATTGAATTCGGCTCTAAGCGAACTTCAATCAATGCTTTGCGCGCTCTTTCTAAACGTTCTTGCTTGGATAGATGAGGTTGATGCACCGTTAAGCCTTCGGTGATGATTTCCCCAACTGTCATGCGTGGTGATAAAGAACCATAAGGATCTTGGAACACCATTTGGACATCTTTCTTGAGCTTGTGACGCTCTTTATCATTTAATAAGCTAACGTCTTGGCCTTTGTAAACAATACGTCCGGTACTCGGCAGCAAGCCGATTAATGCACGTCCAAGGGTTGATTTACCTGAACCAGATTCACCAACAATGCCTAGCGTTTCGCCTTGCTTAAGATTCAACGAAATGCCTTTTACGGCTTCGAAGTACTGGCTTTTACTCTTGATAAAGTGTGATTTCACCAAGAACTGAACTCGGATGTCGTCAGCACACAATAGTTCTGGGGCTGTCGCCTCAACAGGAACCTTAGCGCCTTTCGGAATCGAGTTAATGAGCATTCTTGTGTAATCATGTTTAGGACTATCGAACAAAGATTGAGTCATCCCTTCTTCTACGAGCTCACCTTTACACATCACTAGCACGCGGTCTGCAAAGTGTTTCACCACACCTAAGTCATGGGTGATGAACAAAATTGCCATTCCCATCTTGCCTTGGATCTCTTTGATAAGAGCAAGCACTTCAGCTTGAACCGTTACATCTAATGCAGTTGTAGGCTCGTCAGCAATCAGGATATCCGGTTCATTAATCAGCGCCATTGCGATCATGATGCGTTGCAGCTGACCACCCGAAAATTCGTGAGGGTACTTGGTGTACGACTTTTCTGGCATTGGCAAGTGCACAAGATTGAAGAGCTCTAGCACACGCTGTTTTGCTTTTGATTTCGATACATTGCGGTGACACATAATGGCTTCTGCCACTTGTGTGCCCACGCGCAGGTATGGGTTGAGAGAGGTCATCGGTTCCTGAAAGATCATGCCGATTCTGTCGCCACGAATCGACTGCATTTCTCGTTCAGTCTTGCCAAGTATTGATTGCCCCTCAAATTCTATTTCAGATTGAGCATCAATGATGGCGTTATCAGGGAGCAAACGCATGAGTGCGTTAGAAGAGACTGATTTACCTGAACCTGATTCACCAACAATGGCCAAGGTTTCGCTAGAATTAAGGGTAAAGTTAACCTTTTTTACCGCATCAATGATTCCATCATTGGTTGTGAAGCTAACGGAGAGGTTATTGACTTTAAGAATGGCCCGGTCCGACATGATATATCCTTATCAATTTAAGACATTAGGTGAAGATTTCACTTCTGACGTGGTTTTAAGTTGCCCAAAATGGTGATGAGCACGTTGAATTTGTTCTAGTTCGAGCATCCAATGCGAACTGCGCTGAGCGCTGCAAAAAGCGATCAGGTGATTGAGCAAACCTTCGCTCTGCTTTTCCAATAATCCAAAGGTACGTTGAATCAGCTCAGTGTTCTCCAGAGAGATAAATTGCATCAGAGCGTAAGATTGATTCAAGGTATCGAAGGCTTGTTGGTGCTGACCTAATCGGTTGAGTATCTCTGATTGAGCGACGCTCGCGTCTCTTAACCCGGCAAGCAAGCAGGCAAATTGGCAAGGCTTGATATCGCTTTGGTATGCTGCATCTTGGATGTGATGAGGAAGTGAGGTTAGAACATCACCATAAAGGCGTTGTGCTTCTGGCCAGTGACCTTGTTCCATTAACTGTTCAGCTTTTAGGTAGTGCATCCAGCATCGTTCAATTTCCATATCCACATCCTCAATTTATAATATCAGAAAATGTTAATGATATTTATTATCAATTGCAAATTAAAATCATTCACATGTTAAGTTGGTGAATTAAATGACGAGCTATTCCTAAAAATGGCTTAAATTGTGTGTTATTTGTTCAGTTGAACAGCTGTGTAGCGTAAGTCACTAAATTTGTAGGAAATTACATCTACACTGATTTTATCTACACCCAAGTAATGAAGGACTAAGGAGGCGGCGATGGCGATGCAAAGACTCAATACAGAACAGCTGTATCAGGTAGCGGATTTAGATAAGCTACCATGTAAGTCGACCAAAGAACTGGCTCCAATTGACGAAATCGTCGGGCAGGAACGGGCACAAAAAGCCGTTGAGTTCGCGATGTCAATCAAGGAAAAGGGTTACAACATTTATGCGATAGGGCGAAATGGTCTGGGTAAACGCACCATGATCTTGCGCTATCTGAACCGTCACCCTCAAGAAGTGCAGGAGCTTTTTGATTGGTGTTATATCGCGAATTTCGAAGATATTCGTACACCTAAGGTACTGAAATTGCCTCGTGGCGTTGGCAGCAGCTTAAAGCAAGATATTGAAAAATTGATGCGTAAACTGCTGAAAGGTATGCCTCTAGCATTTGATAACGAGATGTACTTTAGCCGTGCTGACAGGCTTAAAAACCAATTAGCAGCTAAGCAACAAGCCGCGTTAGAAAGCATTAGCCAAGAAGCGAAAGACAAGGGCATTAACCTGACGATCACCACTCAGGGTGATTACCAGTTTGTGGCCATGAATGGTGATGATCTTCATACCGAAGAGAGCTTTGATCTGCTTTCGCCGGAAGAGCAAGACCAGTTCGATAAAACCATTGATGGATTGGAAGTCGGTCTGCGAACCATTTCTCGTGAGTTGACGGAACTTGAAGAAACGTACACTGAGAAAATTCAAAAACTGAATGATGATACGGCGCGAGACGTGATCACGCACTTCATCAAGCAATTGAAGAAGGATTACAGCCAATATCCAGACATTAAAAAGTACCTAACGGCACTGCGTAAAGACATTGTCGACAACGCTGACATCTTCTTAGAAGAGAGCACTGAGCAAGCCGAAGTTGCAACCGCTTCTTTGGATAAGAAAATGCCGCGTCGCTACAAGGTTAACGTGATTGTGAGCCAAAAGGAGGAGACTCTGCCGATCGTGGTGGAAGAGAATCCAAATTATCACTCTCTGTTTGGCTATGTAGAAACGGCAACGTTCAAGGGCACTGTCTTTACAGACTTCTCATTGATTCGTGCAGGTAGCTTACACAGAGCTAACGGTGGCGTATTGCTGATGGATGCGGTGAAGGTACTTGAGCAGCCGTACGTTTGGGAAGGCTTGAAGCGAGCGCTGCGTTCACGTCAATTGAGCTTCACTTCATTAGAAAAAGAGGTGACCTTAACGGGCGCGGTATCGCTTGATCCAGAACCGATTCCATTGGACGTTAAGATCATCCTGTTTGGCGATTACCGAACTTACCAACTGCTGCAGCACTACGATGCAGAGTTTGGTGAACTGTTCCGTGTGACGGCCGATTTTGAAGATGAGATGAAGCGTACTCCCGATTCTGAAATGCATTACGCGCGCTTTATTTCGAGCATCGTGCACGACAACAACATGCTGCATTGTGACCGCAAAGCGATTGCTCGCATCATTGAGCACAGCTCACGTCAGGCCGGTGACCAAGGCAAGCTATCGCTGCATTCGGCACATATTGCGAACCTGCTTCGTGAGTCTAACTACGTCGCGAGAGGGGCGAAATCGAACCTGATTCGTTCTACCCACGTCGACCAAGCACTGTCGAACCAACAGATGCGTGTAGGACGATTGCAAGACAGCGTAATGGAGACGTTTACCAACGGCACAACACTGATCCATGTTGATGGTCAGGCGGTTGGGCAAGTGAATGCGCTTTCTGTACTTAGTACGACGGATCATATGTTTGGTGCACCGAACCGAATCACGGCAACCACCGCTTACGGTGATGGTGAAGTGATTGATATTGAAAGAAACGTAGACCTAGGTGGCAGCATTCACTCAAAAGGCGTGATGATCTTGTCGGCTTACCTTTCTTCCGTATTTGGCAAGACAGCCAAAGTCCCGCTCACCACTAACATCACATTCGAGCAATCGTATGGTGGCGTCGATGGTGACAGTGCGAGTATGGCTGAGTTCTGTGCGGTGGTGTCAGCGTTTTCTAAGCAGCCAAACCGTCAAGACATCGCGATTACAGGCTCGATGAACCAGTTTGGTGAGTCTCAGCCTATTGGTGGTGTGAACGAGAAAATTGAAGGTTTCTTTGATGTGTGTGAAATCAAAGGGCGTTCAAACGAACAAGGGGTGATCATCCCGCGTTCAAATGTTCACAACCTGATGCTGCGTAGCGATATTGTGAAAGCGGTTGAAAAGGGCGAGTTTAATATCTGGGCGATTGACCATGTAACAGAAGCGATTGAACTGTTCACAGGCAAAGCCGCAGGTGAGGCGAGTGATGAGGGTAGTTATCCAATTGATACTATATTTGGTATCGCCCAAGCTAAACTGAACGCACTGCGCAAATAGTTTGAATATCTAGATACAAACTATTTGCTAAATAGATAGCTAAACAAATAAACAAACAGCCAAAACGCAAAAGCCATCGATTCTGAGTCGATGGCTTTTTTGTTGGTTGAGGTTTAGTTTGCCAGTGAGCTATTTGTATTTGGTCAGCTTACGGTATTCGGTAAAAGTTGCGTGTTAAATGGTGTTAACCGTTTCGCAAGCAGAGCTTGGTGCCATCGAACTTCAGTTTTGCCAATAAGTGTTTGGCGTTAGCTCTGCCAATATCATCAAATTCGACACCGTATCGAGCGTAGTGCGTCGATTTCTGTAAATTACAGACGATGCCTCGCAATGGCGGAATCAGTGGGCCATTGTAGTTCTCAGGGGTTATCTCAATAGACACGCGATCGGCAATCTGAATCGCACGAGAGGTTGGTGAGGTAACGAAACGACAACCACTTTTCGATAAGTCTCTTATCTCACAGTTTGCTCGCTGGTCGTTGAAGATGATTCTTGAAGCCAGATTCACTTCATAGCGTGTTTCTTTACGCAGCTGAGTCACTTGCATCGTGCTTGGTGTTGAAAGTACAAGAATAGGGAAGGGTTCACCAATCTTATGGTGAATTTGGCTTCTAAAGTGGATAAGCGCGCCTTCACCTCGTAGAGAATACGCACGAGCGGTCATCCAAAAACCTTCTTGAAAGAAAAAGTTCAGATCTTCATTGGATACCTCGGGAACCTCAACCACAATACAGTTATCACTGTGCGTTCCGATAAACCTGGTGGTGGCGAGAAACTTCGTGCCAACGGGAGTCGAGACATTTAATGTCAGCTCACTGCCGTGCTCAATCATGGCCAGTGCATCAGTGCTATTGATAGTGGAAACGGTGCGATTACGAGGGTCTTGAAGTGCCTGATTATGCTCCAAAGGCTTCTTCAGGGGTGCGTTCATTATATGTTCTCCATGCGCCAACATGCGTCTGTTAGTTATATTGGTAACTTGCTAACAAGGGGTTATTACGTGCTAGATTCAGTAGGTGTACTAACGCAATTTATAGAGTGCTTTTAATTGGTTTGAATTTTATTTATAACCACACGCTATAATAATATTTTCTTTGATTGTAAGTACTTAGTTTTATTTATATGCACTTGCGTTAGTCTATTACAAGGAATTCATACTTCAAACTTTAATTGTTTGTCGTATCCATTATTTGCAGGAGTTGAGAATGCAGGCAGTTAAATGGGATCAAGATGTGAACCAGATCACGGTTGAGTTAGAACCAGATCAGTTTGCGGTAGTTAAGTATAAAAAGGATGGCGATGTACTACATATCACGTCGACACGCATTCCTGATGAACTGCAAGGCAAGGGCTTTGGGAAGGTGATGATGGAGTCGGTATTGCCTGAAATTGAACAAGCGGGCTTCAAAATTGTGCCGGTTTGTAGCTATGTGGTTCACTACATGAATAGGCAGCCACAGTGGTCACACCTTCTATCCGATAAAGCATAACAACGAGTAATATGTCTCAATCAATATCGTCGAATAATCGAGCTCAACCTGAAGCGGGTTCAAGTCAAAATCAGCCAGAGCTTTATCAAAAAATAGCGACCTCGCTGGGTTGTCATGAAGGGTTTGATGTCCAAGTGATTCAACGCCTATGGGGTGGATATGGCGAGTTAGTTCGCTTAGTCTTTTCTCAAGAAAGCAGTGCGGAACTCAAGAGTGTGATTGTTAAACATGTCGCGTTGCCAGATAAAGCTGAACACCCAAAGGGTTGGAATACCAAACTCTCTCACCAACGAAAGGTACACTCTTACCAAGTGGAAACAGCTTGGTATCAGTCATTCACCCAACAATGGGACGAGCGCTGCCCTGTACCTGTTGGGCTGCAATGTGAACTAGAAGAGAATGAGTGGCTGATAGTGATGCAAGACTTAGCGGATATTGGCTTCCCGTTGATCTCTCAGTTTGATGTGCTTGCTGCTTCTGACTATCAGGCATCTAGTTACTCAAGAGAAGAGCAAAAACAACGCGATGCTTGCCTTAAATGGCTCGCTAACTTTCACGCAAAGCATATCAATATCAATCAAGAGCAGTTGTCATCATTGTGGCAAGTCGGTACTTATTGGCATCTAGATACACGTCCTGATGAGCTCAATGCCTTGGCTGATTTACCATTGAAGAATCAAGCCAAGCACATCGACCGTTTACTCAAAGAGTGTCCATATCAAACCTTAGTCCATGGCGATGCCAAGCTCGCCAATTTTTGTTTTGATTCTGAAAGCGAGCGAGCAGCTGCGGTCGATTTCCAATATGTGGGTTACGGCTGTGCGATGAAAGACGTCGCCTTGTTCATGAGCAGCGCGATTAGGCCACAAGATTGCGCAGAGCTTGAATCAGAAGTACTAGATGCTTACTTCCACTACTTGAAAGAGGCATTGGCGTACTATCAGCCACACCTTTCATTTGATGAGGTAGAAGCAGCATGGCGACCAATGCTTTACGTGGCGTGGGCCGATTTCCAACGTTTCGTAAAAGGCTGGAGCCCAGAGCATTGGAAGATTAACCCTTATACTGAGCAGTTGACCTTACGAGTGCTCACTCAATTAGACGAACAGGAGTCCGTCAATGTTCGATAGAACCGCGAGTTGGAAAACGCCGCAAAACTTTTTATTACTGATTTCGATTGTTGTACCGATCGCGTTTTCGAGCTGGATGGCTTTACTTAATAACTTCGTGATTGAGAAGGCGAACTTTGATGGTGCGGATATTGGCTTGCTGCAAAGTGTGCGTGAGATCCCGGGTTTCTTAGCGTTTACCGTAGTGTTTGTGTTGGCATTCATTCGTGAGCAACGCTTCATGTTGATATCGCTGGCGATGCTCACTGTAGGCACCGCGATTACGGGTCTGTTCCCCTCACTCACTGGATTGTTGCTGACTACCATTTTAATGTCGACGGGCTTTCACTATTTTGAAACGCTCAAGCAGTCTTTGTCACTGCAATGGTTGAGTAAAGAAGAAGCGCCCGAGATGCTGGGTAAAATGATCTCCGTTGGCGCGTTGGCCTCATTAATCACTTATGGCTCAATTTGGGTGATGTTAGAACAGCTCAAGCTCGATTTTGCATGGGTGTACGGTATTACTGGGGGTATTGGTTTTATTCTGATATTGGTGATGACCTTTGGTTTCCCTGAATTTCAAACCAAGACGCCACAGAATAAGAAGTTGGTGCTGCGAAAGCGTTACTGGCTCTACTACGCGCTAACGTTTATGAGCGGTGCGAGAAGACAAATCTTCACTGTGTTTGCAGGCTTCTTGATGGTAGAGAAGTTTGGTTACTCGGCTGCCGACGTCACATTGTTGTTCTTGGTTAATTACCTATTTAACTTCTTGTTTGCGAAGCGCATTGGTCGATTTATCGGTGTGGTTGGCGAGCGTAAAGCGTTGATCTTCGAGTATGTTGGCTTGATTGGTGTGTTTGTCGGTTATGGTTTGGTGCAAAGCGCGGAATGGGCGGCGGCACTTTACGTGATCGATCACCTGTTCTTTGCATTGGCGCTGGCGATCAAAACTTACTTCCAGAAAATCGCAGACCCGGCAGACATGGCATCAACTGCTGGTGTCTCTTTCACCATCAATCATATTGCAGCGGTCGTTATTCCAGTGGTGTTTGGTGTGATTTGGTTGTCTTCTCCTGCAACGGTTTTCTATATTGGTGCAGTGATGGCCGTGGTTTCTCTAGCGCTATCTTTAAACATTCCGAAGAAACCTGAAGAGGGCAACGAAGTGCGAATGTTTAGCTGGCGCTAATGTTGGTCTCGATATTATGAAATAAGCAAAAAGCTCCAATAGTGATATTGGAGCTTTTTGTTTATGTGGGATATGTATATCTAATCCGCAAAATAGGTTTCACGCGGATCAGTTTCTTACGGTTTTTAATTCGGTACGCAGCTTGAAAATTCCCTTTGGTGCCTTGGTGAGTCAAATGCCGCAAAGCAGGGGGATCATCATAAACAATGATTGTTCAGACAGAACTTCACCGTTGACGTAACAAGATATTAGCAGCGCTACTACCGGGAAAATCAAAAAGCAGATAGACGCTTGGAAAGGGGTCGAAACCTGTCCTAATTTGAAGTAAGCCACAACGCCGCCAACACTCGCGACAAAGCCTAGGTAAACCACGGCTGAGATTGAATCCCCAGTGAAGGATTCAACATTCACGTTTTCACCTACAGCTGAAACAGCGAATAAGAATAAAGCAGCAATCAGGCTCGGTACGGCGTTGTAGGTTAGTACTTCAATACCTTTGCAGTGCTTTTGAACCAGCACATACATCACTGCGTGAATCGCAACAGCAAGGCCTAAGCAAACCGTGCCAATTAGGTAGTCATCGCCACCCATCTGCATTTCATTACCAAGGATTAGACATAGGCTCACAACAGCAGCGATCAACCCGAATATCTGGTGCTTCGCTAGTCGTAGACCTAAGAATAAGCCAGACATCAACATCACAGCCACAGGCATGTTGGCGAAGATGATCGACGCTAAACCTGAAGAGATGTATTGCTCGCCATAGATCATCAACGTAAACGGAATCGCGAAATACATCAACGCAACAATAAGCAGCCATTGGCGCTTACCTTTAGGGAACAGCAGTGGTTGGTTGAAGACTTTCGCCAATACTGCAAGCAGAGGTGCTGCAAGTAAAAAGCGCAACGCAGTAGCAAAAATAGGTGGGATAGAATGCAATGCTACTTCCATAGCGAACCAAGTGGTTCCCCAAATTAAGCAAACAGAGACAAAAAGCAAAATAGTTAGCGACTTCGAATTCATGGTGACTACTCATTAATAATTATTTTAAATCATAAGCTTGTGGCGCATTAACGACGTGGCACAGTATAAGTAGGTCGTCGGAGAAAGTTTTTGTCTTTTTATCTCTAATTGAAATGAAATATAGAAATTAAATCTCTAATGTAATCTTTTTTAATAATTTATTTTCACAAAGGCAGGGTGAGTTAAAGTTATTGTTCTTTTTGAGGGGTTGGTGGGAGATAGAAGGTTGAAATTGAGGCTGAAGTGAGAACATTATTTAAGGTGATTGTTTTATTCTTGCTTGGTACTAAAGACTTAGTACGAGGCAAAAAGCCCCTTTATTTAATCAGACTATAAAGGGGTGAGAGCTACCACACGAAACGGTAAACTAAAAACGAAGGTTGAAGCCTAGCTCAACGATGCCATCAGAACGGGTACGGTCACTTGGACTAACGCGCTTTTGACCGAATGTATATTTCACATACGGTTCCACCCATTTGGGTTTCAGCGTAAAAGTGACGTCTTGGCTGTTGTAATAACCTTTTGACCCCGTTAATTGGCGGTCATGACTGAATGAATAAGCAAAGTTCATAAACTGTGTGGGAGAGTAACTGGTCCCAATGGTACTTTTCCATTCTCGGCTCGCATCACTTAAATCGAATAAAGGGAATTTTCGCCATTCATGGGATGTGTTACCAAATACCATTATGTTGTTGGTTAGAGCTGTTCCGCTGAATAAGCCAATATCATAAATATCAAAAAAATCGGCACGACCATAGCTGATGAAAGCTTCTGTGTAGTAATCACCTAGCATTACGCCATAGCCTGTACCTAGTTCTAAATATCCTTCAGAATCTATTTCTGCACTGATGTTCACTTCTTCAGTTGCTTGAATTACGCCGGATACTGTACCTATCCAGTTGTCTCCAGCTTTAGCTGTTTGAAAACTTAAACTCGGCTCGTGGTAGCTTAATGTTTGTAATTGATGGTCGTTTGCATATATGGCGAAGGGCATCAATAAAGTGATCAATAGTCGTTTCATCGTGTTCTCAACTCTCAAATAAAAAGGAGCCGCTAATAAGCGGCTCCTTTGCTTTTATATTTATTATTTTTTATTAGCTGCGGTTAGCGCGGTCTTTTACTGCTTGTTTAATTTGCTGACGTTGCTCTTGAGAAAGAGATTGAATCTTACCTTTTAACTCTTGCTTCTGGATATCTGAAAGGCCTCTTACTTTATCCTGTGCCGTGTTTTTAATATCATCAATACTTTGTTTCTTGCCGGTCAACAGGTAGTAACCTAGAGAGTATGGAGCTTTCCCTAATTCATCGACTTCAATAGCAATGATGTGTAGCATCTTAGCTGTATTTTCTGGTGACTGCTTAGCCCAAGCTAACGTAGAGTCTTTTTGAGTTTGCCATAGAGCCCTGCGAGCGTCGTCATTAATAACGTCACCACTTTGGTTTACTAAGAACACAGTAACAAGAGCTTTTTGCTCATCAATGGATAGTAATTCAGCTGCTTGTTTATAAGCGTCCATAGTTGCTTTTGAAACTGTTTTTGTTCCTTCTGGCCCAACAATTACACCACCAGTTACGCCATTATCTTTGATCTCGACTTCAGTACCATCTAGAAGAGTGACAGTAAGAGTATTGCCATCGAGGTCATAACCAATAGTTGGTAATTCGTTAGACGCTTCACCTTCAATAGGGTTTATTGGAGCTGGACGTTCAATTGGGTTCTCAATATTTGGTTTGCCAGTTATTGCAGCGAAAAGGCGTCCATCGTCATTACGGAACGTAATTTCTGCGCCATTTTCTAAGCTTACAACAAAACCGAGCTCTTGCATTTCAGCGTGAGCGATAACTTCGCCATCCATATTAGTGATTGTTCCATCAGCATTGAGCACAGCTCCGCTATCTGAACTTGGGTGGTATAAAACACCATCTTTTAAAATCAGTGTCTCACCGTTGTCTAGAGTAATGATAGTTGTGCCTAAAACGTCATCTATATCACCGTAAGTAGGCGCGGAATCAGGGCCTTCGTGTTCATGACCGTGGCCAAAAACAGTAGCGATTAAACGGCCGTCTTCATGGCGAATAATAATTTCTTCACCGCGAGGAGTATTGAATGTTAAATGTGTAATTTGACCATCAGTACGATGAGTTTCTACCGTGATCCCAGTGCTTTCACCAGACATCGTTAGCACTTCACCATCTACGATTTTGTGAGTTGGTTTAGCATCTGAACCGTTGATGTTAAGGTAATAAGCATCCTCTCCTTGGATGACCCACATGTAGTTACCGTTGTCACCTTCGATAAGCGCTACAGGCATTCCAAGGTCGTCTACAATCATGTAATTAGCAAAGAATTCATTGCCAGCAGAAGGTCCCCATTCGTCATCACCAAATTCTGGGTCTAACACTGAACCTTCGATGATCAATCGGCCATTTTCAACAGCTAATGTATATGATTTATCGTTGATATAAACGGTCGCAACACTATTGTCTGTAACCACTGTGCCAACGATATCGCCATTCGCGTCGACAACAACATCACCTTGGATAGTGAATACTTCACCATTTACAGCTACTACAGCGTTACCTTCACCATCTCCAATCACTACAGCATTGTTACCTTCATCGCCGATGATATATGCTGTTCGTAGTTCTTCGTTGTAAATAACATCAGCAACGCCAACCTGTGGTTCAGGACTTGTACCGTTATCGCTGCTACCAGAAGAAGAACAGCCAGCAAGGAATGTCGCTGCGATAGCAGTGCTTAGTAGTTTTAGTTTCATGGTTTACTCTCAAATAATTGTATAGGAACAAGGTTTGCTTCTTGCAGTGTTATGTGGCGTTCCTAGCCGATGAGAGAAGTATATGGACTGAATAAAAAAGCCTCTAATTCCTTAAAAGAATAGAGGCCTTAACGATTAGTTATTAATGAAACAGAGTAAAGAGGGTGATAACTACTGGTTATTATTGAGAAGGTTATCCAATATCTTCTTAAGCCATAGAGTTGTAGGACTGTTACGATGTTTGTGGTGAAAGTATGCACACACGATAGGGTTGATATCCTTGTTGTCAAATAAGATGTCGATGGCCCGTAAGGAGGTTTTCTTCTCTATGCCTAAAAATTTCGAGGCAGGGAACATCATGTCGGAGTTTTGTACTACATCAATAACCGCTGATGGCAGCTCTGAACGGAAGCCTATTCTTGCTTCTAGTCCTTTGATTTTCATTATTTTTTCTGCAAGTGTTTGATGAGAGTTCCAATCTATCGCAATAATTGTAGCTAGCTCAAACTTAACGCCATCTTTGATTTCAATAAAATCTTTCTGATAAGGATGGCCTTCTCTCAAGTAACCTTTAAAACTGTCTTGGGCTATCGGTTGTTGTAAGAGCTCCTTGGGGGCGTGGTTAATTTCATAATTGAAACCAATCAGCACCTCATCATTAATGATGTCAGCCATCGTTGTTTTAGACCAGCTTAATAGCTGAACTTGAACATGCGGAGCTTGAGAGCGAATTGCTTTGAATAACTTACTTGATAGTGAGCTAAGGAGGAAAGGAGATAACGCTAACTTGAGGGGCCCGCGTAGTTCACTAGGGTTGAATTCATTACTATTATTGAGTGCTGAAGAAAGATCATCCAAGATTGGTGAAATGCTTTCCGCTAACATTGTCGCGTGATCAGTCGCGCGCAAGCCATGGTGTGTTTTTACAAACAGTTCATCGTCAAAATGGTCACGCAGCCTTTGTAGGGCTTTACTGACCGCTGGTTGAGATACAAAGAGACGTTCAGCTGCTTTTCGCATGTTTCGTTCTTGATGCAAGATGATAAAAGTGCGAAGAAGATTTAAGTCTAAGTTGGAGAAGAGATCTTTTGCCATATCGAACGCCTGAATTGATGATTGAATTCATAATAAGGTGTGCGTCGTTAGAGAACAAATAGATATATTATATAGATGTGAAGTCGGTAAAATAAAACCCGCACTTGGCGGGTTTTTGTGTAGGTCGTTACTATATGTAAATTCTATTGCGTAACAGGCTTAACTTGTTTGGTTTGTCTTACTGCAAGGATAAGCTGCGGCATCAATGACATCACGATCATGCCAGTCATTAGTGAATATTGGACTGGAGTAAATGATTCACCCATTAACACCATACCGGTCAAGATGCCCGCAACTGGGTTTGCAATACCGCCGAAGGTGAAATCAACCACCGACATACGTTGTAGCAACCACACATACATGCCGTAACCCAGCGCTGTGTTCAGTCCAATCACCCACAATAGACCCATAGCGTTGCGAGTATCGAAATGAGTGACAGCATTAATATAAGGCTGTGGGTCGATGAATGCATGAACGCCAGACGCGACAGACAAAATCGTACCACCCAGAATCAACTGCCACGTTAATACCTTCCACCAGTGCATGCGGTTACCCAGTGACTTGGTAATGCTGCTGCCGATGACAATACACATTATTGCGGCGAACATTGCGCCTAAACCGATTGGGTTCAGAGCAATTTGGCTTGGGTTAAACAGTATCCACGCTAAGGTGATCAAGCCAATACCCGAAAGGGCCTGAATCAGATGCGGGCGCTGTTTTTTCACTACCCAGTGGAAGATCATCGCGAACACCGGCACGGAGATCATGCCCACGCCAGAGATTGCCGAAGGCAGCGTTAGCGCCATCACGAAGATCAAGCCAAAGAAGGTCGCGATATTGATAAGGCCCAGTGTGAAAATGATTTGCCACTCGCCTTTTTTAGGCAGTGTTGGTTTTACTGCTAGCAATAACAAACCAGCAGGTAACGCACGCAAAGCACCCAATAATAATGGTGGCCACTCCTGTAGCGTAAATTGCGTCACTGCATAAGTTGTTCCCCAAAAGAAAGCGGGGATCATTGCTAATAATATGTTCATTTAAAATATCTTTACGTTAAGATAACTATTGTGTGAACTGTATACTGAGAACTAGTGGTTGTAAAGTATCTTTATGTTAAACTAGTTTGAAGTAATCAGACTAACAACGGAGCGAGATTGCAAATGGATGCTATCGACCGCGTAGTAGAGCAATGGGCAAAGGAAAAGCCCGAACTAGATACTGAGCCTATGGCAATGATGGGTCGGATTATGCGTATTGCCAAGTATATGGAGACGCAAGTTGCCGAGCTTCATAAAAAATACGACATGAAGCTGGGTGAGTTTGATGTGCTGGCGACGTTGCGACGTTCTGGGAAGCCTTACCGACTGACGCCATCTGAACTGATTGGATCCATGATGCTGACATCTGGCGCGATGACCAATCGCCTTGATAAGCTAGAAGCCAAAGGGCTGATCAGTCGTGAACACAGCAAAGAAGACAGACGCAGCGTGAGTGTTCAGTTAACAAAAGATGGTCTTATTCTGATTGACCAAATGATGACTGAACATGTCGAAATGCAGAAAAAACTGGTTAAATCATTGTCTGCGAGTCAGAAGAAGAACACCAACCAACTTCTGAAAACATGGTTGAGCGCGTACGAGTAGTTTTTCTGATCTTCCTTTAGATTCAATAAAAAACCGAAGCTTAATCGCTTCGGTTTTTTTGTGCTTGTTTAAGAACTTCAAGTACAGCGAATTGGCGAGTTAAGCTTGCAGCATCTCGTCACTGAACAGTTCTGCACAACCAATGCCGTTGATGGCGCAACTTTCGTCGATGTCTGAGATGTCACCGCTGACCCCAATCGCACCAAGTACCGTTTTATCCTTATCTCGAATCAGTAGGCCCCCTGGCACTGGCACCATGTTTCCGTGTGCGAGTACGTTTACGGCGGAGATGAATGCTGGTCGGTTGTCAGCATCTTGGGCGAGTTTTCTAGAGGAACAACCCAGTGCGAGTGCCCCCCACGCTTTAGCGATCGCGATGTCTGGTCGCATCATGCTAGAGCCGTCTTGACGTTGCAGAGAAATCAGCTTGCCACCGCTGTCTAAGACGGCGACCGTCAAAGGTTCTGTGTGGATTTTGTTTCCTGCTTTTAAGGTTCCATCGATGATGGTTAACGCTTGTTGTAGAGTCAAACTTCCCATGTTATCTCCTAGTTTTTCAAGGGGCATACGTACCAAGCTCAGCCAGCCAATCATTACGCTTGTTGTGAATATCATTGACTGATTCAGCTCGGTACAAGAGTCCTAACTGGACTCTTGTAATAGCCCATAGCTGGGTAAAGTTAGGAAGGCAGCGAACTCTTCGGCTGTAGAAAGTTGATAGAAAAGATCAGCTGTCTCTTCAAATCGACCTGCTGTATAGCGCGAGTCTCCGACTTCATGTTTTATCGTGTCTAGCTCTTGGTAAAGCCAAGAGTGGAATAATGATTTGGTAAAGGTTTGGCCATCATCGAGTGTTACCCCGTGGTGGATCCACTGCCAGATATTGGCTCTTGAGATCTCAGCAGTCGCGGCATCTTCCATGAGGCCGTAGATAGGCACACAGCCGTAGCCTTGAATCCAAGCTTCGATGTAATACAGCGCGATGCGTATATTCTTACGTACTCCTACTTCGTCGCGACTGCCCTCACAAGGCTTTAGCAACGAGTCTGCATTGATCACATGCTCTGGGCTTTGGAAATCCATTTGGTTTACTTTGCCATCTAAGTGCTTATCAAAGATCGACATTGCCAAATCAACCAGTGCAGGGTGTGCGACCCATGTGCCATCATGTCCGTTCTGAGATTCTCTTTGTTTATCTTCGATAACCTTGGCGGTTACACGTGCCATTTCTTGCGGGTCTTTTGCTGGAATAAAGGCTGACATCCCACCCATTGCTAATGCGCCACGAGCGTGACAAGTGCGCACCAACAGTTGGCTATAGGCGTTGAGGAATTCTTGATCCATGCCGATCCCGTGGCGGTCTGGCAAGATGCGGTCTTTATGGTTTTTCAGCGTTTTGATGTAGCTGAAGATGTAATCCCAACGGCCACAGTTCATCGCTACGATATGATCACGCATGGCGTATAAGATCTCTTCCATTTGGAATACGGCTGGCAGAGTTTCAATCAACACGGTCGCACGAATGGTGCCTTTGGGTACGTGGAAATAGTTTTCGGTGAAGCTGAAAATATCGTCCCACCACTGTGCTTCTTCCATGCTCTCAAGCTTGGGAATGTAGTAGTAAACACCTAAGCCTTGTTTTGCACGTGACTGATAGTTATGGAAAAAGTACAAAGCGAAGTCCATCAAGCAACCGCCGATAGGCTGATTGTTGAATTGAATGGACTGCTCTGGCAAGTGAATGCCTCGTGGGCGTGCGATCAGCAGTGCAGGATCGTCGTTTAATTGGTAACGCTTCTGCTTCTTCTCATCGAAGTAACTAATGGTGCCAAGGTTGGCGTCTCTTAGGTTGATTTGCCCTTCGACCATATTGGCCCAAGTCGGGGAAGACGCATCCTCAAAGCAACACATGAAGACTTTTGCGCCTGAATTTAGCGCGTTGATCACCATCTTTCTTTCGATAGGTCCGGTGATCTCTACGCGGCGATCCAGTAACTCTGGCGGCGGTGTAGCCACTTTCCACTCTTTATTCTGGCGAATGGAAATGGTGTCCTTTCTGAAATTGGGTAACTTACCGTTGTCATATTGAGTTTGTTTTATTTCGCGGTCATTTAGCAGGGTATGACGGCGATCTCCAAACTTATTAACAAGGGCTTCTAAGAACTTTAATGCATCTTTAGACAAGATCTCTTTGTACTCGGAGTTGTCCATCTTCCCAAGCACCTGCATACACAGCACATCTTCTCTCTCTTTCACGTCATTCATCATTGCTTGTCTCCTTTACACAATACGATGTCATTTTGTATACAAAATGCTCTTTTTAAGGATATTTATATTGCATAAATTGTAAACAAGCAAAGGGTATTTAACATTTATTTATCATTTGATCTTTTTGTGATTTATTTTTACGTAAAGATATTTTATGTAAAGCAATGAATTGTAAGCTTTTCAGGCTTAATTGCTGTTCAATAGGATAGGTTGATGTAACAAAATTGTTTCAAATTGGACTTGATAAATGCTGAGGATGATTCATAGTACACAAAAGTTAGTTTAATTGTATACAATATGAAATGGAGGTTCGAATGGCAATTATGAAAGCGATTGAAGCAGCGGTAGAAGTGCTTAAACGTGAAGGTGTAGACATCGCATTTGGTGTTCCCGGCGCAGCAATTAACCCTATGTATGCGGCTATGAAAAAGCTTGGAGGAATCGACCACGTCTTAGCTCGACATGTAGAGGGTGCATCGCATATGGCCGAAGGGTACACGCGTACCAATCAAGACAATATCGGTGTGTGTATTGGTACCTCTGGCCCTGCGGGAACGGACATGATCACGGGGCTTTATTCGGCGTCTGCAGATTCAATCCCAATCCTATGTATTACAGGTCAGGCTCCGCGTGCTCGCCTTCACAAAGAAGACTTCCAAGCGGTTGATATTGAATCTATCGCTAAACCAGTCACTAAGTGGGCGACTACGGTTCTTGAACCGGCTCAAGTGCCACGTGCATTCCAAAAAGCCTTTCATTTAATGCGTTCGGGTCGTCCGGGTCCAATCCTGATTGATCTACCGATTGATGTTCAGCTGGCTGAGATTGAATTTGATATCGATATCTATGAACCGCTAGAACCTTATAAGCCACAAGCGACACGCGCGCAGGTTGAGAAAGCATTAACCATGATGTCTCAATCGGAAAAACCGCTGATTGTATCGGGTGGTGGCGTGATTAATGCTGGCGCGTCCGAATTGTTGCAACAGTTTGCCGAGATCACTGGAGTTCCTGTGATTCCAACCTTGATGGGTTGGGGCTCGATCCCAGATGATCATGAATTAATGGCAGGCATGGTAGGGCTACAAACTTCTCACCGTTACGGTAACGAAACCATGCTGAACTCTGATTTTGTGTTTGGTGTCGGTAACCGATGGGCAAACCGTCATACCGGCTCTGTCGATGTTTACACCGAAGGCCGAAAGTTTGTTCACGTTGATATTGAACCGACGCAAATTGGCCGCGTGTTCTGCCCAGATTTAGGCATTGTCTCTGATGCGAAAGCAGCGCTAGAGCTAATGGTTGAAGTGGCGCAAGAGTGGCGTGACGCTGGCAAATTGCCGAACCGAAATGCTTGGGCAAGCGAGTGTCAGGAACGCAAATCGACCATGCTGCGTAAAACCAATTTCGATGAAGCACCAATGAAACCGATGCGTGTTTATGAAGAGATGAACAAGGCATTTGGTCGTGACACTTGTTATGTGAGCACCATTGGTTTGTCGCAAATTGCTGCCGCTCAGTTCCTACATGTTTATAAGCCGCGTAATTGGATCAACTGTGGTCAAGCTGGCCCATTGGGTTGGACAACACCAGCCGCATTAGGTGTACGAGCAGCCGATCCAAATCGCGATATTGTCGCTATCTCTGGAGATTACGATTTCCAATTCATGATTGAAGAACTGGCAGTCGGCGCGCAATTCAATCTGCCATACATTCATGTGTTGGTGAACAACTCGTATTTAGGCTTGATTCGCCAAGCGCAACGTCAATTTGATATCGATTACTGTGTACAACTGGCGTTCGATAACCAGAATGCGCCAGAGCTTGAAGGCTACGGTGTTGACCATGTAGCCGTTGTTGAAGGCTTAGGTTGTAAGGCGATTCGAGTTCGTGAACCAGAGCAAATTGCGGCAGCGTTTGAGCAAGCCAAAGAGCTGATGAACAAGCACAAGGTGCCAGTGGTCGTTGAGCTGATTCTTGAGCGAGTAACCAACATTGCGATGGGCGTAGAGATCAATGCCATCAACGAATTTGAGCCACTTGCCGAAAGCCGCGGCGATGCCCCAACAGCGTTAGCGTACAAGTAATCATTAAGTCATGTGTATACGTAGAGCTGAGGTTTAGCTCTACGGAAAGTCTCCAAGAAATCGGAGCCTTACTAAGCAACCGTAGCTCCATCAAATAACCGTTGCTTCACTAAACAGTCATAGTTTCACCAAATAAAGAATAAGGACAGAGTCATGGCAAAATTTGCAGCAAACTTGTCAATGTTATTCACGGAAGTTGATTTTATGGATCGCTTTGAAGCTGCCGCAGAAGCGGGCTTTCAAGGTGTCGAATACCTTTTCCCATATGCCTTTGATGCGGATGAGATTAAACAAAAGCTCGAGGCTAATAACCTAGAGCAAGTGCTATTTAACTTGCCTGCGGGTGATTGGGACGCTGGCGACCGCGGTATCGCGGTAGACCCAGCAAGAGTTGAAGAGTTTCAAGCGGGTGTACCTAAAGCCATCGCTTACGCAAAATCGCTCGGCTGTGCTCAAGTGAATTGCTTGGCCGGGATTGTTCCGCAAGGTGTGACCCAACAAGATGCGCAATCGGCGTTTGTGATTAACCTGCATTACGCGGCGAACGCGCTAGCAGCAGAAGGCATTAGCTTAGTGATAGAGGCGATCAATACCCGTGATATTCCGGGCTTCTTCTTGAACACGACTGAGCAAGCCAAAGCGATCATCAAAGAGGTAGGGAGCGATAACCTTTCTATCCAATACGATATTTATCACATGCAGATTATGGAAGGCGATCTTACGCCGACCATGCAGCAGAACATTGGTCAAATCGCACACGTTCAACTGGCTGACAATCCAGGTCGACACGAACCGGGGACTGGAGAAATCAATTACCCATTCGTGCTCAATTATCTTGATGAGCTTGGTTATCAAGGCTGGGTTGGCTGCGAATACAAGCCAAAAACAACGACGACAGAAGGCCTTGGTTGGCTACACCAGTACCGTTAATTGCGTCTGGTAACCCTCAAACGTTAAGGAGAACAACATGTCTAAAATTGCATTTATCGGAACTGGCATCATGGGGAAACCTATGGCGAGTAACCTTCAAAAAGCAGGTCACGATTTGATTCTGTCGGATCACTTTAATGCAGCACCTGCCGATCTTGTGGCAGCGGGTGCAACGGTCTGCCACTCACCAGCGGAAGCGGCTGAAGCAGCGGATATCATTATCCTAATGGTGCCGAATACCCCTCAAGTGGAAGATGTCCTGTTTGGTGACAACGGTGTTGAGAAAGGCCTAATGGCGGGCGGTGCAGCTGGAAAACTGGTTATCGACATGAGTTCAATTTCGCCAATCGCGACCAAAGCAATTGCAGCGCGAATCAATGAAGGTGGTGCTTCATACCTTGATGCACCGGTATCAGGTGGCGAAGTAGGCGCTATTAATGCAGCGCTGACTATCATGGTTGGTGGTGAGCAAGACGCCTTTGACAAAGCACGTCCGCTATTTGAAATCATGGGTAAGAATATTACGCTGGTGGGCGACAACGGTGCGGGTCAAACCTGTAAGGTGGCGAACCAGATCATTGTTGCTCTGAATATCGAAGCCGTGTCTGAGGCGTTAGTCTTTGCTTCGAAAGCAGGCGCTGATCCAGCGCGAGTACGTCAGGCTTTATTAGGTGGCTTTGCTAACTCTAAGATATTGGAAGTGCACGGTGAGCGTATGGTTGAAGGCACATTCGACCCGGGCTTTAGAATCTCACTTCACCAAAAAGACCTCAACTTAGCGCTAACGGGCGCACAAGAGCTAGGGGTTGCACTACCTAATACGGCTAACGCTCAAGAGTTGTTTGGCGAGTGTGCCGAAATGGGTGGCGAAGGTTGGGACCACTCTGCGCTTATCCAAGCGATTGAGAAACGTTCTGACCACTCGATTCGTTAATCTAGTTAACGGTTTGTCCGTTTAGTGGTTAGTCAATCAACCGATTATCCGTTAATTAATTAGGGCTGCTATCGATTCGTAGCCCAACAGTTTGTTTATAAATCGCGTAGTTTCGTCTCCTTTTATACGCGTTCCTGATACGAGGCAGAGGTTGAAGTTGTTCCTTTCCAACTTGATCTTAGCAGGCACCCTTTGGCCTTGTATCGGGGTTCTTTTTTTCTCCGTCAACTAAGGAGTGGCTGATGGACATTGATGCTAAGCAGTTTCTGCAAACCCTTTTCTCAAGTGCTGTTAATCAGGCGCTACCTAAAAATCACATCGAACCTTTTCTTCCTCAAGACATTTTTTATCGCTCTGCTAATCAAGCTGGGCGTACTGTGGTGATAGGAGCAGGAAAAGCGGCCGCATCAATGGCAGCAGAGCTTGAAGCGGTTTGGCAGGTAAAGAAACAACAAGACCTTGCGTTGCGTGACCTTGAAGGCTTGGTGGTGACTCGTTATGAACACACCGCCCCTTGCGAACATATCGAAGTGATTGAAGCGGCGCACCCCGTGCCAGATGCGATGGGCTTAGAAGTGAGCCAACGTATGCTGCAATTGGTGAGTGGTTTGAGTGCTGACGACACGGTTATTTGCCTACTGTCAGGCGGTGGCTCTGCTTTGCTAAGTTTGCCCGGTGGTGACATCAGCCTAGCAGAGAAGCAACAAATCAATAAGGCGTTGCTTAAATCAGGCGCTGCCATTGATGAGATGAACTGTGTTCGCAAGCATTTATCTTCGATTAAAGGTGGGCGACTAGCAAAGGCTGCTTACCCAGCAAGAGTCGTATCTTTGGCGATTTCAGATGTGCCGGGCGATGACATTAGTGTGATTGCCTCTGGCCCAACCGTACCCGACACCACCACGCGTTTTGATGCGATGGCAATTTTAGAGCGTTACCAAATAGAAACACCACGCACGGCATTTGAATGGTTAAATAATCCAGAGTCAGAAACCGTAAAGCCAGATGACGTATGTTGGAAAAATGCAGAGCACCATATTATCGCGACCCCGATGTCGGCATTGGAATCCGCTGCAGCAGAAGCTGAAGGCTTAGGCATTCCGGCTTATGTGTTGAGTGATTGCATAGAGGGAGAAGCGCGAGATGTTGCGAAGGTGCACGCTGCGTTGGCTAAGCAAGTGGCCAATCACAAGCACCCATTTGAGGCGCCTTGCGTGATACTTTCCGGTGGCGAAACCACAGTAACCGTTAAAGGCAATGGTCGCGGTGGGCGTAACTGTGAGTTCTTGTTGAGCCTATATAACGAGCTTAAAGGCCAAGACAACATATTTGCATTGGCTGCTGATACCGACGGGATTGATGGCGTGGAAGACAATGCGGGCGCATGGATCACGCCTCAAACATGGCAACAAGGTTCGAGCCTGTCGCTTAAAGCGCAAGACTACCTCGATGCCAACAACAGCTACGATTTCTTCAAGCAAGTCGATGTGCTTCTTACCACGGGGCCGACGCTGACAAATGTGAATGACTTCCGCGCAATATTGATTCTTTAACTTGAACAGTTCAAAAACACGGTATGGAATGGTCGCTTCTTAACAAATAGAGCGGCCATTTTATTGTTATCAATGCGGTGACCTTGAGTTCTGAGATTATCTTCTGGACTAATGAAGCACGTTGATTACTATGATTTTAGTAACGAGCTGTAAAGGATGCAATATGTCTAGGATCAGACAAAAGAATCAAGATTTAATCATCGAAGTCGCGTGTGAACAATTCGCCACTCATGGTTATGCTGCAACAAAAATGGCCGATATCGCGAAAGCGGCCGACATTCCCAAGCCTAACGTATTCTATTATTTCAGCTCAAAAGATAAGCTCTACAACGCTGTGCTTGAAACCGTCACTCAGCCTTTACTAGAAGCGTCTCGTCCGATTGAAGAGCTCAGCGATCCTGTTGAAGCCTTGTCTCAATATATTCAAACCAAGCTGATCATTTCTCGCGATCATCCACATGCCTCTAAGGTATTTGCCAATGAAGTGATGTCTGGCGCTAAAGTATTGCCGAAAGAGATTGGTGACGAGCTGTATAAGCAATCCCAGATGATTCTTGATAAGTTCTCGACATGGTCGGCGCAGGGCCTAATGGACGATGTTCCCGCTCATCACCTGATGTTTACCATCTGGGCGGCAACTCAAACCTACGCCGATTTTGGCTGGCAGATTTGCAGCGTGATGCAGAAGGACCAACTCGATGATAAAGACTATGCCGATGCCGCTCAGTTCATCACACAGTTAGTGATTAAAGGCTGTGGTGTGAAAGGGAGCACTTGAAAGCTGGAGAGTCTTGCTGAGAGTTGCTTTAAGCTTGCTCTTCAGGAAATTGAAATGCCTTATCGTAGAATAAGGCATTTTTTACGCTTGTATTTTAGCTGTATGAGGCTTAGCCAACTAACAAGAAGAAGAGAGCTGTTGCGACAATACCTATCAATGCGTAGGGGAATTGAGTGGTTGCGTGTTGCATTGAGGTACACCCGGAACCTTGAGCTGACAATACCGTTGAGTCACTAAAGAAACATGAGTGACTGCCCGCTGCTGATGCCGAAAGCAGAGCCGCAATAGTTAAATGTAGAGGTACGCCAAGTTGTTCGCCTAGAGGCAATACGATTGGCATAGCAACTGCAAAGGTTCCCCAAGAAGATGCGGTAGCAAACACCAATGCACCGGTGATCATAAAGATAATTGCTGGGAAGTAAGACGCCGATAGATAAGGGCTTACTGTCTCGATGACATATTGTGTCACTCCTAGAGAATCATTCACAGACTTCAGCATGAATCCACCAATCACCGTTGCCAATGGCAGCAGCATAACTTTGATTCCGTCGTAGACAGCTTCAAACATATCATTCATTGAGATTAGACGTTGAACACCATAGAAGCAGATAGTAAAGATAATTGCGACAAATACGCCTGCTAATAGATCAATACCGAAGTACCAGCTTGCACCAACTAACACCACCATAGGCAATAGGAAGTTGATTAATCCCATCGTTGGGTTGGTGTGCGCTGTAATATCTGCGCCAAAGTCGATGTCTGTTGCACCGTCAGGACGTACTTGACCTTTCTTCGCTCGTTCCTCAGCCTGCTTCATTGCGCCTAAATCCGGCATCTTTTCTAACGCAACGAGAAGGACGATTATCAGCGTAACCCAGCCATAAGCCATGTATGGAATCGCTTCAATATATGCTTTGATACCCTCACCAGCTTCAGCCACTCCATTCGCTTCAAGCAGTGAGCTAAAGAAAATAGCCCATGTTGATATTGGCACCAGAATACAAATCGGCGCAGCGGTGGAATCGACTAGATAAGATAGTTTTTCACGGGAGATGTTGTATCCGTCAGTAATCTTCTTCATCGATGATGAGATAGCGATCGCGTTCAGATAGTCATCAATAAAGATCATGATGCCGAGGAAAAAGGTCATCAGCATAGATTGTTTACGGCTCTTAACCTTTGTGACCAACATATCTGAAAAGCTTAAAATACTGCCGCCTTTTTCGAGAATTGCGATTAATCCCCCCATCAGTCCGCAAACTAGAACGATCCATGCAATGGTTTCGTTCATCATTACATCCATCGATATGCCGACAATTTGCTCAACGGCTTGCGCAGGATTGAGTAGTAGTACACCAGCGATGGTACCACTAAAAAGCGCCTCTACGGTGCGGTGTGTAGTTAGGGCGAATACCAAAACAAGTGCGGTAGGGAGAAGGCTCATCCATCCATAGGCCTCTCCTTCTTGGTGGTTCAATCCAATTGATGTGAAGAAAATGAAAGTCGCGACAACCAATAGAGATACCATGATGTGTTGACTGTTGATCTTCAGCGGCGCGTCCAACGCCTTAGTTTGCGTAGTCATACGTGTAGTTCCTTTGTTTATGCTGAGTGCAACATCCAGTCGATTTCTAATGGAGTGATGGCGCGTTCAAACTCCGCCAGTTCACTTCGTTTACAAGCTAAATATAGATCGACAAACTCTTTAGAGATGTACGGGGTCAGCTCACTGCGTTCTAGCTGATCGAGAGCTTCAGACATACGCAGAGGTAAGTCTATTGCATCATCACTGAGGGAGTTAGGACATTGGTCTTTGGTATAGTTTTCACTCGCTAATACTGCGGATAGTACTACTGCAGCGAGAATGTAAGGGTTAACGTCAGCTCCCGCAATGCGGTGTTCAATTCGGCGATTGTTGCTGTCGCTGATAGGAACACGCAGTGCGACACCACGATGGTTCTCGCCCCAGTCTGCTTTCGTTGGCACGTAAGCTCCTGGAACAAAGCGGCGGTAAGAGTTAACGTTAGGGCAAATCAAGGCCATGGAATCGGATGTTTGAGCAAGCATCGCGGCCATGGTTTGATAAAAGAGATTACTGGGTTCACCATCTTGTTGGCTGAAGTGGTTATTGTCGTTGGAATCCACCAAGCTAAGGTGGATGTGCATACCGTTACCAGCTTGCTCACTAAATGGCTTAGCCATGAAGGTAGCATCGAAATCATGTTGATTAGCAATTTGACGAATTAGGCGTTTGACGATGATGATTTCATCACACACTCGTAGTACATCTTTAGAGTGGTTGAAGTTAATTTCGAATTGTCCTGGGGCGGATTCAGATAGTGCCCCCGAAGTATTTAACCCTTGTTCTTGAGCGACTTTGTTAAGATCGGCCAAAAAGTCTGCGTAATCATCCAAACCATCTAAGTCATAGACTTCGGTATCTTTTTCTCGTGATTTTTTGTTTGGGTTGATGGCTGTTTGTAGTGCTCCCATCTCACCCCGCTTCCTGTCTATTAAGTAAAACTCTAGCTCTAAGGCAACACATGGATGTTGATCTTTGGTGTGTAACTTTTCGAGAATTTCACTGACGATATTACGAATAAAGAGCGGGTTTGGGGTGTGGGCTGACTCATCCATCATACTCAACATTATTTGGCCCACTTGCTCTTTAGCGGTAGGCATCAATGTATCCGCAATTGGGAAACACATGTTGTCTGGTTCTCCCAATTCTTCACCTAACCCTGCTGTTTCAACCACATTACCTTTGGTATCTAAAGTAATTGTCGAGAGGGGAAGAGCTACTCCTTTATGCAGCTTGTGTAGTGCACTTACTGGGATGCGCTTGCCTCTTGGTGTGGCATTGATGTCGGTAAAAATCAGATCAACAAACTCGATGTTGGGCCATTTTTGTCGAAAATTTTTAACTTCCTGTAGATACGATTCCATTGTGTTCTCCAACTAGCCTCTATTTGGTAAATTAAAAGTAATAAAAAAGAAACAAGTCAATTGTACTAATTAGACTAAAGTCTAGTTTTAAAGGTTATTTCCTTTTAATACATAAGCTTGCGTTGATTACTTTGAAATTTACAATTTTATTGAAAGATGTTTCTGTTAACTATTTTGTAACAGTTGATTGTGTTTTGCTCAATATAATGTCCAAAATTAGTCGTTTTTTTGACCAAAAAGGTGGGTTTGGTCACGCTTTGGTCATAATATCGAACATCGGTGTTGATAATTTTGTACATGATTTGTAGTGTAAGTGTTAAATAAATCGAGCACGGAAGTAACATGTCTAGAACAAGCAAACCCATTATTGGAATTGTTAGTTGCGCTAAAGAATTGGGTGGCTATCAAATACAGGCAGTGAATAATTTTTACCTCACGGCTGTGAAAGACTTTGGTGGGTTGCCACTGATATTGGCTCCGGATATGGCAAGTGAAGACGTTGAGCGTCTTCTTAACATCTGCGACGGTTTTTTATTTCCGGGGAGTCACTCAAATGTGGCACCACATCATTACAACGGCACTCATGAAGAGTCTAAGAAAGATGAAGCTCGAGATGAGCTTTCCTTTACTTTGATTCGTCAAGCGATAGACAAAGACATTCCGTGTTTTGGTGTTTGCCGTGGATTTCAAGAGATGAATGTTGCTCTGGGAGGCTCACTGAACCCAGCAGTTCATGATTCAGGTTTCAACGACCATAGAGAGAGTGAGGTCGAAGACTTTGAGGAAAAGTACGCTCCATCACACGCGGTGTTGGTGCAAAAACAAAGTTTGTTTGAGAAATGGCTGACTGAAAATCATTGGGAAAACACTATCTTTTTTGAGGTTAATACTCTTCATAACCAAGGGGTTGACCAATTAGCTCCCCAACTGACTGTGGAAGCTAAAGCACCGGATGGTTTAGTGGAAGCGTTTAGTCTTCCAGGGCAAAAATTCTTTGTTGGCGTGCAGTGGCACCCAGAATGGAAAGCAAAAACGAATCATTTCTCTCAAATTTTGTTTAAAGAATTTATGATGGCGGCCTCTCTATAAGTTAGGAGCCACCTACATGGACAACCAAGAGATTGGTAAAAATATTGTTCGATTAAGAAAAGAACATGGATTGTCACAACGAGAATTAGCCGAACGAGCAGGTATTACACATAGCGCGATCTCTTCGATTGAGAATGCGAAGGTAAGCCCTTCAGTAAGTTCGTTGCAAAAAATAGTGAATGTTTTTTCTTTATCTCTTTCGGAGTTTTTCACACTTGAACAACCCAAAAGCGATGAAGTGAAGGTTGTCGTTGCACCTGAAGAGTTGGTTGAAATGGGCAGTGAGTCGGTTTCAATGAAATTGGTAACCAACGGCAGCAAAGAACAGGTAATTGGATTTTTGATTGAAGAGTATGCCCCCCACGGCACAACGGGTGCGGCGGAAATTAAACATGAAGGCGAAGAGATCGGCACTATTTTAGAGGGCGAAATCACTCTGGAATACAAAGAGCAATCTTTTGTCCTTAAACAAGGTGAATCGTACATTATTGATACGACGCAGCCGCACAAGTTCACAAATCACACAGACAAGGCTTGTCGAATGATAAGCGCGCATACGCCAACCACATTCTAAGTGGGCCTTGCCTTGTTGTGATAACAAGGAGAGCGTATGAAAACCCAAGAACAATGGATTGAACTGAGAAACAATCTAAACATCGAAAATCGTGCCTTTATTAATGGCGAATATAGCGCAGCTATCAGTGGAGAAACTCTAGATGTTGTTAACCCGGCTACCGACGAGACACTGACCCAGATAGCTCGTTGCCAAGAAGAAGATGTTGAGCTTGCGGTAACATGTGCTCGTCAAGCTTTCCTTTCTGGTGAATGGAGCAACAGCGCTCCGTCATATCGCAAAGCGGTACTCAGCCAATTTGCAACGCTGATTGACCAACATCGTGAAGAACTTGCGTTGCTGGAAACCCTAGATACGGGTAAGCCAATCAGCCATAGCTTTTCAACCGATATCCCTGGTGCTGCAAGTGCACTGCGTTGGTATGCAGAAGCCATCGATAAAGTGTATGGGGAAGTCGCGCCAACGGAACAAGATGTACACGCCTTTGTTTCTCATCAAGCTATCGGTGTTGTTGCAGCGGTAGTTCCATGGAACTTTCCATTATGGTTAGCTTGCTGGAAACTTGGCCCTGCATTAGCAGCAGGTAATAGCGTTATTCTTAAACCCTCTGAAAAATCTTCTCTCACTGCTATTTATATTGGTCAACTCGCCAATCAAGCAGGCTTACCACGTGGCGTTTTTCAAGTCGTTACAGGCTTTGGCCATGAAGCCGGTGATGCTTTAGCGAAACACCATGACGTCGACTGTATTGCATTTACGGGTTCCACTCGTATTGCTGGTCAATTAATGGTTCGTTCTGGTGAAACCAATCTTAAGCGTGTGTTTGCTGAGGCTGGTGGTAAGAATGCCAATATCGTATTTGAAGACTGCGAAGACCTCGATCGTGCAGCCGCAGAAACCGCTGGTGGTTGCTTCTATAACCAAGGCGAAGTCTGTGTCGCTGCAACTCGTTTATTAGTGCACGAAAGCATCAAAGATCGCTTTGTTGATAAAGTCATTTCTGCGGCTCAATCCTTTATGCCGAAAGACCCAATGGACACCTCATCTTCGATGGGAGCGCTCATCGATCAAGGTCACAAATCAAAAGTGCTTGAATATATAGAGCTTGGCCAAGCGGAAGGTGCAGTTCTTCGTTGCGGGGGTGATGTTGAAGGCAAAGGTGCATTTGTTGAGCCGACCATTCTTGATAACGTTGACAATAAAATGCGTGTCGCCCAGGAAGAGATCTTTGGTCCTGTACTTTGTGTTATCTCATTTAAAGATGAAGCTGAAGCCGTCGCAATCGCCAATGACTCAAAATACGGTTTAGGTGCGGCGCTTTGGAGCAATAACATTAACCGCGTACACCGTGTAGCTAAACAGCTTCAGGCAGGTTCTGTTTGGGTGAACAACTACAACGAAGGTGATATGACCGTCCCTTTTGGTGGGTTCAAAATGAGTGGTAACGGCCGTGATAAATCACTGCACGCCATCGAAAAATTCACAGAAACCAAAACCACTTGGATTCGCCTTCACCCTTAGCCTGCTGATGATTAATAAAGGAATATCACTATGAATAAGCATACGGATTCGTTTTACGCCCACTCTATCCCGAACATGCCAGAGTTCCCACAACTGCAAGACAACATTGAGTGTGATGTGTGTGTGGTTGGGGCTGGGTTTTCAGGTTTATCTTCGGCTCTTCATTTAGCCGAGAAAGGTTTTAAGGTAGTGGTACTAGAGAGTGCCAAAGTTGGTTTTGGAGCAACTGGTCGTAATGGTGGACAGATCGTCAATAGCTACAGCCGAGATGTTGATGTAATAGAAAGCCGTTACGACCAACCCCAGGCTAAAGCCCTGTGTGACATGATTTTCGAAGGCGGAGATGTCATTCGTGGCCTAATCGAAAAATACGATATTGAGTGTGACCACAAACGCGGTGGCCTATTTACCGCGCTAAACAAAAAGCAGTTAATAGGTTTAGAGCATCATAAGAAAAACTGGGAGCGATATGGTAATGACCAGCTCACCATGTTGGATGCTAGCCAAGTAGAAGAGGCGGTTGGTACTCAAGCTTACACCGGTGGCTTGCTTGATATGCGAGGTGGGCACATTCATCCGCTTAAACTCGCATTGGGGGAAGCCGCAGCATTTGTTTCTCTTGGTGGCCAAATTTTTGAACAATCAGCGGTAACGTCCATTGAAAAAGGTGCGAATCCTGTTGCAAGAACAGCGAGCGGTAGCGTGAAGAGTAAATACTTGGTGTTAGCTGGCAACGCCTACTTAGGTGGGTTGGCTCCGAATATCAGTAACAAAGCCATCCCATGTGGAACTCAAGTCGTGGCGACAGAGCCGCTTACCGATGAGCAACTAAAACAGGTTTTACCAAGTGACTACTGCGTTGAAGACTGTAATTACTTACTGGACTATTTCCGATTGAGTGCCGACAAACGCTTGTTGTTTGGGGGCGGGGTGGTTTATGGCGCTCGTGACCCTCAAGACATTGAGTCTCTGATTCGTCCTAAGTTAGAAGGTATTTTCCCTCAACTTAAAGGTATCAAGATTGATTACACATGGACTGGTAACTTCTTACTTACCTACTCACGTATGCCGCAGTTCGGCGCATTCGACGACAATATTTATTATTTGCAAGGCTACAGTGGTCATGGAGTTACCTGTACTCACTTGGCTGGCAAGTTATTGGCAGAAGCCTTAACAGGGCATGCCGAACGATTTGATGCCTTCGCACAACTCAAGCACTACGCCTTCCCTGGTGGACGTCACTTCCAAATACCATTCACAGCAGTTGGCGCAGCGTATTACAACCTAAGAGATAAACTGGCTATCTAACCGGACGATAAGGAACATCCAATGAGTAGAGTAGTAAAATTCGCGGCCCTGCAACTGACCAAAAGCTGGGATCTGGAAGATAACCTAAATAAAGCTAAGCAAGCGATTCGTGAAGCTGCGAGTAACGGTGCCAATGTGGTTTTGCCGCAGGAATTGTTCGCTGCTCCTTATTTTTGTAAGAAGCAAGAAGCTAAGTATTTTGAGTTGGCTGAGGAAGTAGACAATTGTCTGTTGATAACAGAGATGAGTGCATTGGCAAAAGAACTCGGGGTCGTGATTCCAGTTAGTTATTTTGAAAAAGCGGGCAATACCTTCTTTAACTCATTAGTGATGATTGATGCCGATGGCACTGTGCTAGATAACTACCGCAAATCACACATCCCGGATGGTCCGGGTTATAGCGAAAAATACTATTTTAGTCCTGGAGATACTGGTTTCAAAGTATGGCAAACCCAGTTTGGTAAGTTCGGCGCTGGTATTTGCTGGGATCAATGGTTTCCCGAGCTTGCTCGTAGCTTAGCGTTACATGGTGCAGAAGCCATTTTGTACCCAACCGCTATTGGCAGCGAACCACAAGATCCAACTTTAGATTCTCGTGATCACTGGCAACGCACTATGCAAGGCCATTCCGCTGCAAACTTGGTTCCTGTGATTGCGTCTAATCGCGTAGGCACAGAATGTGATGATGGCATTGAAACCACATTCTACGGTTCTTCTTTTATTACCGATCATACTGGTGGCAAGTTGGCAGAAGCGCCACGTGATGAGGAAGCTATCATTTACGCGGAGATTGATTTAGCCGCAACGGCTCAAGCGCGTCACTCGTGGGGGCTGTTCCGTGACCGCCGCCCAGATCTATATGGCTCTGTGGGCAAACTAGCAGTTTAAAGGGGCAGACTATGCAGTTATCGACAACACCACTGCAAGATGGGTTCTACTTTCCAGCTGAGTTTCATCCTATTGAAGAAGTTTGGTTGGCTTGGCCAGAAAGACGAGACAATTGGCGTGATAACGCCCTTCCTGCCCAGCAAACATTCGCTAGCATTGCGAATGCAATAGCAGAAGTGACTAAGGTTTGTGTCGCCGTGAGTGCGAAGCAATTTGATAAGGCGAGAACATTGCTTCATTCAGATATTCGGCTTGTTGAAATCCCATTCAATGATGCGTGGATGCGTGATATTGGGCCCACAGTGTTGGTGAATCAAGACGGCGAGCGTCGTGGAATCAACTGGCAGTTTAACGCTTGGGGTGGTGACTATAATGGCCTCTATGAAAACTGGCAGCAGGACGACCTAGTGGCTAGCTCAGTATGTGACATTATCGGAATTGATCACTACAACGCCCCATTCGTTTTAGAGGGGGGCTCAATTCATACTGATGGCGAAGGTACGCTCTATACAACAGAAGAGTGTTTGCTTAGTCCGGGACGCAACCCTGAGTTGAATCAACAACAGATAGAAACACATCTCAAAGAATATCTAGGTATTGAAAAGGTCATTTGGCTGCCTAAAGGACTATTCGATGATGAAACTGACGGACATGTTGATAATTTGATGCATGTAATTGCCCCGGGGAAAGTGGTATTGAGTTGGACAGATGATCCATCAGACCCACAATTCGCATTATCTCGTCAGGCGGAACAAGTGTTAAAAGATCAATCTGATGCTAAAGGTCGAGAGATTGAAATCATCCGTTTACCGTTGCCAGGGCCTTTGCACTATAGCGAAGCAGAAGCAAGCGGAATTGATAAAAGTGATGGAATGACACGTGATGCAGGGGAAAGGTTAAGTGCTTCTTATGCCAACTTTCTTATCGCGAATGGTTATGTGTTTTTGCCATTGCTCGATGATAGAACTGACGAGCAGGCAATAAAAATATTGCGGCAAGCGATGCCTGAACATCAAGTCGTTGGTATACCAACGCGTGAGGTTTTGCTGGGTGGAGGTAACATCCACTGCATTACTCAGCAGATCCCTGCTTAGGAAAACCATTATTAAAACAATGAACTATTGGTTTTCTGCTTGGTAGGGTAACTATCAGTAGACGCCAAGGTAAAGCTGTCAAAAGGAATCCCCATGCAACAAATTACAAATCAATCATTGCTGTCGTTTATGGTGCTAAATCAAGACCAAGGTATTGCTGTAAGTAACCCCGCGACGGGTGAAATACTTGGTTATGCACCAGTGTCGTCTGAACATGACATTTTAGATGGGGTCGAGCGTGCAAGCTTCGCGCAAAAAGAGTGGGCTTTGCTGCCAGCCAAAACCCGTTCTGGTTTACTACAAAAATGGTATCAGTTGTTACTTGATAACAAGGAAGATCTCGGTCGCCTGATGACGTTAGAGCAAGGCAAGCCATGGGCAGAAGCACAAGGTGAGGTGTTGTACGGCGCAAGCTTTATCGAGTGGTTTGCTGAAGAAGCGAAGCGTACCTATGGTGAGACAATTCCAGCGCCAAGTAGCGACAAACGCCTTGTAACTATGAAACAACCTATTGGAGTAGCTTGTGCGATTACTCCGTGGAATTTTCCTATTGCAATGATAACTCGTAAGGCAGGTCCAGCACTTGCGGCTGGCTGTAGTTTTATTGTGAAGCCGTCTGAATCCACACCTTTATCTGCTTTTGCTGTAGCTGAGCTAGCATATCAAGCGGGCATTCCTCGTGATGTACTGCAAGTGGTATTGGGCGCGAATTCTCGTCAAGTTGGCGGTATTTTTACCTCACATCCTCTGATTCGTAAGCTCTCTTTCACGGGCTCTACGCAAGTTGGAAGAGTGCTGATGCAGCAAAGTGCAAACGACATCAAGCGAACGTCAATGGAGCTCGGTGGAAATGCACCATTTATCGTATTTGATGATGCAGATATTGATGCGGCTGTGCTTGGTGCAATGGCGTCTAAGTTTCGTAATGCCGGTCAAACTTGCGTCTGCGCTAACCGTTTTTATGTACATAACAAGGTGTACGATGAGTTTGTTGAAAAATTCGATGCAGCAGTGCAGCAGCTTAAAGTAGGCAATGGTCTAGAAGAGGGTGTAAATGTTGGTCCGGTAATCAGCGAATCAGCAAAACAAGGTATTCAGTCCCTCATTGACGGCGCAATCGAACAGGGCGCGAAACCAGTTACTGAGCCGAAAACTCTTGATGGTCTATTCATGCAACCTGTCGTTCTCAAAAACGTTACGCATGATATGGATATTATCTCGCAAGAGATCTTTGGCCCCGTCGCTCCTGTGATCAAATTTGATGATGACCAACAGCTTATCGAAATGGCTAACGACACTATCTATGGCTTAGCGTCTTACTTCTATAGCCAAAATATCCACCGTGTATGGAAGATAGCAGAAGCACTGGAGTACGGCATGGTAGGAATTAACGAAGGCATGATCTCTACCGAGGTAGCCCCTTTCGGTGGAGTTAAGCAGTCCGGTATCGGGCGTGAAGGGGCAAAACAAGGTATCGATGAATACATGAGCATCAAATATCTCTGCTTTGGCGGCAACTAATCAAAGGACATGACAATGACAAATCAACAACTACATCAAAGAAGAAGCGAAGTTATCGCTCAAGGCATGGGCGCACTGTACCCACTTTATGTCGAAAAAGCAGAGAATGCTCACGTGTGGGATGTGGATGGAAATAAATATATCGACTTTGCTGCTGGTATCGCGGTAACGAATACAGGGCATGCAAATAAGCGTATCAACGAAGCGGTAAAGGCTCAACTGGATAACTTTTCACACACTTGTGCTATGGTGACGCCTTATGCCTCCTTTGTTGAACTGGCAGAAAAGCTCACAGAACTCGCCCCCGGTGACAGTGATAAAAAAGCGATTTTCCTGACAACAGGAGCTGAAGCGGTTGAGAATGCTGTGAAAGTAGCGAGAGCTCATACTGGCCGCAGTGGTGTGATTGCTTTTAAAGGTGGCTTCCACGGCCGTACTAATATGACCATGGGGCTAACTGGTAAAGTCGCGCCTTACAAAGCGGGCTTTGGCCCATTTCCAAATGAAATATTTCATGCACCTTACCCAAATGCTTTTCATGGCGTAAGCACAGAACAAAGCCTGCAAGCGCTCGATGATTTGTTTGCGTGTGATATTGAGCCATCACGCGTGGCGGCGATAATCTTTGAGCCTGTGCAAGGTGAAGGCGGTTTCTATCAAGCCCCCGCGGAGTTTGCTCAAGGCCTGCGTGAGTTGTGTGACAAATACGGCATTATGCTTATCGCGGATGAAATTCAAACGGGCTTTGCGCGCACGGGTAAAATGTTTGCCACTGAATATCTGGGCATTGAACCCGACATGATAACAATGGCAAAAGGTATTGCGGGTGGTTTCCCTATCTCAGCAGTAGTGGGAAAAGCCGGTGTTATGGATTCGGCACTACCAGGTGGCTTAGGTGGTACTTACGCTGGCTCTCCGTTGGGGTGTGTGGCTGGTTTAGAAGTCCTAAAAATTATCGAAGAAGAGCAATTGTGTGCTAAAGCAATGGGCATTGGTGAGGTTGTGAATGCCCGTATGAGCAAGCTACAGGAATCGGTTCCAGCTATTGGTGAAATACGTACCACTGGAGCGATGATGGCTATTGAGTTTACTGATCCAGAGTCAGGCAAGCCATTGCAGGACTTAACTAAAGCGGTGATAGCGAAAGCACAAGAAAATGGTCTTATTCTGCTTTCGTGTGGTGTAAAAGCGAATGTAATTCGTCTGCTTCCACCATTAACTATTGAATCTGAAGTACTCAGCGAAGGCTTAGATAAGCTTGAGAAAATTATTCTGGAAGTTGTTTAGGATTTGAGTTAAGACATTGTATTTTAATATAAAGGTCATTGTAGATATCCTTTTCGTGCTTATAATGTCCCTTCCTGAAATGTATTTACACATTGAGGACGGGGCTGTGTGTCTCGTCCTAAAATACG